>CAMYNC010000260.1 GCA_947259685.1 uncultured Desulfuromonadales bacterium | reverse complement strand
GTGAATCACCACTGACGCCCAGGACCTGGGCGTTGAGCTTTTCAAAGCGGCTGATATCCCGCTGAATAGCTTGTTGTTCGCCCGTTCAGACCGGGGTGAAATCAGCATAGTAGAGAGCAAGGACCACCGGACCCTGCTGCAGGGTTTGCGACAGGTCTATAGCACCCGCCGTTGATATTGCTTTAAAGTCAGGCGCAGTATCTCCGACCTGCAGGGCAAAGCTGCAAACACCGGTGAGCAATAGAAAACAGCAACCGAGGAACAGGGGTTTTAGATATCTCATTTTTGCTTCTCCTTTTCTGGAGCATAGCGCTCTAGATAGTTCTTAACCGAAAACTTGCGCACAGTGTTCTCCGAACTCATATAGCGTATTTTACCGTAAATCGGCCGCTCCGGGCCCCAGGCCCGGTCGTAGCGTCCCAAACACCAGAAGATGCCGCTGACGGAGTTGGGATCACGGCCATCGAGAGCGTACCTATCGTTAAGGGTCAGCATGGTCTGCAGTGCGGTTTCGGGATCAATACTCCACTCAAGTATTTTCTTGCCCCAAAGCATGCGCAGGTAGTTGTGAATTCGTCCCTCCTGCCGCAACTGATTCTGGGCCGCGTTCCAGAGCCGATCGTGGCTGTTGGCCTGCTCAAATTGATCGAAATTGTAGAGATAAGGACGCGGGTCTTCGCGATGTTTGCCAAGACTCTCACGGGCCCAGTCGGGCAGCGAGCTGTATTGATCGTAGTCCGGCCGAAAAACAGAAGCATTAAGTCCGATTTCGCGCCAGGTGATCAGTTCATCGAGAAAGCTCTCGGCGGCTTCACTCATACCCCACCAGCCGCTCCGTTTGCCTTTGGTGTCAGGGGAGAGTCTGTCTGGCGACCAGTTCTCCTGTTCGATCAGTTGCCGAATGATCTGATGACTCGCTATCTGCCCGAAATGCAGGTAGGGCGAGAGTTCACTGGTGAACTCTCGGTCCGGTTCGCTGCGCCGCGGGTAATCGGGCAAACGTTCTTTGAGGAAACGCTGCAGATACTCATCCGCTTCACGCCAGCCGCCCCGCGCAGCTGTGCTGACCACACTGTGATCGATCGGCAATTGAGCGAGCCTGTGTGGTTCTGCCGCCAGCAACCCGGCAGAGGCTTGCGGCCAACGTTGGAGTATCTTCTCCGGCAGTTTTCCCAGAGGTGAGAGCTCTGTTTCGCGCAAAGGGTCCTGCTGCGGAAAGGCGAACAGCTGGCCCGGCAGTTCCTTTTGTAGAAAGCGGCGAAAAGCAAAGGCGGTGGGATAATCTTTTGCAACACTGTGCAGCGGCAATAGTCCATTGGAATCGACCACCTCAAGCGAGATGTCTACTCTGTCTGCCGCCGCTTGTAGCATCCGCGGCAAAAAGAACGCCGGACAATCGTCGGCGACAACCAGGCAAGCGGTTTTTGCCAGCTCTACCAACAGGCCCTTTCCGCTTCCCTTCTCGGTCTCCACATAGGGGAAATAGAGTGCCGAAGTCCTGGCAAAATGTTCGGCGTTGTCGGCCATCCCACCAAGGATGAAGCGATGCAAGCGATCACTGGCGTAAGGATAATCTGAGCGGAGCGCTTCCAGGATGAGGAGAGGCTTCCGTAATTCCTTTGCCTGCTCAATGGCCCGTTGCAAGGCAAAATTATAGAACGGTCGCCGAAAAGCTGTCATCCAGTAGAGAACGAACTGCCCATTTGTATTGATCGGTCGCTCGTTCAGTCGTCGAACCCGCTGCGCCGGAACGCTGCTGCTGCGCTCAAACATGATTCCGTAGACTCAACTCAACCGGATGCGGGTTCAGATACACCTGCTGCTGCAGATAAGGCTGATCGTATTTGCGGACAAAATGATTCAACAGGGTGATTGGGACGACCAGTGGAACCTGCCTGGCCCGATAACTCTCGAAAACTGTCAGCACCTCCTGCTTTTCATCAGCACTGAGCTGCTTCTTGAAATATCCGAGCACATGCTGCAACACGTTGACATGTTTCGCCAGCGAAGTCCTCAGGCGCAGTCCCTTCATCAACAGCGCCAGGTAATCCTGATAAAGGGTCTCAGCATCAATCTCTCCGGCTTTGGCAACCAGCTTGCCCATCTGCCGGTAAATTTCCGGACTGTGCGCCATCATCAGCAGCTTGTGCCGGGTATGATAATCGACCAGCCCCCGTGCACTTTTCCCCTGGGCCAGGGTTTCCCGCCAGCGCTTGAGGGCAAAGATGATTTCGATGAAATTCTCCCGCAGCCGTGGGTCGTGCAAGCGTCCTTCCTCTTCCACCGGCAGCAGCGGAAAGTGCTCCATGAACTGCTTGGCAAACAGCCCGACACCGGTTTTGTTCGGCACTCCGTTGCGGTCATAAAGGCGCACCCGCTCCATGCCGCTGCTGGGTGATTTTGATTTAAAGATAAAGCCGCAAAGATTTTCCTTTTCCAGCGCGACCACCCGCTTTTGCGCCCATGCTGTCATCTGCTCGGTAATATCTTCGCCACTTTTGGAAAACACCAGTCGCTGGGCATCGGCAGTCCCCACCAGTCGTAGTGTTTCGCGCGGCGTCGGCAGGCCGACTTCCACCTCGGGGCAGACCGGCACATAGTCGACGTAGCGGCCAAGAGTGTCGGTCAAAAAGCGATCAAGCTTATGACTGCCATCAAAACGGACTTTCTCTCCCAGCAAACAGGAACTGATTCCCAAGCGGATTTTTTCTTCCGGCATCTGACCTCCTCTTAATTGTTCTTCAGTTTATAGTTTATCTGTTAAGCTTATCAGCAAATGGTTGGGAGAACAGAGATCGACGGCCGAAAGCGAAAATCTCTGCTACCGGCTGTTGCTGTTACTATTAATCACAGGCCCTGTTCATGGAGATGCGATGTCTGGAAAGTCTGACAATAAACTGGTTCTGGTTGCCGGAGCCACCGGGTATATCGGCGGACGCCTGATTCCACGCCTGTTGGATAAAGGCTTCCGGGTCCGAGCCCTGGCCCGCAACCCGGCTAAACTGGCTGACCGCCCCTGGGGGAACCACCCGGGGCTGGAGATTGTCAGGGCCGATCTGCTCGACAGGGTCTCTCTGGATAGCGCCTGCCAGGGGTGCCACGCGGTCTACTATCTGGTGCATTCCATGGACCCGACCAACAAGGATTTCGCCAATACTGACCGCACCGCAGCGGCTAACATGGTGGCAGCAACAGAAGCCGCGCAGGTTGAGCGGATCATCTATCTGAGCGGGCTCGGTGAAGAAGGCGAGGGATTAAGTGAACACCTGCGTTCGCGCGGCGAGGTCGCCGCTATCCTGCGCCGTGGTAAGGTGCCGGTGACGGTGTTTCGTGCGGCGATGATTATCGGCTCAGGGAGCGCCTCGTTTGAAATTCTCCGCTACCTGGTTGAGCGTCTGCCGATCATGGTCACCCCCC
>CAMYNC010000259.1 GCA_947259685.1 uncultured Desulfuromonadales bacterium | reverse complement strand
AGCTAAGCGGTTCACCCTTTACGCCTTATTGCTGCTGATTGCATCTGCGGGTTCAGTCGCAGCACACGGGAACGAAAAACATCCGGAAAAAATAGCCATGAACCAACACATGCAAGCGATGATGGCGGTCAAGCAGAAGGTCCCTGTTGAGTACCGGGTCATGGAACGGACGCCGGTAATTCCGGATTCCGCCTCCCTGGCGCAAGGCAAGGAGCTTTACGCGCAGAACTGCGCGGCCTGTCACGGTGAACAAGGGGACGGCAAAGGGCCGGCTGCGGCCGCCCTGCCGACACCGCCGGCCAACTTTCTCGACCTGAAGCACAGCGGCATGTACAACCCGGGCGAAAAGTTCTGGATCATCGGCAACGGTACCGGGAAAACCGGCATGCCGGCATTTCCGGCTATCAGTGCAGCCGACCGCTGGAACCTGATTAATTACCTTCTGTCCCTGCAGGAGGCAGAGGCGCTGGAAGAACTTTTCGAGACGGAAACAAATTAAAACCAGCAGGATTTTCGCCAAGACCTTGCCCTTCTTTTCTCACTGCGGAGTCTGAGGGTGGGCATGTCAGGCGGAAGTCCCGGGAGAACCAGCCCTTGGCAGGAAACTCAGGCTGTCATGACCGGACAGTTTCTGTGGCGGCATTGGCCTCGACCTCCCTGCGCAGATCCCCCCCCATGAAAGGCAAGCTCTATGGTGATCTAGAAAATCGCGTCCAGGTAGGCGACATAGCGATCGTCACCGGGTTGCGCCTCTGGTTCTGAGTTCTGACCTCCCGCCTCGCTTTACCTCTTCCGGCGAAAAAATCGCCATTACCATTTATTCGATTTTACAGATGATTTTTATCTGATATAGTTCCGATGCATTGATGAGTTTTCCCGCATCTCCGCCACAACGGCGTCGAGAGCGGCAAAGCATAGGAAACAATCAACGAATTTGGTGCGCTCGGCCCTGAGTTGGACCGACTGGACCCTGAATTGAGCAGGAGATTGCCGACAGACCCCGCAAACTGCGGTGAGGTCTCATTGAGGCGGTTTCCTGGCTATCCCGCTGAACCCAGCGGCTTGAAAGGTTTATACAATGAGTAAGAAGATGTTGATCAACGCCTCCCACCCGGAGGAAAATCGGGTGGCGATCGTTGTTGATGGGATTTTAAGCGAACTCGATATCGAGATCGCCGGTCAAGAACAAACCAAAGGCAACATTTACAAAGCGGTGGTGGTCCGGGTGGAATCGGGGCTGCAGGCCGCTTTTGTCGATTATGGGGCCGAAAAGCTTGGCTTCCTGCAAATCGGCGAGATCCATCCCAACCTCTACCCCAGCAAAGAAGATTCCAAAAGCCGGCCGCGGATCAATGAGATCCTTCAGCGCGGCCAGGAAATCCTGGTGCAGATTGTCAAGGAAGAGCGCGGCAACAAAGGCGCCGCCCTGACGACCTTCTTATCGATTCCCGGCCGCTACATGGTGTTGATGCCCGACAGCAGCACTAAAGGCGTTTCGCGAAAAATCCAGGATGATAGCGAACGCAAAAAACTGAAAAAAACCATGGCCGAACTCGACTTGCCACAGCGGATGGGTTACATCGTCCGGACCGCCGGGATCGGTAAAGAAAAAGAGGAATTGAAGCGCGATTTCGACTATTTAGTCCGGCTGTTTGAAGGAATCGTGGCCCGCAAGAATCAGGTCAAAGCCCCAGCCCAGCTGTACCGCGAGTCCAACTTGGTGATCCGCTCGATCCGCGATTATTTCAGCAGCGAAATGGATGAAGTCCTGATCGATGATCAAAAGGTCTACCAGGATGCCAAAGATTTCTTCTCCCTGGTCATGCCGGAGCTGGCCCACCTGGTAAAGCAACACCGGGAACGCCGGCCGATCTTCTCCCGCTACCAGATTGAGGAGCAGATCGACACCCTGGCAAAGAACCAGATCCCCCTGCCCTCCGGCGGCTCGATCGTCATCGACCAGACCGAGGCATTGGTGGCGATCGACGTCAACTCCGGCAAGATGTCGAGCGAAAGCGGCATTGAGGCAACAGCGGCGAAAACCAATCTGGAAGCGGCCGCCGAAGTCGGCCGGCAGTTGCGGCTGCGCGATCTTGGCGGTCTGGTGGTCATCGATTTTATCGACATGCGCGATCGCAAGCATATCCGCGAAGTGGAGCAGGAGCTGCGCAAGTCGCTCAAAGACGACAAAGCTAAGGTCACTGTCGGGCGGATCAGTCAGTTCGGTTTGCTGGAGATGAGTCGGCAACGCCTCAAACCAACCTTAAGCGTCGGCGCTTATCTTGACTGCCCCCATTGTCAAGGCAAGGGACGCATTAAAAGTGCTGAAAATCAAGCCGTTTCGCTGCTGCGCCAGATCCATGCCGCAGCCTCCAAAGGCCATATCGGTCTTATCGAAGCGAACGTCCCGCTGGAAGTCGCCAATGACCTGCTTAACAGTAAGCGCCAATCTCTGGTCGATCTGGAACGCCGCCTGAACCTGAAAATTTCAATCATCGGTATTGCCGACATGCTTCCCGGCGAGATCGCAATAGAACTACATAAGCGGGAAAAAAGTACCGACAATGATCGTGAAATTCTTCCCGTGACCCATGCGAACCAGATCGAAATGGCCCTCGCGGCAGCTTCTCAGCCAGCCCCGACAGAAGCCGAAGGGGAATCTGCCGAGTCGGCAACTGAATCACCCGCTGAACAAAGTGGCGAAGAGCCCGGAGAACGAAAAAGCAAAAGACGTCGCCGGCGGCGGCGGAGAAAGACCGATCGCAGCAGCGAAGAAGCCAGCGCGACTCCGCAAGAAGCCACTGCCAGCGCTGCTGAAGTAACTACCGCGACTGACCAGGGTGTCGCGGCTGCTGGCCCGACATCAGAGCCGCTTCCGCAGGCTGCCCAGCGAGATATAGCCACCACAGAATCGGTCGCCACGACCACCGAACCGGCGCCTGCGGAAGCAGCATCAGCATCGAAACCCTCGGCAATAGACTCGGCGCCTCAGGAACCTGCTCCAGTGACCACCGAACGTCCTCCGGCCTCTGCTGAACCTCAGCCAGAAAAGCAACCGGATCCGCAAGCAGAAACTTCAACGAGTGAACCTGCCAGCGAGGAGAAACCAAAGCGCCGGCGCTCGCGCAGACCCGTCGCAAAGAAAGCGGTCAAGGAGGTGGCGAGCGATCCAGCAGCGCCGCCGACCGAAGAGGCCAAGACAACCACTGCACCAGAGAGCGAGGGCTCGAAAGAGGAGCAGCCCGACAAAGTCGAAACCGCAGCCGTTGAAGTGGCAGAAGAAAAGCCCGCGGCGAAAAAACCAGCCCGCCGAAGCAGAAAGAAAACTGCCCCAGCTGAAGAAACACCTGAGGATAAGACCGAGGCCGCTCCAAAGGACGATCAGGCGGGAGAGGAAAAACCAAAACCACGCCCGCGCCGCACCAGAAAAAAAGCGCCCAGTTCTGCGGAGCCCGCCACCACTGCAGCTGCCGACTCGGCTGAAGAAGAAAAGCCCAAACGTGGCCGACCGCGCAAAACCGCAGAAGCCGCCGAGAAGG
>CAMYNC010000258.1 GCA_947259685.1 uncultured Desulfuromonadales bacterium | reverse complement strand
CGGTTCGGTGCTGGCCGGCTCCTCGATTTCCGGCTATTCGCAGGCCCTGGAGACGGAGGCGGATGAAGTTGCCTTTGAGCGCTTGCTGCAGGCTGGTTACAGCAGTGCGGAAACGGTGAAAATATTTCAGCGGATGGCGGCAGAGACTGAAGCGCGCGAGGTCCAGGAACCGTTCTTTTTTTCCACCCATCCGAAGATGCAGGAGCGGGTGGAAAATTTTCAGCAGATGCATCAGCAGCAGGGCAGAGCAGGGGAGGTTGGTAAACTGGAATACCTTGCACTGACGGATGATCTGCGCCTCCTGGCGCTGGAGGACGACCTGTCGATGGGGCACTATAAAAGTGTCACCATGGCGCTGCAGATCGATCAGGCTGCTGATCTTTATCCCACCTATTCTTCTTACTATTTGGGCGAAGCCTACCGGTTGCGTGGCCAGCAAGGTGATCTGCAACTTGCGCTGGATGCCTATTCCCAGGCCGTTTCCCGGGCGCCCGAATATGCACCGAGTTACCGGGCCCTGGGGTATCATTTTTTTAAACTCCAGCAAGATGAGCAGGCGCGGGCAAACCTGGAAAAATATTTAGTGCTTGCTCCCCAGGCGACTGATCGCGAGTACGTATTGTTTTATCTCGAGCAGATCAAGGCGAGGAGATAGCCATGCCACTAAGGATCTGGTTTGCACTGGGGCTGATCGTACTCTTGTTTGGCTGCGCATCACCAGGTTGGCAGATGGTAAAAACCGAAAACGCCCAATTTTCCGGCGAGAGGTTTTTTGTCCAGCTGCCGAATGGCTGGATGAGCTATGGCGAAGATTCTGATGGACTGTTGCTGTCTCGCGATGGTGTGGCGTTGCAATTTATCACTCTCAACAATGCGCCGCATAATGAAGCCTTTGCACCCCTCGATAAAGTCTCCAGCAGCTCATTGCTGCCATCTGAACTGGCGGAATTGACCATTCGACTGCTCAAGACGCAGCAGGGGATGACGAGTATCGAGGTTTTCTCGAACCGGCCGGCCGAAATTGCCGGACAAAATGGTTTTCGGCTGCAACTTGGGTTTGAGAATCAGCAGGGGTTGAATTATCAGGGGCTGTTGTATGGATTTGCCGGCACCGAGCGGTTTTATCTGCTGAGTTTTTATGCGACGGAGATTCATTATTTTTCGCGGGATTTGTCGGTTTTTGAGGCATTGGTGAAGTCTTTTCGGCTTATTTGAAGTTGGCTTCAATTAAGGCACCGGTCGATTGATTTTTTTGAAATCAAAGGGCAAAAGCCTCTCACGCAGAGGTCGCAGAGCCCACAGAGAAAAATCCACCATCAAGCCTTAAGGTTTCTCAGCGTTCTCTGCGTCTCAAGTGAGCATCCGCGAACGGGCGTGAGGAGATTATCTGTTCTTTGGTTATTGGTGGAGCGAAGTAGATAACCAGGTTTTTAAATTTTAAAAGCGTCGGGGCGCGACCTGACGCTTTTTCCAAAAGAGATCTTTCCTCTCCTTTGTCCCGAATCCAAATATCCCACCCCCAAGAGTTGCCAGGCGCCTAAGATTGTCTACCATTAGAACAGCGATCTCATTGCTTTCGAATTATCTCTAACCTGAATCAGTGAGTAAACGATGGATGACGAGTGCAAGTACTTGGATTGAATGAGTGATGCAAAAATCTGAGCTGCAGCCAAAGGTTCAGCGGTGATTTTTGCAGTGCTCAGACAATTCAATGATTTGTGCTATTCGCCGCCGTCTATTCACTGATTCAGGTCTAATTCCAGGGAGGCGATCCTATGGCAACCGCAAAGGGGACTATTGGCATCTTAACCGGCGGCGGCGATGTCCCAGGCCTTAATCCTGCGATTCGTGCCGTGACGGTGCGGGCTTTACGCGAAGGCTATCGGGTGATCGGAATCCGCCGTGGTTGGGCTGGGCTGGTTGATCTGATTCCTGATCCGCAGGCGGATAACAGTGAGCACGTTCAGGAGTTGACCAAAGAGGTGGTCAACCGGGCCGGGCGGACCGGGGGGACTTTTCTGCATACCTCGCGGACCCGTCCCAGTCACCTCCCGCTGAGTAATGTCCCGCCCCATCTGCGCGATGAGTACCGCGATGAAATTAACGATCTTACCCCGACGGTGCTGAAAAATCTTGATTTTCTCGGCATCGATACACTAATTCCGATCGGTGGTGACGACACCCTCAGCTATGGGTTGCGGCTGCACGAAGCCGGGGTCAAGGTTGTCGCCATTCCGAAAACCATGGACAACGATGTGCCTGGTACCGACTACTGTATCGGCTTTTCCACCTGCGTGACCCGGACCATCGAGCTGACCCATAGTCTGCGTACCTGCGCCGGTTCCCACGAACGCTTTCTGGTTCTGGAGGTCTTCGGTCGCTATGCTGGGTATTCGGCCCTGCTGCCGACCATGGCTGGCGCTGCCGATCGTTGCGTGATTCCCGAATATCCCTTCGAGATCGAACATCTGGCTGAGCTGCTCAGCGATGATCGCCGCCGGCATCCGAGTAATTACTCGGTGGTGCTGGTCTCCGAAGGGGCGACCATGACCCATCATGATGCGATGTCTTTCGAAGGGGAGGACGTCGATCAATACGGCCATAAAAAACTCGGCGGCATCGGCGATCAGGTTGCTAAGCAGTTGAAAGAGCTCTCCCCCCGCTTCAACCAGGGGCGGCGGGTCAATGTGGTCAATCAACGGCTGGGTTACCTGGTGCGTTGTGGTGATCCAGATGCAATGGATTCGATCGTACCTATGGCTTACGGCAACCTGGCTCTCGATCTGATTTTGCAGGGTTCATCTGGACGACTGGTCAGCCTGCGCAACGGCTGCTACGACAATGTGCCGATCAGCGTGGTGACCGGGCGAAAAAAGGTGGTCGATGTCGCAAAATACTATGAAACTGACCGCTTACGGCCGATTTATGAATCCTTCTTGCGCCAGCCGTTGTTCATTATGACCAGCGACCTGTAGCAGTCTGAAGAAAATGCGTTGCAGGGGTTGTGTCAGAATCTGTCCAGGAGGATAATGAAATTGTAGGAAACAGAAATCGGAAAACCCTGACGTCAAAAAGTAGAAGTGCCATAAGGAGTTGAGGGCTGAATCTCGGACACTTCACATGAAATGAATGTAGCACCTGCTAGCCTTGCAACAGGAAAATCAAGCCAAGGCGGCGTCAGAGAACCCTCCCGATTGATAAACAGCAGGCCCGGCTAGATTGTCGGGCCTGTCTTGTTATTCATCCCAGCCTTAAACTTTCCTTTTCAAACCCCTAAAATTGACCTGCGTCATTTCCTCCTGCCGATGTGACTGATATATGTTGCAGGACGAACGGGTCAAGTTTCAGCATAAAAACCTAACCAGGAGTTTATCGATGGGAAATTGTGGGAGTTGCGGGAGCGGTGCCGGTCCCTATGCGGAAGGCCGGGAATTAGTTGAGTTTGTTTATAATGCCCACGGCGGCGTGCTGCGCGAACGGCCGATTCCAGGCGGTGGCTTAACCACCAGCTGCCAGGGCTGCGGTACTGACTTTGTGCTGACCACCTTTGTCGGTTTATGCCCCTCCTGTGATGGGGTGCATGCCGTTTCGCCGCCAAGGTCTGATGATCCGGCCAATATCCAATTTGCCGGGGCCGGCTATCAGCTGTAGCCTTAACCTTGCTTCATTGCATAACCCATTGAAATAGAAAGAGAGCCGGCCTCTACAGGCTGGCTCCTCATTTTGCAATCCTGAATGCACCAATCAAAGTGGTTTGGGCATGCAGACGTTTGCCTCATCATGAACTTTTGCTCCGCAATTGGTACAGGCGAAACGCGGGTTCTCAAACATTTTGTCAACCTCTGGATTTCTTTTGCTGGCGGTGAGTTGGCATGCATGCAGATCGCAATGCTCTTCCGGGTTTTGACAGCTGTGTTCAGTCATCGCTCTTCTCCTCCATGGTTAAATCGAAAGATTATATAATCCATTCGATTGTTAAATCTTAGCATACTGGCATCCCTATAATAGCAAACCTACTGGTGCTTAGCCATTTCAGACTCCTTGACAAAACCGCTGCCGATGGCTGAAAAGGGCAGGTCTAACTCTAATTCAGGGACCTTTTTCGCCACCCAGGCGGTGAAGGTGTTGCTGTTCGGACCTGGAAAAACCTTGTAGCTGGTTTTCCATGGATAATCTTGCGCGGCCCGCTCGACCGCAGCGATCAGCTTATCGACCCCTGGACCCTGATGGCCAACTAACAACTCTGGTTTTTCTCCGAACCAGTGACGATCCGGGTAGTCCTTGGCAATTCTGAGCACCGGCATACCACGATGTTCCCGCCAGCCGATCACCTCATAGACGGTATAATAGTTTTCCCCGCTGCGTTTGGCGGAAATCCAGGTGTGAATGGCAAACCAGCCCCGCCAGCCCCAGGCAGAGGCGCCGTAAACCTGCAGCACCGCTTCACTGGTGGAGGAGGGATCGGGTGCAATCCCAGCCGGCTCACGGCTGGCGGTGCGCCAATCCCGGTTGGCTGAACAGTTGGCAATCACCACCACCAGAGGGGCAAGGATGAGCAATTTTAGGATATTTTTCAGGATCGATTGCATAGCGGCCCAGATGCTGTCGAAAGTCTCATTTTTTCAATTTTAGCCTAATGACAGTCTATGGAGATAGTGGTCGAATAAACTTTCCAGAGTAAGGGGACGTTTTAACGCAGCTGCGGTATAGTTTACGGATGTTGGAAAAAGGCGGAGACTGTTCTTATGAAAATGCGCGTAATTGTGATTGATGACGATCATAATTGTCGGTCG
>CAMYNC010000257.1 GCA_947259685.1 uncultured Desulfuromonadales bacterium | reverse complement strand
AGGGAGATTGCGGCAGGGATCAGAGCACATCGTCTTCGCTGTGGTGCACGGGAGGGGCTTCCTGGCCGAAAAAAATCCGCAGGTTGCGAACGACAAACCCTGCTGCCGAAATGGTCAGACAGACAAAGGCGGCGGGGATGACCGCCTTGATCAGATACCGGTGCGTCAAGCCACCCGGATCACCACTGATCTCCTGCATTTCATAGGCCTCATTGACGAACCAGAGCGAGCCGTTGATGATCAGGAGCGCCAAAGGGATCAAAAAGATGAAGGTACCGGCAATATTCACAACCGCCTTCCACCTCGGCGAAAAGCGGTCATAGAGGACATCGACCCGGACATGACCATCTTCTTTGAGGGCGTAAGAGATGCCGAGCAGAAAAACCACCGAAAAGAGATGCCACTCCAACTCCTGCAGAGCAATCGATCCGGAGCGGAAGAAGTAGCGCATGATCGCGTCATAAAAAACGTTGCCCAGCAAAACCAGGAGCAGCAAGGCAGCCAGCCAGCCGGTGAGGTCGGAGAAACGATCGGTTATTCGTTCAATTTTTTCCAGCATAAGCTTCCCTGCCCGGCAAGACAGCAGGCCCCCGAATCGGTTCGGGAGCCTGCTTCAGTTGGTTCAGTTGGCTATCAATCGAGGTTATCTTTCAGATAGGCATAATCAGAGATTTCCGTCCATCTGCGCGCCTTCTTCATATAGGCTTTCTGCGCTTCGTAGATCTCCTTGAAGGTTGCATCCTTGCCCGCAGTCTCGTCGAGCAGCTTGGCATTTTCAGCCTTCATCGCAGCGATCACCTGTGGCGGGAAGGTGCGAATTTTTATGTTGGGGTACTCCTGAGAGATTTTTGCCCAGTTTTCCGCGCTGTCATGATAGGAACGAGCGTACATGTCGTAGGCGGCAAACTTCATCGCCGTTTCGAGGATCTTCTGCAGATGGGGTGGCAGGGCGTCAAACTTACCCTTGTTGACCATGAACTGTAGTTCGGTGGCCGGTTCATGCCAACCGGTGTAGTAATAAGGCGCGATCTTATGGAAGCCCATGTTCAGATCCAGGGAAGGGCCGACCCACTCCAGGGCATCGATGGTACCACGCTCCAAAGCAGTATAGAGCTCCCCGGCCGGGATGTTGGTGACCACCACGCCGAGCTTGGAGAGCACCTCACCAGCAAAACCGGGAATCCGCATTTTTAACCCTTTGAGGTCGTCCAACGACTTGATCTCCTTCTGGAACCAGCCCCCCATTTGGTTACTGGTGTTGCCGCCAGGAAAGGAGTAAACGCCATGCTTGTCGTAGACCTGCTTCATAAGTTCCATACCACCGCCGTAGTAGAACCAGGCGTATTGCTCAGGAGCGATCATGCCGAAGGGCATGGTGGTGAAGAACAGGGTGTTTGTATCCTTGCCCTTCCAGTAGTAAGAAGCGGAATGGCCCATCTCATACTGGCCGGCCTTGACCATGTCAAGCACACCGAAGGGCGCCTTGTGCTTGTTCTTGGAGTCGATGCGGATCTCCATCTCCCCGTTCGACATCTCCTTGACCATTTCCGCCATGTTGGTGACGGCATCGCCGAAAATCGGGAAATTTGTCGGCCAGGTCATTGCCAGCTTCCAAACAATGGCCTTTTTCTCTTCTTTCGTCACAGCAGCCTTTTGCTGCGCAGGCTGTTCGCCACAAGCCACTAACCCGAAACAAACCAGCCCAACAAAAAACAGTTTTACTAAATCCTTGGCCATACGCATAAATCCTCCTGCCTGCTGAGTTAAAAAGGAAACATCAACCGAAACCAACCAGCATAAAAAGCAGTTTTAAAGCGTTGAAGTTACTATGATCTCGTAAATTTTCAGAATGTCAACAAAGGCTGGAGATGGAAATGAAGGTGAACTGGCAGGAACCATTAGGAGGACAATCAAGTATCTCCCTGCATTGCAAATTCAACCATAAAAGTTGCACCGCCGCCGGGAGTTTCCTCCACCCAGGCGTTGCCGTTGAACACCCGGGCGATCTTGGCCACCGTGGCCAAACCGATCCCGGTGCCGGTTCGACCGGAACCGCTGCTGCCGCGTCGAAACGGTTCGAAGATCTCTTCCCGTTCAGCTGCGGAAATCCCCGGCCCATGATCGATCACCCGAAATTGAACCCGGTCGGGCAATTGTTTGCCGACAATTTCAATGCGCGGATCATATTCCGCTGCATAATAAAGGGCATTGGCGAGCAGATTGCGAAACAGGTCGGCAAGCAAAGGTTCGGGAACCAGCACCTGAGGCAGCCGGCCAATCGTCACCCGGGCCTGATACTTGACAATTTTGTCGGCCAGCTCAACCTTGACATCCTCAACCAAGCGCGTGGTATCGACCGGTTTATCAGGATCCTTCAACTGCCCGACCCGGGCCAGGGCCAGCAGATCTTCAAGCAGATCTTCCATCTTGTGGGCGGTCTTTTTAATCTCGGCCAGACACTCTTGCCCAATCAGGTCGAGTTGCTCAGCATAGCGCTCTTCAAGCAGCTCGGCAAAACCGATCAGCGGGGTCAGCGGGGAGCGCAGATCGTGGGATACGGTCGAGACGAAGGCATCCAGTTCACGGTTGGCCTGCTGCAGACGCTTTTCCGCCTCTTTACGCTCGGTAATATCCCTGAAGACTCCGAGCTTGCGGGATGGTAATTCGCTGGTTGGGTAAGGGGAATGGACGATCTCGTATGTGCGTCCGGTTGCCTCCAGCTTCCGCTCCTGCTGAATGACCGCGCCAGCCAGAACCTCCTGCATTGGGCAGGACTCGCAGGCCTCCTGCCGACCATGAAAGGTCTGATAGCAACGCTCCCCGACAGCTTCGCCACAGATCTCGCGCATGGCGCGATTGATAAAAGTGATACGAAATTCAGGATCACAGATGTAGGCCGGATCGACCATGCCATCAAGGACAGCTCGCAAACTGGCCTTTTCACGCTGCAGCTCGCTGGTCTGTTCAGCCACCGCCCGGCGCAGCTCGCTTTCCTGCTGTTTCTGCTGGCTCAGATCGATAAACGCCTCGATACCGCCAAGGACCTTACCGCTCTTATCCCGCAGCAGATTGACATTTTTGGTCAGCTCGACCCGGCGCCCATCCTTGTGGCGAATGGTGCAGGCCACCCCAATAACCGGCTTTTTGACCTGATCATTGAACAGGCCACAAAACTTTCCGCAGGGCAGACCAGAGAGAAAGGAGCAGTGCTGACCGAGGGCTTCCGCGGCGGAGTAGCCGGTAAGACGTTCAGCTTCACCATTCCAGTAGACCACTTTTTGCTTGGTATCGACCAGAAAAAGGCCGGTGGGAATCGTTTGCAGCAGGGCATCAAGAGGGTATTCAGCCAGCAGGCGATGGATAGGCATGCGGCAACCTCATCGGTAATTTTATTACTCATAGGGGAAGTACTGTTCCCACTATACCAGCTGCCTGAAAAAATACCAGAACAATGACTGCCCACCCCAGCCCCGAATCAGCGCAAATCTTTGCCCGATTCTGCCGGCGCGCGGGCGACGACCGCCACTTTGACTTCGGCAGCTCCAGCCGCCAGCAGGGCGATGGCCGATTCGCGCACCGTCGCCCCGGTGGTCATGACATCATCCACCAGCAGTACAGAAGCCCCATCAAGGCACCCGGTG
>CAMYNC010000256.1 GCA_947259685.1 uncultured Desulfuromonadales bacterium | reverse complement strand
CAGCAGCGACTGCCCGGCAATCTGCAGCGATTGCTGGGTCTTTGATCGATCGACGGTCAGGAGAAACAGATACGCGCTGCCGATCAGCAGCAGGTAAATCAAGCCAACAGAGAACATTTTTCGATCCGCAGAGTTGTTGAATGTTGAACTGTAGCCTATCCTACTTCGATCGATTTCGCAGAACAAAAGTCTCTTGACAGGGCGGAAGAGACTTGTATAATCGTGACCGATTTTGTAACTAATTAACCTGACTGAGACAAAGGAGTGGAACCGATGCAGAAATTTGTTTGTACGATTTGTGGTTATGTCCATGAGGGGAGCTGTGCTCCGGAAGCCTGCCCGCAGTGCAGTGCTCCCGCCTCGAAATTTCAGCAGCAGGATGCAACCGCTGCCCTGCAGTGGGCCGATGAGCACCGCATCGGGGTGGCCAAGGACGTCGATCCCGAGATTATCGAGGGTCTGAAGATGAACTTCACCGGCGAGTGCACCGAAGTCGGCATGTATCTGGCGATGAGCCGCCAGGCTGAGCGTGAAGGTTACCCGGAGATCGGCGAAGCCTACAAGCGGATCGCCTGGGAAGAAGCTGAGCACGCCGCCAAGTTCGCCGAACTGCTCGGTGATGTGCTGGTTGCCGACACCAAGGCCAACCTGGAGGCGCGTGTTGCTGCCGAGCATGGTGCCTGCCAGGGCAAAAAAGATTTGGCCACCAAAGCCAAGCAGCTTAATCTGGACGCTATCCATGACACCGTCCACGAAATGTGCAAGGACGAAGCCCGTCACGGTTCGGCTTTCGCCGGGCTGCTGAAGCGTTACTTCGGCGAATAAGATTTAGTAGGATAAACAAAAAAGGCCTTCCAGAGATGGGAGGCCTTTTTTGTTTGGGTAGAGCAAGAATTTTTATGCGTTGCGGTAAGCTTGGTAGAGAAACTTCTGACTGCTCTGACAAGTCCTCTAGCGCTTACGGGAGATCGACATGGATCTGAACCTGACGGGAAAAATTGCTCTGGTGGTGGCCTCAAGTAAAGGGCTCGGCAAGGCGATTGCCACTCAGCTTGTTGCTGAAGGTTGTGAGGTGATGCTCACCAGCCGTGACGCTGAACAGCTTGAAATCACCCAGCGCGAATTCCAAGCAAGGGCCAAGGGGCGGGTGGAATGTTACCCCTGTGATATCACCAACAGCGAGGATATCCAGGCGCTGGTTGCCGCCACCCGCAAGCGCTTGGGAGCGATTGAGATTTTGATCAATAACGCCGGTGGACCGCCCGGAGGTGGTTTTGAGCAGCAAGATGATGCCGCCTGGCAGGCTGCTTTTGAGCTAAACCTGCTCAGTTACGTGCGGCTGATCCGTGAAGTCTTGCCCGACCTGAAACAGAGTGGTGGGCGGATCATCAATGTGACCTCCTCTTCGATCAAACAGCCGATTCCCGGCCTGATCCTCTCCAATGCTTTCCGCATGGGGATTCTCGGTTTAAGCAAAAGCCTCGCTGACGAACTTGCCCCCTACAACATCCTGGTCAATTCCGTGGCGCCAGGCCGGGTCGCCACTGACCGGACCGCCTATCTCGACCAGCTCAAGGCCGACAAGCAGGGGATCAGCAAGCAACAGGTGGTTGAAGAGTCGCTGCGCAACATTCCACTACAGCGTTACGGAGATCCTGAGGAATTCGCCAAGGTGGTCTGTTTTCTGGCTTCCGGGGTCAGTTCTTATGTGACCGGCAGTACGATTATGGTTGATGGGGGGATGGTCAGGAGTTACTGATCGGTCCCGCTCCGGCTGCGTCACACGGGAATTGACTTCAAAATCCGGAACTTGCAACTTCATATATCTCCAGTACAGTTAATCAGGATGTGAAATCTTCATGAGTCCAGCTAGTTAGCAAATTTGTCGCCTTTGTCTCTGCCAAATGTGGGCAGTTGATATTCTGATCAACCCGATCGATCTGAGGAGAAGAAGAGATGATGCGATTTAAGCTGTTCACGGTTCTGGTTGCTGCACTGACGTTGTTATGTGGTTCCTTTGGTACGGCTCAGGCCGCCGAAGAACGCAATTTCCTGATGGCGACCGCCTCCACCGGCGGCACTTACTACCCGGTCGGGGTTGCCCTGTCGACCCTGGTGAAGGTCAAGCTGCAGCCGAAGCAGAAGATCGGCATGTCGGCGATCAACTCGGCTGGCTCCGGTGAAAACATCAAGCTGCTGCGCGACAATGAAGTTCAGTTCGCCATTCTTCAAGGGCTGTACGGCTCTTACGCCTGGGAAGGTACCGGCCCGATCGCCAGTGCCGGTCCGCAAAAGGATCTGCGCGCGGTGACCATGCTCTGGCAGAACGTCGAGCATTTCACTATCAACAAAAAGTTCGTCAAAACCGGCACCGTTTCCGACCTGCTTGGTATGAAAGGGCAGTCGCTGGCACTCGGCAAAAAAAACTCCGGGACCCTCGGCTCCAACACTGTCTTGCTGAACAACCTGGGGGCCGATGTCGAGAAGGACTACAGTCTGGTCTATGTCGGCTACGGTCCTTCCGCTGATGCCTTGCAGAACGGCCAGGTCGCCGGCATGGGTACCCCGGCTGGCGCACCGGTCAGTGCAGTGACCAAAGCTTTGGCAAATATGGGTGATGATATTACCGTCCTCGATTTCACCGATGAACAGCTGAAACAGGCTGATGGCGGCAAAAACCTCTGGACCCGCTACCAGATTCCGACCGGTACCTATCCTGGGCAGACGAAAGATATCAACACCATCGCCCAGCCGAATTTCCTCGGCGTCCGGGCTGATGTTGATGGGGATGCCGTTTACCAGATCACCAAAGCGATTTACGAGAACCTGCCGTTTTTGAATGCAATCCACGGCGCAACTAAGGCGATGTCGATCGAAAAAGCGATTGCCGGACTGCCGATGCCGCTGCATCCCGGTGCCGCCAAATATTACAAGGAAGTTGGAATCCAGATACCGGACCGCTTGATAGCCAGGTAACAGATATTTCTCACGGCCGCTCCTTTTCCGAGCGGCCGTCTGCTTTTGTTATGGAGTTCGCCATCTATGCAGGCAGTTGAAAACGATCAACAACCTGAACCGGCCCGACTGCTGATCATCCTTGGGGTGGCGGTTTCGCTGCTGCACCTCTGGTTTAACGTCGTGACCGTGCTGTCGTCGCTGTGGCAGAACTCCCTGCATTTTGCCGGCTTCGCTCTGATAGCCGCAGTGGTTTACCCGCTGCGCAAAGAAGCCGGTTTCGGCTGGCGGCTGCTCGATATGCTGTTGGGATTGCTGGCCGCCGGGTCTGCCCTCTACCTGATCGCCATGGAAGACGCCATTTACGCGCGGGGCGTCAGCCTGGCGCCGGCCGAATGGGTGGCCGGGATTATCCTGATCCTCTGCGCCCTGGAATTCACCCGACGGGTGGCCGGCTGGTTCATCCCGGTGTTGATTATTATCGCCCTCTCCTATGTCGGCTGGTGGGGGCAGCATATCAGCGGGGTTTTCAAGTTCGCCGGATTAAGCCTGGAGACGATCCTGTTTCGTAGCGTCTACGGTGACGATGCGCTGTTCGGCACCATCGCCAGCATCTCCTCCACCTACGTCTTCATGTTTATCCTCTTCGGTGCTTTTCTGCTGCGTTCCGGGGCCGGGGATTTTGTCATCGATCTGGCCCGTGCGGTGGCCGGACGGATGGTCGGCGGGCCCGG
>CAMYNC010000255.1 GCA_947259685.1 uncultured Desulfuromonadales bacterium | reverse complement strand
CTCACCGTACTGCACGGTGTACTCGCGCGGTGGATAGTTCTGCTGGAGATCGATTTTCAGCTCAACCGCAAAGCCGCTTTGCCCGATCACCTCTTCGATAATCTGCGGAATGCTGCGGTTGAGAAAGATTCGCTGCTGAGACTGCAACGTGAGAGGATGGAGTGGCGAAGCGAGTGAAGCGACATACTCCCGCCCGCCGGGTGACATCCCCGCCCAGGTCAGAGCCTTGATCACCCCGGCGATATGTGGTGGGAAAGCGGCATCTCCCGGGGACAATTCCAGAACCGCTTGGCGCCCGACCAGCGCTGTTGGCAGAATCGCTTCAGCAGACTGCAGAACCACCTCGAAACTGTAATCCTGATCCAACGCATGTTGCGCACTGGAAAGGGATTTCACCATGAAAGTGGTCTCGGCCAGGTCCTGAACCTTGAAGGCGAACTGGCTCTGGTTGGCTGAGGCTTTAAACAGATTGTCTGCCGCAAGTGATGAACTCATCTGGATTATCCGAGGCTAAGTGGTAGCAACACTGACCAACTGCTTAATGACATGCTGACTCTTCAGGGTTCACTTCTGCGCGGTCGGCAAACAAGCAGGATAATGCGCCATTTTCATCGACCTCCAGGGAGAAAATGTCGGGCATATCCTCTTCGACCATGAAACCGAGCAGACTCCTCGCCACTCCAGGCAGCAGCTGCTGTTCAATCAGGGCGTTGAGAAAGCGCGCACCTGTGTTCGGCTGAGCAGACTGCTCAACCAGCGACTGCAGCACCTCGCCTGAACAGCGGAATTCAATCCCGTGCGCTTCGTGCAGGCGTTGGGCGACCTGATCGAGTTTGATGGCAACGATGCTTTCCAGCGCCTCCCGGTCCAGCGGCAAAAAGGGAATCACCTGCATCCGCGCAACCAGGGCCGGGGCAAAGGAGCTCAGCAAGGCCGGCTGCAGGGCCTCAAGAAATTCGGACGTGCTGGGCATCTGCCAGGCATCGCCTGCGGCAGTGTCACTACTGTCATCACTCAGCTGCTCCGGCGGGGTCGCCAGTTCGGTGATCGTCTCAGCACCGAGGTTGCTGGTCATGATGATGACGGTATTTTTGAAATCGATCTCCCGCCCTTCGCCGTCCCGCATGAAGCCACGGTCAAAAACCTGATAGAACAGATTCATCACATCGGGGTGCGCTTTTTCCACCTCATCGAGCAGAATGACCGAGTAGGGACGCTGGCGAACCGCCTCGGTCAGCACTCCCCCCTCACCAAAACCGACATAACCGGGAGGTGAACCTTTGAGTTGGGAGACGGTATGCGCCTCCTGGTATTCACTCATATTGATGCTGACCAGAAACCGCTCGCCGCCAAACAGTTGTTCCGCTACCGCCCGGGCGGTTTCGGTTTTACCGACGCCGCTTGGCCCGGCCAGGAGAAAAACCCCCAGTGGCGCATCAGGATTACGCAACCCGGCCTTGCCGGAGCGTACCGCCTGACCGATGGCGGCGATGGCTGCATACTGGCCGACGACCCGCTGACCAAGAACCTCCTCGAATTCGAGTAGGGCGGTCAGCTCATTCTTAACCATGCGACCGACGGGAATTCCCGTCCAATCGGCGATCACTTCAGCGATCGCTTCGGCGTTGACCTCCGGCTGCACCAGTGGCTGCTCGCCCTGCAGGGTCTTCAGCTGGTCACGAGGTTGCGGATCCAGCTGTTTCAAGGGAACCACGACGCTGCCCTGGGGCTGCTTCTGGTCGTTCGACTCAGAGGAGAGAGTCTGGCGCTGCAGATGAATTTTCCCGACCAGCTCGCCTTCGCTCTGCCACTGCCGTTCGATCTTCGCCAGTCGCTGACCGGTCGTCTCCAGCTCCTGCTCCAGGGTTTCCAGCAATCTGGCATCGACTGGCAAGCCATTGTTCTGTTCCTCGGCCAGGTGAGCCAGACGCCGCTCCAGATAAGCGATCTGCTCACGATCACTGTCGATTACGGCAGGCACCGCGGCCTGCCCCATTCGCACCCGGGCTGCCGCAGTGTCGATCAAGTCGATCGCTTTATCGGGCAGCTGGCGGCCATTGATGTAGCGGCTTGAGAGGCGCACCGCCGCCTCGATCGCTTCATCGGTGATCAGAATATCATGATGCTGCTGATAAAGTTCCTTCAACCCGCTGAGCATGACGATGGCGTTGCGCTCTGAAGGCTCATCGATTTTCACCAGCTGAAAGCGGCGCTCGAGGGCAGCGTCCCGTTCGAAATACTGCTTGTACTCACTCCAGGTGGTCGCCGCAATGGTGCGCAGTTCACCCCTTGCCAAGGCCGGTTTCAGCAGATTGGCCGCGTCTCCCATACCGGCATCACCCCCAGCCCCGATCAGGGTGTGGGCCTCATCGATAAACAGGATGATCGGGGTCGGCGAAGCTTTTACTTCATCGATGACGTTTTTCAGGCGCTTTTCAAATTCGCCTTTGACTCCGGCTCCGGCCTGCAGCAGGCCGAGATCGAGAGTCAGCAGACGCACATTTTTGAGCCCTTCAGGAACCGATCCGGCAGCGATACGCAATGCCAGACCCTCGACCACGGCGGTCTTGCCAACCCCCGGTTCGCCGACGACGATGGGATTGTTCTTCCGGCGCCGGGTGAGGATATCGATCATCATGCGGATTTCGGTGTTACGCCCCAAAACCGGGTCGATCTCCCCGGCAGCGGCGCGCTGGGTCAGGTCGATGGTGAAACTTTCAAGGCTGGAGGTATGCTCTGCCGCTGGACCAGCTTGTTTTTGTGCGGCCGGGGTCGGGGAGGACGCCGAAGGGTCTTCGGCAGATTCCAGCGAACCGGACACGAGCCCTGGAAACTCACGCCGCAACTGTTCCACCGGCAACTCATCAAGCGCTGCGAAACCGTTGCCGGGCAGCATCGGTGCCATCTCGGCCAAGGCCTCCAGGAGGACTCCGGAGCGGATGCTGCTTTGCGCATAGTGCAGGGAACTGGCCACCCAGGCCCGCTCGAAAAGCTGAAAAAGCTGCAGCGAAAAAGCCGGCTTTCCCGGATTGGCAGATCTCTGCCGGGACAGGTTATCGAGCATGCCTTGCCAGAGACCGTCGAGATCGATACCGTAATGGTTGAGAATCCGGTCAAAATCTCCGCCACCCTCCTCCAGCAGCTTCACCACCAGGTGCTCAATACAGACCTCATAATGACCACGGGTCGTGGCGAAGGCGGCAGCTGACTCCAGGGCCTTGACGCAATGGCCGTTCAGCCGTTCGAGAAGGGTTTTGAGATGTTTATTGTCCATAACCAATCCATCCTGTCTGGTGGTAAAAGTCTCGCGTTAAAATTGGCGTCGGCCGGGCGCGTGCTGGTTAAAAACAGCTGCCCGGCAGATGAATTCGATTGCCCTGCCGACCGATATTGCCGAGCCAGGAGGTCCAACCGAGAATGACATCCTGCTGGCCGAGTTGATGTCCCGCTCCGTTGCCTGGCTGAATCTGCAGCTCAAGGTCGAATTCCATCGTTGGATCGAGGTACTGCCGCACCATCTGGCCCAACTCTTTTGCCTGCGGCTGTCCAGGCAGCAGAGTTTTTGCCTGAGCCAAAGATACCGGTCCCACCTCAAGCAGGATCTTGCGGCTCAAATCAAGCACCCGATCACCCAATAGAACGTTCTCGCCCAGCGCCAGCCCCTGCCCCTCGCCCAGGCGGGGCACCTGATCAAGCCGGAC
>CAMYNC010000254.1 GCA_947259685.1 uncultured Desulfuromonadales bacterium | reverse complement strand
CCTGATCCTGGCTGAGCGGATTCACAAGCGGATCGCCAAGGTTTCCCGTAAGCTGCGCCAGTACCGTCAGCCAATCACAGTCAGCATCGGCATCAGCAGCGCCAGCAGGATCGGTTCGCTGCATCCCACCAGTGTCATCGAAGAGGCAGACAAAGCACTCTACCGGGCAAAGGCAAATGGCCGCAACTGTAGCGAGATCTTCCAGACCCTCAGGCAGCGCCGGGTTGACTACTCCTATACCCCAGCCCACGAACTGGCCTTCGGCACCTTCGGGGCCTGAAGCCCACCCCGCCTCTGTAAAAAACCAAAAAGGGCCGGCGATCTCAGATCGCCGGCCCTTTTTGGTTTTTTTATTTATCTGCCGAAGGTGCCTTAAGAACCCAGCACCTGAACCTTGAGGCGCAATTGCTTGCGCTGCTCGGCAAGGCAGTAGGCGACAATCGCATCCTGATCCTCCTGCTCGATATCGACAAAGCTAAGAGCAACCTGCCAGCCGCTCTGCTCGCACTCAAAACGGCGCACAACAGCGCCAGCGCATTCAATCAGCCGCGGTGCGGGAGCATCCACATTGATTTCCAGACCGAGCCGCGTTCCGGGCTCAAGGGGCTCCTCGACCGGCAGCCGCATCCCGCCGCCGCTGATGTTGATCGCCGTCTGCAGCGATTGATCCTCGGCAGATTCGTCGTCCAGCCGCCAGTAGCGCACTGAGAGGCCAGCCTCGACGCGAAAATAAGCCCGCTTTTGGGTGTGTACCTGGGCCTCGCGCATCTCCAATTGCAGCTTGGCGTCGCCGAGCACCTCAGTAATTTTTGCCTGGACCGACTGGGTCGCGCCAGCGACATCAAAGATGACCTGACAAATTTCTTCGTCATTCAGTTGTTCGCTGTTGAGTTGATCGGGCAGAAAGGTGATTTCGAACTGAGGATCGCGAGTCGTCTTGGCAACGCCGTCAAGCGTCAGCGAACCGCCATCCTGCAAAGGCAGGTGGACTTTAACAACACGGTATTCTTTTAGATAATCGAGTGCAGACATGACAGATCCAGAATAAGGATCGATAAAAATATGGGGCTTTGACTGATTCCGGCTCAGCCAACTCCCCGTGAGGAGCGGGGCGAAGGAGCGGTGGGTTGATGATAGCCTGTGACCGCAACTCTTCCCTCTTTTAAGTGCGCCAAATCAGCGGCAGCGACAGACATCATGCCATGGATTTTAGGCAAAATCAATTGGTTCATGTCGACAACCTGCTGCAAAAGCTGCAGCCGCTCCTGATAGAGGGGATGGGCCTGCCAGTGCGCGGTATCGCGGGCAACAGCGGCCAGCAGGTCACGGTCGTTCAGGCCCGCTGCTTCCTGCATAGAACGCAATTCGGCCGTATAGCGGATCAGCTGTTCCGGAGTTCCGTTCTGCAGCAGCTGCTCCAGCTGCCGGGCATGGTCCAGGATCTGTCGATATTGTGCGAGGGATTTTTGTAGCATATCATCCATAGCCAGACCTGTTAAAAAGCGGCGGCGGTACTGTAACTACCACCGGCGATTCCTGCTTGCTGCGCCTGTGGCTGGCTGCGGCGAACAATCTCGGCCGCCTCGGCAAAGGCACTGCGCAGCTCAAGCAGGATTTTTTCCACCGGGGCCAGCCGCTCAGCATCATTGCGGACATTCACAGCTGTCAGCTCTCGCACCATGAAGTCATATAAACGACTCAGGTCAGCGGCGATCTCCCCGCCAATTTCATGATCGAGGGTATTGTCAAACTCGGTGATGATGGCGATCGCCTTACTGATGGCCTGAGCCTTGTCAGCCGTTCGCTGCTCTTCAATTGCCAGCCTGGCCTGGCGGACAAAGCGAATTGCGCCATCATAGAGCATGATGAGAAGTTTTTCCGGTGAGGCGGTGACAACCTGATTGTTCTTATATTGATTCATATAGGCATTCATGACTATTTAGCTCCTGTTCATCTGGCTAAGGGAACTCATTTGTTGTGTTAAAAAGCTGCTTTGGGCGTTGAGGCTGCTGACCAGTTCTTCCATAGCTGAGAATTGCGCACGAATGGTTTCCTCTCGTGAGGCCATCCTTGCCTCCAATCGTTCCATCTGCTGGTCGATACGTCGATTGTTCCGATCGGTTCCAGCTTTCTTGCTGGCATAGAGGCCATCGATAGAATCGGTCATAGAATCAAGGTAAGAAGCGAAGGTCTTACTCACCCCATCGACGCCATCCTCTCCGGCGAAGAGGGAAATGACCCCGGCGTAATCGGTGTCCATGGCATCGGAGAGCGCGGTATCATCAAGCGCGATGGTACCGTCGGTCTGGGTCTCGAAGCCCAACTCCGCAAGGGTTGAATAGGTTCCACTCCCGCCGGACTGCGGAGTGGTCAGCATATTCTGCAAACGGCGAATCACTGAACGGAAGGAAGAGTCATGCGCCCAGTCGGCATCCTTCTGTTCAGCAACAAAATCGATGACCTTATTATAGGCCGTCACAAAATCCTTAATTTTGCTTTTGGTGGCATCCGGATCTGCCTCAACGTTCATCACCGTGGTTGCACCCACCTCATTCTTTTTCAACAGCTCCACAGTCACCCCGGCGATCCCGTCGCTGATGGTATTGCTATCGCTTTTAATCGAAATGGTATCGACCTTGATCTCGGCCTGGGTGGGGACCACCACATTGTTAGCGACCGGATTGGCATCTGTGCCACCAGAGAGACCACTGGCATCGAGGGAAAAGGGATTCACGGCATCAACCGTATCGGCAGTCAGGACCAGACGATAGGGGGTCGCCGAGCCATCATTGATAATCGAGGCGGAAACGCCCAGATCAGCATCGTTGATCGCTCCGGCAATCCCGGCCAGGGAATTGTTGGTACCATCAATAGAAATCGTATTGTCCACGCCCCCGACGTTGAGAACCAGATCCCCAGTACCGAAGGTCTTGGCCGCCGAATCGGCGTAGCCCTGGCTGACATCCTTCTGCCGCTGGGCCAGGGAGACCACCTCAATCTGGTAGTTGCCCAGATCGGCGGTATTGTCGGCGCTGGCGGTGAAAAACTCCTCGGAGGCGCTGGTGACACTTGGCGCATTCAACTCCTTGGCGGAGTCGATCGCCTCGGCTTTTTCCTGCAGCTCACTCAGCTTGGAATCAAGATCGTTAAAGGCCTGCAGGCGGCTGGTGAAATAGGCTTTATCCCTTTCCATCCGCTCAATCGGTTGCCGCTCGATCTCCATCAGCGCATCAACAATTGCGCTGGTATCCATGCCTGTCGCTAAACCACCAAATGTAATCGACATAATCTCCTCCGCCCACCTTAGCCCTTCTCAGCCGTGTTGCTTACAGCACAGAGTCAGCTTTGCGTGTTGACCAGATTTCCGCGCAGATCTTCCAAAGTCTGCTTCAATTCGAGGACTTCCTTGGCTGGGACCTGGCGAATGACCTCTGCGCCAAACCTTTGATCTGCTGCAGCAATTCTTCCGGTTGCGGTTGTTTCGCCTTGGCGGTTTCTTCGGCATCCTGACTGAGGTCTGCCTTTTTTTTCCGGGCGGCGGCAACTTCATCTGCGGCGACCGGCTGCGGGGTTGTAGCTCCTCCCGCGATATTGACTGCTTCGATTTTCATAACGTACTCCTACACTAAGACCACCCCCCGCCCCATCGGCAAGGGCAAGCCAGGGAGCGGTAAAGCTGCTCCCTGGCTTGGGTTCCCGTTTACTTACTTACCCGAGCAGCGAAAGTGCCAGCTGCGGGGTCTGGTTGGCCTGGGAGAGGATCGAAACCCCGGCCTGCTGCAGGATGTTGTTCTTGGTCATCGCAGCAGTTTCAGCCGCAATGTCGGCATCCAGCACCCGCGAACGCGCCGCGGAGAGGTTCTCTGAAACGTTTGACAGATTCGAAATCGTCGACTCGAGACGATTCTGCACTGCACCCAGGGTACCGCGGTTGGTGTCGATCAGCGTAATTGCCGAATCGATCGAGGTGACCGCCGAAGAGGCGTTGGCCGAAGTATCAACCGCAACCGCATTGACCGACAGACCAGCCGCATCAAAATCCTGGCTCAGACCGATATTGATGGTCGAATCGGCGTTCGCCGAAACCTGGATAGAAGCAGCCAGGGACCCATCGAGCAGATTTTTGCCGTTGAACTGGGTGTTATTGGCAATCCTATCGAGCTCGCTGGTGAGCTGAGTGATCTCAGCCCCGATGGAGGTCCGGTCAGCAGTGGTGTTGGTATCGTTCGAGGCCTGAACGGCCAGCTCGCGCATCCGCTGCAGGATGTTGGTACTTTCCTGCAGAGCACCTTCAGCGGTCTGAGCCAATGAGATACCATCGTTTGCATTCCGTACCGCCTGGTTCATCCCTCGGATCTGGGAGGTCATCCGGTCAGAAATGGCCAGACCGGCCGCATCGTCCTTGGCGCTGTTGATACGCAGACCTGAAGAAAGGCGCGTCATCGACTTTGCCAAAGCACTTTGCGATTTACTTAAGTTACGTTGTGCATTCAAAGAACCGACGTTAGTGTTGACTGTTAATGCCATGATATTCCTCCATGAGTTGGTTGCTGAGAGCGTCCGTGCTCCCATTTTTTTCTTGCTCGCAGTGCTTGACAGTTACTCCAGCTCACCACCTTTCCCTGCCTTTTCTGTCTGCGTGACACTCTTGTCGACGGCACCCAGCAGGATCTTTAGAAAAAATTTAGTTTTTTTCAATATTTTTCAGGACTTTAGGCCGTTTTTTCATTTACAGAATGCAGACTCCCCGAATCATTAAACAATTTCCCTGAAAGAGAAAAAATTAAACTATCTGCCGACACGAGAGGCAAAGGCCAAAAAACCATATGGTGAAAGGCAAGAACCTTTAATTCAAATTCTGGGAAGTTTTTCTGAGGGGGGAGGGAAACCCTGAGAGGAGCAGTTTGCACGGACCAGTCATTCTGCCAGACCAGCTCGCTGATCATTCTGTTGGCCGCAGAACAGCCAGGAGGCTCAATGGCCCCCTGGCTGCCGATTTCTGGTTGCTGAGGTTAACTTCCAAGCAGAGACAGTGCCAGCTGCGGAGTCTGGTTCGCCTGGGAGAGGATCGACACCCCGGCCTGCTGGAGGATGTTGTTTTTGGTCATCGCGGCCGTTTCAGCGGCGATATCGGCATCCAGCACCCGCGAGCGGGCGGCAGAGAGATTTTCGGCAACATTCGACAGGTTCGAAATCGTCGACTCCAATCGATTCTGCACGGCGCCCAAGGTGCCGCGGTTGGCATCGATCAAAGTAATCGCCGCATCGATCGAGCCGACGGCAGCGGCTGCGTTCGCCGAACTGTCGACGGTGACCGTATCGACAGACAGGCCAGCCGCATCAAAATCCTGGCCCAGGCCGATATTGATGGTCGAATTGCCATCCGCCGAGACCTGGATCGAAGCGGTCAAGGTGCCGTCGAGCAGCGCCCTGCCGTTAAAGGTGGTGTTGTCGGCGATGCGGGTCAACTCCCCGGTCAGCTGGGTTATCTCCGCCTGGATGGAGGTCCGGTCAGCCGTGGTGTTGGTATCGTTGGAGGCCTGCACGGCCAGCTCGCGCATCCGCTGCAGAATGTTGGTGCTCTCCTGCAAGGCCCCTTCAGCCGTCTGCGCCAGGGAAATACCATCATTGGCATTACGCACCGCCTGATTCATACCGCGAATCTGCGAGGTCATACGGTCTGAGATCGCCAGACCGGCGGCATCATCCTTGGCACTGTTGATGCGCAGACCGGAAGACAGACGCTGCATCGACTTCTGCAGGGCGCCCTGGGATTTTGCCAGGTTTCGTTGAGCATTCAGAGAACCGACGTTGGTGTTAACTGTTAAAGCCATTTTTTCTCCTCCATATACTTTGGTTACATGAGCGTCCGTGCTCTGAGTGATTCGGTTGGCGCAGGCTACGGGTTTTTACCGGGAAACCTGTCAGTTCCGCCGATGCCTCTTGCTGCGTATTAGGCTTCTCGGCCGTCGGAGGAAAACCTTTTAGAAAAAAATTTATTAAATTTCTTTTATCCCAGCTAAACCATGAAAACCACTTCTTCTTGCTTAACTCAGTACATAGCATTGCCGATAGGAGGAGAACGATAAACTTCTACTCACTGAATCAGGTTTTAACCAGAGGGAGATTGGCCGTGGACCAGACAACCGTCGCCGTAAAAAACATGTATGAGCAGTACCCCTATCCGTCCGGGACTCCGAACATGCGGACCGGATTCGATGCACGCCTGCTGCTCAGCTATGTGAACCAGCCACCGCGCAGGGACAGGCCGCTTCAGGTTCTGGATGCGGGCTGTGGACGGGGACTGGGACTGATCGGCGCGGCAACCCTGCAACCGGATATCAGCTTTTATGGTGCAGATATCAACGCCGTTGGCCTGGCGGATGCCCAGCAGAATGCGATCGCACGGGGCCTGAAGAACATCCGCTTCGTTAAAGCCGACCTGATGACCCTGGATGGCCTTGAGGTGCCGGAAGGCGGCTTCGACGTCATTTTCTCCTCCGGTGTGCTCCACCACCTGTCAGACCCTAAAACCGGCCTGGCCAACCTGCAAAAAGTCCTCGCCCCGCACGGGGTCATCTCGCTTATGGTTTATGGTCGTTTCGGTCGCCAGCCGCTTGAGCGGTTTATCGACGGGCTTGATCTGCTCAGCCCGAAAGAGCAGCCGATTGCCGACCGACTGCCAGCGGCAAGGCTGCTGGCGCAAGCAGCGGAAGAGACGATTTTCCAAGGGAATTACTGGCAGGGAACGGCGCAGGTCAATGAGGTCGAATTTGTCGACCGCTGTTTGAATGTCAACGAGATCAGTTACGATATCGATTCCTTGTGGCAAATGTTCGCTGATGTCGAGATGAGGTTTGTTCGCTGGGCGGAGCCTGAGGACTGGTCGCTCGAAAAGCTGTTCAGCGACCCGCAGCTGCTCGCTCAGCTGAAAAATCTCGATGAGATTCAGCAGTACAAGGTCATTGAACGGATCTTCGAGCGCTCCAGCCTGGCCCTGGTGATCTGCAACCAGAGCAATGCCGCCAGACCCCCCCTCAATGAACAGATGCTCAGCAAAGCCACCCTCGCCGTCAATCCCGAGGCGTCGTTTGTGATTGAAAAACGCAACCTCACTCAGGCCCAGCGGGTCGAATC
>CAMYNC010000253.1 GCA_947259685.1 uncultured Desulfuromonadales bacterium | reverse complement strand
CTCGAAGTCAACGCCTGTGTGATCGGGGCATCGGCCATGATGCAAACCACCGCGCTGAATATTCGCAAATTGCGCGACTTGCTTGACGCCCGCGGCCTGTCGAACCGGATCATGTTAGCCGTCGGTGGTGCCGTATTCAACTGGCGTCCTGAATTAGTCGCCGAAGTCGGAGGGGACGGTACGGCCCACAATGCCGTCGCAGCGGATGAACTTTTCATGCGGTTGCAGGAGAAGGTGAATAAACAGGAGGCACCATGAACTCTTACCAGCGGGTAATAAACACCCTGTCGGGGCAACCGGTGGATCGCCTGCCAATATTCGCGATGTTGGGGGCCTACGGCGCAAAGTTGACAGGCGTCGATCTGCGAATCCTGTTCAGCGATGCTTCTGCCTATGTCGCTGGGCAAAAAGCCTTGCAGGCTGAATTCGGTTTCGACCTGGTGATGACAGCTTTTGACTTTAGCGTCATCGCCGAGGCATTTGGGGGGGAGGTGGCCTGGTTTGCCAACCAAGTCCCCAACATGAAGCGACCTGCGGCAAGACAGGCTGCCGATGCTCTGCTCCTGCCGCTCCCGGATCTCCTGAGCACCGGCCGTCTCCCGATGATCCTTAAGGCGAACCGGCAACTGGCAACGTTGTACAAAGAAGAAGTGCCCATTGTCAGTGTCCTGCCCGGCCCATGCACCCTGCCGTCGCTGCTGGTCGGAATGGAGGAGTGGATGGAAATGGTCTTGTTTGACCCTGCTCTTGCGCAAAAACTTCTTGAACACACCGCCGCGTTTTTTGTGCCCTGGGCCAACGCCCTCCTGCAGGCGGGGGCCGATTTTCTGGTATTTACCGAAGGAATGGCCTCTGCGGAGATCAGCCCTCGTCAGCTGTTTGCCGAACAATGTCTCCCTCACCTAAAAGAAACATTTTCCCAGATCCACGGGCCCATGGTCATCAGCAGTACCGGTGGACGCATGAATCACATCCTTGATCTGCTTCCAGGTCTGGACGGATTGACCGGCATAATTGCTGGATCAAAGGACGATCTCACCGAAGCCAGAGGATTGCTGGGACCCGATCTGACCCTGATCGGCAACCTGGACAATCTGACCCTGCCCGCCCTTTCAGCTGCCGAGGTTTATGCCAAAAGTCTTGAGTGTTTGCGGACTGCCGCCCCGGCGGGTCATTACATTCTGGCCAATGCCGGAGCGGACGTTACACAAATCACTCCTGCCGAGAATCTGCGCGCCATGCTCGAGGCCGGAGCGACCGTTTCGGCAGAAATCGGTTGTGGCTTATGAGTGCTGCCACTATCTGGCTCTGTTGCGGTGTGTTAAAGGAGGAGATGGAAGAGCTCCTTCGGCGCGGACTCATCGATGGAACGTTGCTTTTTCTTGATTCTATGCTGCACATGAAACCTTCCCAGCTCGAAGAAACCCTAACCGCCAGGCTCGAACAAAGATCCAACCCGTCCGTCCGTCTGGTCCTGGTCTATGGTGATTGCTCCGCAGGAATGCTCGACCTGACCCGTCGTTTTCGGGTCGGTCGGGTAAACGTCATCAACTGCGCACAACTGCTGGTCGGGCGCGAGCGCTATCGACAATTGATGAAAGAAGGGGCCTTTTTGGTCCTTCCTGAATGGGCAAAACGCTGGGAACTGATCATGAAAAACGAGCTGGGGCTGTCCAGGGAGGTGGCGCACGATCTGATGGGCGAAAACCGGGGCGTTCTGGTCTACCTGGATACCGGGCTGACACCGGTGCCGGAAAAGGAACTGGCAGAGTTTTCGGCCTACAGCGGCCTGCCTTGGCGAGTTGAAACCGTAACCTTGGATATCATGCTGCAAGCGCTGTTAGAAGCACAGGCTGGGGCGAGCATGGGAGCAGAACAAGGTAGTTTAACATGAGTGAAAACAAAGAAGCCGAATCATTTTCGCTCTCTGAACAGCTGATGGCCGTGGAGGTTATCACAGAACTGCTGGTCAGTACCTCCCCCCAGAGGCTGGGGGAGGTACTGACTGAACATCTGCGTGAACTTTGCGGCGCGAGAACCGTGATGGTTCTGTCCCACCGACCTGATAAAGAGACCGATGAGCTTTTGACAGTCAGCCCATTGCGGCGAGCTACGCTTTTTTCGGCTGACGACCTTAACCTTTTTTGTTTTAGAAAAACCCCGGAAGAACTACCTTTCTCCCCAGAAGAACTACCTTTCTCCCCAGAAGAACTTCCGCAAAACCACCCATTACAAGCCCCGCTGACGCGAGCAGGTATTCAATCCATGGTGCGCTACCCGCTCGCTGTCGGCGGTGAATTGATCGGCACACTGTTGCTATTTGACCAGCCGGGGTTGGACCGCATTAGCGAGACCAACCAGATCATACATCTTCTGGTCCCACCGATTGCCCTGGCTCTTAAGAATGCTCTGAACTATCACAAGATTGAGCAGCAAGCCATGGAGTTGGAACAACGGGTGGAAGAGCGCACCGCTGAATTCAAGGATGCCCTGGCCGAAGCCGAGGCGGCTCGACGAAAAATTGAGCTCATCCTCGAAGCGATTTCCGATGGACTTTTGTTCACCGATCGGGACAATCGAATCGTGCTGATGAGTCCTTCTGCCGAAACGATATTGGAGCGGTGCAAAATGGAGAACCTTCAGCGCCCCATGGAAGAGGTCCTGGCCGGGACCCTGCTGCTGGATCAACTGTCTGCCATCAGTGACGGGAGGGAAGAACAGGGTAGCGTTGAATGGACCTTCGGGGGAGATGATACGGGGGCACGGATCTGCCAGGCCCGTTCTGAAGTGGTCAATGACCAACATGGAGAGGTTTCAGGCATTATCACTCTGTTGCGCGATGTGAGTCGGGAGAGAGAACTTGACCGGATAAAGAACGAGTTCATATCCACAGCCGCCCACGAATTGCGAACCCCCCTGACCTCGGTCATAGGCTTTTCTGAGATATTGTTGAAGCGAGAAGAACATGGGATCGTCGATCCGGCCCAGCAGAAGGAATTCCTCTCATCCATCCACGAAAAAAGCAAGAGGCTTGAGATCATCATCTCGGACCTGCTCGATCTCAGCCGGATCCAAGCGGGACAGAGAGTCTCCCTGCAGAAAGCGCCTTGCGATATCTGTCAATTGCTGGAACAGATTACGACCGAGTTCCAGCAGGAAACAGACAATCACCAACTGGAACTTTCTCTGCCGGAGGAGCCGGTCGAACTCTCTGCGGATCGAATCAAATTAGAGCAAGTTCTGGAAAACCTGATCAGCAACGCCATCAAGTTTTCTCCGCCCGGAAGCACGATCAGGGTGGCCGGCCGATCGGCAGGAGACGTTTTTCAAGTTTCCGTCGAGGATGAGGGCATTGGTATGACCCCGAAGCAGGTGGAAAAGGTCTTCGACAAATTCTACCGGGTCGACGCCTCGGACACGGCGAGCGAAGGACTGGGTCTGGGCATGAGTATCGTCAAAAATATCGTCGAAGTCCACGGTGGGAAAATTCGGGTGGAAAGTGAACTTGACAATGGAACGACCGTTTACTTCACTCTTCCCCACCTGAGGTCTCGACAATAGGAATATCGTGGTCCAACCCCGGACATACTCTAACAGGTGGTCTTTAGCTGTGTCCGACCCAGGGACATTCTATCTTGCCCCCGTCAAGGAAAATAATAATCTGTGCAAATTGAGCAATTTAAATATGCAGCCTGATTTTTTGGGGTCAG
>CAMYNC010000252.1 GCA_947259685.1 uncultured Desulfuromonadales bacterium | reverse complement strand
TTATGAATTATTTATTGCAGTTCTGTGTGAAGCCGTTGAAATGTAGAATCTGCAGATTGCGGGAACAATCGGAGACAAAACCTGATAGATCCATGAGAGTTTCCACCTCCACACGTTTCTTGAGCAGTTCTGCCAATTCAACTGCCACAACAATCAAACAAATTTTGAAAAGGAGTCATCTATGATAAATAAAGTCAAGTGGAAAACGGAGATTTCCTGTTTATTCAGTAGCGCTGCCCATGTGCACGGGCCCTGGATATAGGTGGTCGAACGGTGGAGAACCCTACTTCTATTCGGAACTGTTCGACCACCTATATCCAGGGCGATATGCCGTTATCCCTATGCTCTTAATGAAATTTGCAGCTGTCGTCTTTTTATTCTATCCCTTGGGTCAACAACAGGCTTGTGACCAGACATCTATTTGCAGTATCAGGCTGCTCGCCATCACAGAAGATTGAGTTTGGATCAAAACCCGCCAGTCTTTAAACAGACCAAATGGTGCATCACCCAAAAGTTTGCACAGACCCCTTTTCGAAAGAACCGGCGGGAAAACCAAGCCGCAAAAATCAGTTTTCGTCTACGCTACTTCTTGCAGAGCTGCCTCCTTTGGAATAAATTCTTTTTGATTTTTATCAACTGCCAGCATGTAGGCCACCAGCTTACGGGCAACGGCAAGTGTTGCTCGATTTCGGTTGCCTTTTGTAAGCTCCCGTTCATGAACCTCTGCTAATTGCGGGTTCCAGCGTGGCGCCAGTTTGGATGCCTCAATCAGAACAGTCTGCAGGTGTTTGTTTCGTTTTTTTGATATCGGCCCCCGGTAATTCTTTCCTGCGGACTCTTTTTGCGCGCTACATAAACCGCAGTAGCTGACCGCCTGTCCGATACGACCAAAACGGCTGACATCACCAATCTCCAGTACCCAAGTCAGAGCAGTAACTTCACCAATACCCTGAATACTCATTAACAACTCAACTCGCTTGCTGATTTGCGGATCAGAACGCAGTGCCCGGATCAATGATTTTTCCATTCTCGAAAAAGATTCCATATTGCTTCTGGTCATCTGCAAGAGGTTGAGTACAGATTCGGGCACATAGTCGAGATTGCAAAGCAGTTCCTGGAAATACTTTGCCCCGTGGAGTCGTGCTTTGGTGTACTCCGCCCCTACTTCCATCAAAAGACTGGCTGTCTTGGTCTTCATCTTCACAGCTTCTCTGACCAGAAAGTTTCGGTAGCGAAGAACCCTCCGCAAGTTACGATGTTCTTCCGGGGCCATATAGCATTCCGGTAAAAGGTTGCACCGAAGCAAATCCGCTATTTTTTCTGCATCTGCCGCGTCGTTTTTCTTTTTTGATGCCGTAATAGCCTTGAGCATCTCGGGATGGGCCACCTTCAGTTCCTTGGCATGGGGAAGCAAATGATCATAAATCCACCCAGTGAATAATGTTGCCTCCATTGCACCTACCCATGGCGCTGTGCGTTCTCCTACCCAGTCATTTAGGCTCTGGCGAGTTGCACGAATCATCCCTTGGTCAATAATGGTTCCATCCATCTGTTTTTCACAGAAACTGATTACCTTTTTATGGATGTCAAAACCGATATAGTGCATACTGTTCATAAGAGACCTCCTTGTGGCTAATGATTCTGTGCGGCTTTATGTCGTCACAGACAGCTCCTATGCTATTCTACCATACAGGAGGTCTCTTTGTGTTTCGTTCCCTCTACTTATGCATTCAAACAGAGCTATTGTGCGGCCGGGCAAGGTCGTGTATTTCAGCGGGTGTGAATCCCGCCCCGGAAGGCAGGCCAGCCACCGGGTAGCGAGTCTTTGGAGACTTTATGGTAACGTAAAGTTTTAAGCGTAAGACAGCGAGCAGATAGGCCGTAAGCCGTAAGGTTGAAGGGATTGAGCCACGAAATAGTCGCGTTGGGAAGGATCACACTGTAATAGTAGTGGAAATCAACACAACCATCACCGCTAAAGGCAAGGTGATGGCTGCTTCCCCGGGGTCAGAGACCATGGCATGTCTGACATAGTGAATACACGGCAACCCGGGAGGCCCTGTGTCTCTCTTGTAGTGAAGAGAGTATGCCGGACAACTGAAGAGGGAGGAAGGCAAATGTGGCACAGGGAGTCGGATAGCCTCATAGTACCAGTGAAGGCGGGTAATGCTGCCGGAGGAAAGGAGGCTACACATGGTAGCGCTACGTGAGGAAACACCGGCCGTTCACAGAAGCGGGGAACCGGTGGGAACAAAATTGCGTCGCATAGCAGAGAAGGCCCGTAAAGAACCTGCTTTTAAGTTCACCAGTCTATATCACCTGATGAATGAGGAACTGTTACGGGGGTGCTTCAAACGGCTGAGGAATGACGCGGCCGCCGGCATCGACAAAATGACCAAGGAAATGTACGCCGAGAATCTGGAGGCTAATCTGTCAAAACTGGTAGATCGGCTGCACCGGTTGTCGTACATTCCGCAACCTGTCCGGCGTAAATATATACCTAAGCCGGGCAGTACCAAGCAACGTCCCCTAGGGATACCTTGCTTTGAAGACAAACTTGTCCAGGCGGGTCTTGTTCGCATATTGGAATCAGTATATGAACAGGATTTTATAGCGGATTCCTATGGATTCCGTCCGTCCCGAAGCTGTCACAATGCGCTCAAATCCTTGAGCGAGACAGTGGAGAACAAGCCGGTCAATCATGTCGTAGAGGCCGATATTAAAGGATTTTTCGACAATGTGGATCAGGAATGGCTGATAAAATTTCTGGCGCACCGGATTGAGGACAAAAGAATTCAACGCATGGTGAAACGTTTCCTCAGGGCAGGGGTGGCGGAGGATGGGAGTGTAACGGTAAGTGATGTTGGTACCCCACAAGGTGGGGTTATTTCACCACTGCTGGCGAATATCTATCTACATTACACCCTTGACCTCTGGTTTGAGAAGGTCTACCGCAAGAGTTGCTCGGGCTTTGCCCGACTCATCCGATATGCTGACGACTTTGTCGTCTGCTTTCGGTACAAGCTAGACGCTGAACGGTTTCACATGGAACTGGGTAAGCGGCTGGGTAAGTTCGGACTTGAGGTGGAACCGACAAAGACCAAGGTGATGGAGTTTGGGAGATTTGCCGTCCAGAATGCGAAAAGAAGAGGGGAAAAGGCAGAGACGTTTGATTTTCTGGGCCTTACTCACTACTGCAGCACAAAACGGGACGGCAATGGTTTTCGGATGAAGCGGGTGACTGCCCGAAAGAAGTTTATTGCCAAGCTAAGGGACTTTAAGGAATGGCTGAAGCGAGCCAGGATCTTAAAGACCAAGGATCTTTGGGAAACAGCCAAAGCCAAATTGAGAGGCCATTACAACTACTACGGGGTAACCGATAATCTCCACGGGATCGTGCGGTTTTTCGAGGAAGTGAAAAAGCTGCTGTTTAAGTGGCTGAACCGTAGGGGTAAGAAGAACTGTCTCAATTGGGAAAAGTTCAATAAAATGCTGGAGCGATTTCCTCTACCGAAACCACGTATCATGGTCAGTATGTTCGGATTCACTGTGAATTGACTATGTGAGGAGCCGTGTGCGTAAATAGCGCAAGCACGGTTCTGGGAGGGGCTGGTGACAACGGATAGCACAAGGCAATCCAAGCAAGGCACGTAGTAGCCGCGTGCGGCAAGGCGTTAATGAAAGACTCGTTTGGAATGTATTGTTTTAACCGGAGAAGCCAGTCTACTCGACTT
>CAMYNC010000251.1 GCA_947259685.1 uncultured Desulfuromonadales bacterium | reverse complement strand
AGAAGAGGACAGGCGCCTGCGGGACCAGTCCCAACTGCCGTTGTCCCGAAAGATCCAAAAGAAATTGGGGATTATGTTGTGAGGTGGGAGTAGGGGAGGGTCAAGATCATAGATTTGCATCTTGCGATGCTATTTTAGAAGCAGGGGCGGCGGGAGTCGCCCCGCCCGGCGAGTTACCTTTCTCTGATCGCCCGAGAGAAAGTAACCAAAGAGATGCGCCCCACCGTTTGCCCCTCCGGGGTACCCTCATTACAGGGATTTTCATCCAGCAAGGAGACGAAAACTCGCTTCGCTCGGACAGTCGTCCCTGGACTGCTGGCTGTAAACATCCTGCGTTCGGCGGCACTCACTGGGGAGAGGGGCTTCATTAGTTACTCAGGGACAAGGAGATTCTATGCAAAGTGAAATGTTTCAACAAGAGTTGCTCTGGGGGGTTGCCGCCTGGCGCCTGGCCCTGGCCGTCTTTCTGGTTTTTATCGGTTTTATGGTCCGCAAGTTAATTCATGCCTTGTTTAAGGGGGCTCTATTCCGCACGACCAAAAAGACTGAAAATCGCTGGGATGACGAACTGGTCGCTCTGATGCCGGCCCCTCTGGGGGCGGTCGTCGTGGTCATGCTTTGGCAGTTGGCGGCACGTATGCTTCAGCTGCCCGATGAGCCGGCTGGAGTGCGGCTCTACCTGTTTCAGGGGTTGCAGGTGGCGTTGATCGCGGCCATTTGCTGGTGCGGCCTGCGTCTGGTCGATGTGGTCTCCAATGCCCTGGCGCGGCTGTCTAAAGGGACCGAATCGAGGCTTGATGACCAATTGATCCCGCTCCTTCGAAAAACGATCAAGGTGGCCGTGGTCACTGTGGTGGCGATCATGGTGATCCAGAATCTCGGTTACTCGGTGACCAGCCTGGTCGCCAGCCTCGGGGTCGGCGGCCTGGCCCTGGCTCTGGCGGCCAAGGACACGATTGCCAATGTGTTCGGCTCCCTGGTCGTCTTTACCGACCGCCCGTTTCATGTCGGCGACTGGGTGGAGGTTGCCGGCATTGAAGGGACGGTGGAGGAGGTCGGGTTTCGAACAACCCAAATCCGCCGCTTCGACAAGTCGGGGGTGACGGTGCCGAATTCCACCTTCTCGTCCAACCCGATCGTTAATCACTCGCGCCGTAGCATCCGGCGCATCAAGATGACCCTCGGGCTCTCCTACCAGACCTCCGCCGCGCAGATGCGCGGGATTCTTGAGAAGATCCGTGAGTTGATCCGCAATCATCCGGACATCGACCAGGGGTTCAATTTCGTTTACCTGACTGAATTCGGCGACTCAAGCCTCGCCCTGCAGGTCTACTGCTTTACCAAGTCCACCGTGTGGACCGATTTTCTTGCGGCTCGGGAAGATCTGATGCTCAGCATTATCGATCTGGTCGAGGAACACGGCCTGGAGATCGCCTTTCCGACCCGGACCCTCTATCTGCGCGAAGAGGTTTGGGAAGGAGAGGGCTCGCCTGAAAATCCCGGGCTTGCGGATTCTCCAGGTGAAAGACCTGCTTAGAAAGAGCTTAGGATGTTTTTATTTTGCGCGAAAAATCTTAACGTGTAGATGAAATTATTATTTTTATTACTTGGGCCACTCCTTTCATTTGCTGACAAATGGCGCTCCTGCAGGACGCCGATCTGTCGCTACCTGTCACCATAAAGCAATGGCAGGGGGCTGAAGTCCGGACTCATAATCCTTTTGGAGGGATCAGGAGCGTTGAATTCGGAGGGGCGTGGAAGAGAGCAAAATAAACCAAATTCGGCGGGAGTCGTCCCGCCAGGCGAATGACTTTTCTTGCTCGGCCAAGCAAAGTCATCAAAAGAAGGCCGCCCCACACAAGGTGAACCATGCGGCAAATCACAGCTCTTACTTCTGGCTCTTTTGATTCCTGTCTGTGTTGTGATTCTTTGACGTAAGCTTTGGCTAAGCCTTCATCGTCACAGCCTTGCTAGAAACCAAAATTCCTCATAATTAATTCCCCGGATTAACCGAATGGGTCACCGGGCCCTTTCGGGGTTCCCTACTTCGGAGATTCCCAGCCAGCAAGAAGGCGAAAACTCGCTTCGCTCGAACAGTCGTTCCTGAGCTGCTAGCAGGAAATCTCCTGTGTTCGGCGGCACTCGAAGGGGAGAAGTATCTAAATTCCTTTGCGTTTTTTTCCTAAGGGCCGGCAATGGCTGTGATGATACTGCTTTTAAGCAAAAAATAAACAAAACTTAAATACTTTTTTCTTGAAATTCTTGAACTCATCGTCTATCTTTAGCTCAGATCACGTCGCGAGATCACGTGACGGAATTTTCAAAACACAAATGAAAAAGGATGGAAAAAATGGAAATTTTGAATGTGTACGCCCCTGTGTTGGACTTCTACAAAAGTGCTGTCAAAAACAGCTTTGATGCCCTGAGCACCTTCACCGACCAGTCCGAAGAACTCACTGGAAAGCTTCTTGAGAGCGTGCCCTCCTGTCCCGAGGAAGGCAAGAAATTCGCCAGCCTTTACTTCAGCGAAAGCAAAAAAGGCCAGGCACTTCTGAAAAAGTTGGTGGAAACCAACCTGGATATCGACTGGATGGCCGAGGAGGCCCCGCAGAAGAGCCTTGAGGCTCTGGAAGACTTCAGCAAAGGCGCTTTCAAGGAAGCTACCGCGATCCAAAAAGAAGTGAAGCCTATGGTTGATAAAGTCACCGAACAGCTTCCCAAAGAAGTCAAGGAACTCGTCGAGTTTTCGGAAGAGGTTGTCAACAGTAGCTCGGAAAATCTCCAGGAGAACGTGATCCAGGGGATTGAAACGGCTAAAAAAGCTGTTTCTGAGGTTCCGGCAACAAAAGCGAAAAAGAAAACCGCTGGCAAGTAATACGAGCTTAACCCTTTAAAAAAACAGCCCCTTCTCTTCCCCTGGCCAAATCGACCGTCATGGTTTATTTTGGATGGGGTGGGTAAGGGGCTTTTCTTATTTGAGGTTTTTCTGGCCTCGAGGATTCAATCTTCAGAGTAGCTTTCTTCAATTGCGGGGTGGTGGGCCTCTTGCCGCTTGAGGCTGTTAAATCCATTGTGTTCATCGGCGGGATTCGCCCCGCCCGGCGAATGACTTTTCTTGCTCGGCCAAGCAAAGTCATCAAAAGAAGGCTGCCCCACCGTTTGCCCCTTGCGGGGTTCCCTCACTCCAGAGATTTCCAGCTAGCAAGGAGACCAAAACTCGCTTCGCTCGGACAGTCGTCCCTGAGCTGCTAGCTGAAAATCCCCTGGGTCCGGCTGCGCTCATTACATGGGGAAGGACTTAAAGCCCCTGGGAGCAAGCTTCTTTTTCTCTGCTATTTGTTCAGTCTGCCCTCCAGTGCCCGTAATAAAATATTTTTAAAAGTCTTTATTTCTAACTATTTTCCCGCGATCAGAAACGTTTTTTGAGGTCCGAGCGGATTGCACTGACAATCTCCCTTTTTTAATCATTTTATTGAAAAACTCCAAGATAATAACTATAATTTCAAAATTAGCTATCAGGTAACTAAGTCAGCCAGACCGGATCGCTGCGCTCAACGATTCAGGAGGGTCGCGTTGAATCCGTCTATCCGCTGCCATATTGGCCGGGAGAGGGGGCAGGAGACCATTTGGAATTCGCCTTGAAGTACGACGGGGTGAACCTGGGGATTCTATCGATACTTTTCAAATCGATCACGGCAGAAGAACTCACTGACTGGATATCCTCGAAGCCGACTGGAAAATACGCTCGCAGGATCTGGTTTCTATTTGAATTCCTGACCGGAAAAGACTTGCCACTGCCGGATCTGACCAAGGGGAATTACATCGATCTGCTGGAGCCGGATCGCTACTACACGACGGTGCCCGGTCGGCGCGTGAAGCGCCAGCGGGTCATCGACAACCTGCTTGGCGGGCGATCATTTTGTCCCATCATCCGGCGCACCGAAAAGCTGGCCACCATGGAAGGGATCGATCTACATACGCGGTGCGAGCAGGTTGTTTCCGGCTACTCGCCGGAACTGCTCAGGCGTGCCCTGAGCTATCTCTACAGCAAGGAGACCAAATCCTCCTTCGAGATTGAGCAGATCAAACCGAGTGCCTCCCGAGCTGAGAAATTCATCGGCCTGCTGGAGATGGCGGAGCACCGGGATTTTTGTGAAAAATCTCTGTTGATTGATGTGCAGAATCGCATCGTCGACCCCCGTTTTCGCGATGCAGATTACCGGAGTAGCCAGAATTATGTCGGGCAGACAATTTCCTACCAGAAGCAACTCGTCCATTACGTCTGCCCCAAGCCTGAGAATCTCTCTGAGCTCATGGTTGGCTTGCTCGCTTCACACCAGGCCATGAAGGAGGGTGGAGTCCCGCCTGTAATCCATGCCGCCGCCATCTCCTGGGGGTTTGTTTTTCTGCATCCTTTTGAGGATGGCAACGGCCGTATCCACCGCTTTCTCATCCACAATATCCTCTCCCTGCGAGGAGCGATCCCTAAGGGTCTCATGTTTCCTGTTTCTGCGGCCATGCTGAAAAATCCGGCGCTCTACGATCAATCCCTGGAGGCGTTTTCGAGTCCCCTGATGCAACTGATCGAATACGATCTGGACGATCTTGGTCGGATGGCCGTAACGGGAGAGACCAGCTACTTGTACAACACCATCGACATGACGGCTCAGGCGGAAGCCTTGTATGCTTTTGTGGGGCTGACTATTGAACAGGAACTGGTGGAGGAGCTCGACTTTCTCTCCAGTTATGATAAGGCCAAACAGTTGATTCAGGAGGTCGTTGACATGCCCGACCGGTTGATCGATCTTTTCATCCAGCTCTGCTTACAGAATAACGGTCGTCTTTCTGCCAATAAACGTGAGTCACACTTTGCATTTTTGAGCGACGACGAACTGACCGGCATGGAAGCTGCGGTTCGGATCGGGTTTGCGAAGTGAAAGGATTGAGGGCAAGAATGCTGCAAATTCACGCTGGGGCCGCTTTGGTGGTGATAAAGACACCGCCCGGCTTCAAGATCTTGTGAACCTTGGCAATTATTTCTACCTTGTTCTCCAGCAAGTGCAAAATATTGAGCCCCAAGATGTCGTCCAAGCTTTGGTCAGGAATACTGAATCCATCTATGGCTGAACACACAAAAGTAACATTCCTATGCGGTTCGCACTTTGACTTCGCTCGACGGGAGATCTTCACCACCAAATATAAAAACAAC
>CAMYNC010000250.1 GCA_947259685.1 uncultured Desulfuromonadales bacterium | reverse complement strand
CCGCCTGCACCGCCGCCTGGCGATACATCAGCGCGGTGTGCCCCAGTCCGTCCAGTTCGACGCTATCGCCCCAAGGCAGGCAGGCGTTGGCGTTCGGGACGACCATATTGTCTTTAATGGTGAAGATGTTACTGACCAGCACTCCCTCCGGGAGCGGTGCTGCTGCCAGCCGGCGGAGAAAGTCGGAGCCTGGAATCAACACCCGGCCGAGAGGGGAAAGAGCGAAGGGGGCCAGCTTTGAACCGAAATGGGGAGATCCCAGGAAAACGCAGCGGTCAACCTTGGCCGCGCCACCGCGCTGCTGCATGTAGTTGCGGGCAATGATGCCGCCCATCGAATGACAGACCAGATGGACCTTGTCCACTTCAAGCCGATGTCTCAGCTCATCAACCTTTTTCGCGACAATTTCGGTCAGCACCTCTTCGCTGTGCCAGGAGGAGAGATTGACCGTTGCCAGGTTACCGAAGCCCTGTTTGCGGAGCTGCCATTTGAACCAGAACCAGCTGGCGCGATTGTTGAACAAACCATGCAGCAGCAGGACCGGTGTCTCCCCCCGTTTGCGGGGATGGCAGCGCGGGTTGAAAATACCGAAAGGCAGCACCGAGAGGGTCAGAAAATTGAAAAATGTTTCCTGCAGGATCAAAGAGCAGACCAGGCGGATATTCTTGCCGCTGAGGCGGTTGTTCATCAGTTCCGGTCTGGCGTTGGCATACTCGTACCAGCACATGCTATAACTGAGCATGACAATCAACAGATCGAGAACCAGCAGGACGGCCAGAATGATCAGCAGCAGGCTAAACCAGAAACACCACATAGGCAGAAAGATCTCCAGGGTATTGAATTTCAGTTGGTCATCGGCGCCGTTCAAGCGCTTGGCTGGATGGGTACAACAGACATCACAATATATGAACGATGAGTATGACATGCCGGGCAGGGGGCGTCAATCGACGGCCCTGCCGGTGCTCGCCTGCATTGCCGGTAAAGTGAGTCCCTGTGGAAAAGCTGATTAAGGAGTTCTGCCGCCATCTCGCACTTGAGCGCAACCTGGCTGAGAAGACCATCGAAGCTTATCGGGGCGACCTGCTGCAGTTCTGGCAGTTTCTCGAACAGCAAGCCGGGTTCTCTGGACCGGTGGACGGCTGGCTGAAGCAGATCGATCTGTTACTGCTAAGGCGTTATTTGGCGCAGTTGCACAAAAACTGCAGCCGCAGCAGCGTCGGCCGCAAGCTCTCTGCTTTGCGCACCTTCTTCCGTTTTCTGGTGCGGGAAGGGCGACTCAAAACTTCGCCTGCCGATAGCCTGTCGACGCCCCGCCGGGAAGAGTATCTGCCCCAGGTGTTAAGCGCCGAGCAGGCCGGCCATCTTCTCGACCGGCCGATGGCCGGGCCGCGAATGCTGGTTTTACGCGATCTGGCGATCTTTGAGCTGCTCTATTCCTGTGGCTTGCGGATCAGTGAATTGACCGGACTTGATAGCGCCGACCTCGATCTGCAGCAGCGTCAACTGCGGGTGCTGGGGAAAGGCGGCAAGGAGCGGCTGCTGCCGGTCGGCCGCGCCGCCTGCGCTGCCCTGGAGTTCTATCTGCAGGAACTGCCGCCGGCAGCCTGCGAGCAGCCGTTGTTCCTGAATCATCGCGGTGGCCGCCTCAGTGCCCGGAGCATTCAACGCAACCTGAAGAAGCGTCTGCTGAGCTTGAATCTGCCGACCGACGTGACGCCGCATGCCCTGCGCCATTCCTTTGCCACCCATCTGCTCGATGCCGGCGCCGACCTGAGAGCGATTCAGGAGTTGCTCGGCCATGCCTCGCTGTCTACGACGCAGAAATATACCAAGGTCAGCTTTGCCCACTTGGCCGATGTCTATGATCGGGCGCATCCACGCAGTCGGAAGAAAAAGCTCTCTGAATAGAAGTAGGGCAGATAGGCAACCGATCTGGTCATAATTGTCTTGACAGCAAGACATAAATCGCTAGACTATCGGCATTCCATTCATCGACAGAATCTAATTACTAAGCAGATGTAAAAAAGGAGATTGAAATGAGCGTACTGGTCGGAAAGCAAGCCCCGGACTTTACTGCAACTGCCGTGATGGCCGACGGCTCGATTAACAGCGAATTCCGCCTGTCCGATTATAAAGGCAAGTATATCGTGCTGTTTTTTTATCCCCTCGATTTTACCTTTGTCTGCCCGACCGAGTTGATCGCTTTCAGTCATCGCATCGCCGATTTTGAAAAGCGCGAAGTCCAGGTGATAGGCTGTTCCATCGATTCGCAGTTCACTCACATCGCCTGGCGGAATACGCCGATAAATGAAGGTGGCATTGGCGAAGTCAAGTACCCGCTGGTCGCGGATGTCAAGCACGAGATCTGCCGGGATTACGACGTTGAGTTTGACGCAGCAGGGGTGGCTTTCCGCGGCTCATTCCTGATTGACCAGGAGGGCACTGTTCGCCATCAGGTGGTGAACGACCTGCCGCTGGGGCGGAACATCGATGAAATGCTGAGGATGGTCGATGCGCTGCAGTTCCACGAAAAGCATGGCGAAGTCTGTCCGGCCGGTTGGAACCAGGGTGACAAAGGAATGGTGCCGGACGGAGCGGGGGTGGCTTCCTTCCTCTCGGAAGAAGCTGGTAAGCTGTAGTTGCTAATACGTTTCCGATAAATTTCCTATTCCAAGTAAAAAGGGTGCCCTGAGGGGTGCTCTTTTTATTTTTCTACTCCTTTCTCTGCATGATTTTTCCCCTTCTGTACCAGTCCTAACGGCCTGCTGACATGACCTGTTTTTGGTATCGCCTGCGTATTATGATGAAGCTGGCCACCTAAAATGATTTAAAACCTGCCAGCCATAATTGCGTGAAACCCGTCAGGCATAATGATGTGAAACTCGCCACCCCCCTAATTTCAAATGTTTGGGGCCGTACGAAAATTAGGAATTTTGAGATTTGGCCGATCTTCCCACATTGTTAATAACCAGAAATAGAAAAGCCCCAGCATAACCGGGGCCCTAAACTTGCAAATCATGAGAAAGTCTACCGGAATTAAAGCCGCAGAGACTATAATGACTATTTTTCAATTATTTACTAACTGTTTATGCCGTCGCATGTTACCGTTACAACTCAAGCCCGCCCAGTGGGAATTTATTTCCACAGCATCCAACCTTAGTTGGGACTACTCGTTGACAATCGGCCAATCCTGGTCGGAACGATCCCGTCGGCTCCTCTGAGATAAATACTCAAAGGAGTAGACTATGTTAGTCGTCCCGCCCGTCGTGTCTTTAAACACGCCTGAACCCATCCTCAATCCTGTTGCCAATAACCACGAAGTAAAATCTGGACCATTTTGCACCACAGAAGCTGATCAACGTATCGCCACAGCAATCGTCTATTGCGAAGCTAATTTTGGTGATATTGACGGCAAAACCGCCAACGGTCTGGTGAGACGCTCAGAGAAATATAAGATCCTTTCGGTTATCGACAGTGAAAAAGCTGGTCTTGATACCGGCATGATCCTCGATAACCAGCCGAATGAAATTCCCATCTGTCGTGATCTTGCTGATGCACTGGGACAAGCCGGTTCAGTCCCGGATTTCTTCATTTTCGGCATGGCACCATCGAGCGGCATGCTCTCAAAACATGAGCGTGGACTGGTGCTTGAGGCGATGAGCCACGGGATGAATATTGTCAACGGTCTGCATGAGTTTTTAAATGATGATCCGGTTTTTGCCGCCGCATGCCTCGCCAGAAATGTAGAGATTCTGGATGTGCGCAAGCCCCGTGACAAGAAAG
>CAMYNC010000249.1 GCA_947259685.1 uncultured Desulfuromonadales bacterium | reverse complement strand
GGTTATTCAAACCTCCGCTGCGGATATCACCACGTATATTTACCGTTTCCTTGGAAAGAATAGTTAGGTTATCTGGTACGTTGAACTAAGCCGCTTCGCGGTTTGGGGGCTGAGCTTTTCTCTCTTGGCACACAGTGGTTTTGCGCTGATTGCTCTTTTTCTTTGCAAGCTGACAACCATCAGATCATTCGGCGGCGGTTCGTGTTGTCCGCGCTGTAACGCTCGTCCGCGCTGAAACATTTATCCGCGCTGAGACACTTATCCGCGCTGTAGCGTTTTGTCTTTTTGTACGCGCTGCTTGTCTTTTTTTGTGCCGTGATTTGCTCTGTTTGAGCTTGCGCCAGCAAGTTCTGCAACGCATAGTTTTGTTGAAAACATTCGTCGCTTTTACGAATCAATCCTTCCAACCAGAGCAACCTCATGACTCCTTACAAAAAACGAATGAACCCGTTCATCCAACGCATGGCAGAAGACATGCAGGTACGCAACTTTTCGCCCAGGACCATCGACTCCTACACCTTTCATGTCAACAAGTTCTGTCAGTACTTTGGCAAGCCCGCCGACCAATTGGGACCTGAACAGATCCGACAATTTCAGCTTTATCTTGTGAACGAGAAAAAATATTCCTGGAGCAGCTTCAACCAGGCCGTTTGTGGGCTAAGGTTTCTTTATCAAATCACACTGGGTAAAGACTGGGCCATCAAGCACATCCCCTTTGGAAAACGACCCAAGAAACTGCCCACCGTTCTCTCCGATGAAGAAGCCTGTCGATTACTAAAATGTCTGCACAATCCCAAACATCACGCCGTTCTGCTGACTTGTTACGCAGCCGGGCTGAGGCTCAGCGAAGCAACACACCTGAAAGTGGCCGATATCGACGGCCAGAGACAACAACTCAGCATTCGCGAGGGCAAAGGCCGCAAGGCGCGAGTCATTCCAGCATCGCCCAAGCTACTCCAAGCCTTGCGGACGTATTGGAAGATCGATCGGCCGAACGACTTCCTCTTTCCGGGAAAGACCTCCAACGTCCCGCTTTCTTCGGCGACGGTGCAGAAATCTTGCAAGTTGGCCGTCGCCAAGGCGGGTATCACCAAACCTGCGGTGACGCCCCACACCCTGCGCCACAGTTGGGCCACCGGCATGCTCGAAGCGGGCGTCGATCTGCTGACGATCAGCAAGCTGCTGGGGCACTCCAGTTTCATTACCACGATGGTTTATCTGCATGTGCGTCGTCAACACTTCGACCGCTCGCCGAGTCCGCTGGACTGGCTGCCGGTCCGGCAGTGTCCCCAGTGGACCGAGCCACGGAACAAGCCGACCGAGAACCCCAGCGACCACGAGTGATCGACTTGCTCAGGCGGTTCACACCGCAGTTCCTGCGGCGGAACAAGCTAGCATCACAAGTCAAAAGCGTGCTTTCGAAAATTTTGCTCTGCCGTACAGCGACGTTGAAGGGACATCTCTATCGGTGCAACGACTGCGGCAGCGAAGTCCATGTCTATAACTCATGCACCGATCGGCATTGTCCTCTGTGCAGCGGTGCACGGCGAGCCGACTGGCTGGACAAGTCGGCCGCGGTGATCTTACCGAACGTGCCGTATTTTCAAGTTGTTTTCACGCTTCCGAGTGAACTTTCATCGTTGATCCTGGGCAACCGCGAGGCACTTTACCACCTGTTGTTCCAAAGTGCTTGGAAGGCCCTCGATGGCGAACTTCGTCGCACCGGAAAATTCCACCCGGCGGCGCTGATGGTGCTGCACACCTGAAACCAGCAGCTGGAGCATCATCCGCACCTGCACGCCTTGGTACCCGGAGCCGGACCGGCAATCGATGGTAGTGGCTGGAAAGTTGCTCGGCATCCTAAGCATCGTCGCCGACGCAAGCCTTACTTGACCGACGCGAATCTGTTGGGACACGAATTTCGCCAGCACTACCTTCATGGCCTCCGCAAGTTGTTGGAAAACGGCCAGCTCAAACTGGGCGGCCGTGTTGACTTCTTGCGTGACATCCATGCTCGGCAACGATGGCTGCACCAATTGGAGGCAATCGACTGGAACGTCTTTATTCAGGGGCCTCCCAAAGGAAAAAGCGATCCGACAAACGTCGTCAAATACCTCGCCAGTTACTTGACCGGTGGACCGATCGCTGACCGGCGATTGATTCGATTCGATGAGCAAGAAGTCTGGTTCTGGGCTCGACCCAAACGATCAACAAAGCAACTAAAGAAAGGAATGAACCCCCCCGAGCCATTTCGCTTGAGCGGCTCCCAGTTTATGCAGCGTTGGACGCTCCACATTCTACCCAAAGGTTTTACGAGATCACGCCAATACGGCGGCTACCACGGAACCAAACGAGCGAAATACATCAATCAATGCCGAGAGTTGCTCGGCTCAGCCGATGAAGCGACAGGCCCGAGTCCCATCGCGGCAACTCCCGACAGGCCATCTGAGCCACGGTGTCCGCAGTGCGAATCAGCCCTGATTCTGATTCAGAGCCAACCTCGTCCCAGTTGGCGTCAAATCTTTGGCCAAGATATTTACCCAACAGGCATCGACAGTCCCCAACCTCCCGCTGCCACTGGACGCTCACCCCCGCGGGAGGGCAGAGCACCAGGATGAATCACCCCCTTCTCCAACCGATCGAGTATCTCTCAGCTGCCTGCCCAGCAAGGCGGAAAGGCTCAAGCTACGCGCCGGCACCGAATCCGGATGCAGCTTTTGATTCATTCGCTCAGCAAGAGCCCCCTGTGGGCATTTCAAAAGGTCGACAGAGCGGACTGGCTGCGGTAAGCTGACCTGCACTAGGCCGTCGATCGTGAGGCAATCCGCATAGCGCGAGAGACGGCAAGTTCAACGCTAAATCTATCCATCGACCTCCGGTCGCTGGATAGATTCCAATACGTTAGCTCCCTAAAACGGAACGACCCAGAATAAGTAGATATTAATGGAACTAGTAAATTTCTCAGTAACAAATTATCGAAGTATTACAACGGCCCATAAAGTGGCAGTTTCGAATACCACTGTCTTAATAGGTCGAAATAATGAAGGAAAATCTAATCTCCTAAAGGCTTTGGATGTTGGCATGACATCACTTCAACGACATGCAATGGAGGCTAGGCATGGAAGGGCAATATTTAGAGGGTCGCGGCGCGATGAGCAGATGTACTTTTGGGGGCGGGACTTCCCGATTAGCTTTCAAAATAGAAAATCAGGTATTCAGACCATAATACGCTTGGAGTTTTTGTTAGATGAAGGTGAAATTGAGGAGTTTAAAGAAAAGATAAAGTCGAGCTTAAATGGCACGCTACCAATAGTTATAAAAATTGGTAAAAATAGCCTTCCAGATATAGAGGTATCAAAGAAAGGCAAAGGCTCGAAAACCTTAAATGCAAAATCTGGCCATATTGCAGAATTTATTGCAAGTAAGATTGATTTCAATTACATCCCAGCAGTTAGAACAGACCAAGAAGCAATGCAGGTTGTTAGTCGGATGCTAGCTCAACGGTTACGCTTCCTCGAAGACCAACCTGAATATATTGATGCGCTACAAACGATTAAAAACTTACAACAACCAATTTTGGATGGTCTCAGCGAGAGAATTAAGGAACCGCTCTCTGAATTTCTCCCAGGCATTAAAGGTGTAAGTATAGAAATACCTGAAAATACGAGAAGGTCTTCTTTAAGACGCGATTTTGATATTATCGTAGATGATGGAACAGCGACGAACTTATCCTTTAAAGGTGATGGGGTCAAAAGTCTAGCTGCACTCGGGCTGCTCAAAGATAGAGCTAGAAAAGATGGAGCATCT
>CAMYNC010000248.1 GCA_947259685.1 uncultured Desulfuromonadales bacterium | reverse complement strand
TTTTTAACCGAGCCGATCCGTTTTTTTATGTCTTTCAGACTTGCCATCTGTCCAAACCTTTATCGAATCAGGCTACAAACTGACCTTTAAACTCATCCAGAGCCGACTTGATGCGGCCTTCGAGATCGTCATCGATCTTATTCTTCTCGGTCAGATCTTTGATGATACCGCTGTGCTGAGCTTCCATGAAAGCGAGCATTTCACTCTCATAGCGTGAAACAGCAGTGGTCGGATACTCATCGACATAACCGTTGTTGGCGGCATAGATCGAGAGGACCTGAATAGCAACCGGCAGCGGCTTGTACTGACCCTGCTTGAGGATCTCAACCAGACGGGCACCGCGGTTAAGCTGAGCCTGAGTGGCGGCATCGAGGTCGGAACCAAACTGGGCAAAGGCAGCCATCTCGCGATACTGAGCCAGAGCCAGACGCAAGGTACCGGCAACCTGCTTCATCGCTTTAACCTGGGCCGAACCACCAACCCGGGAGACCGACAGACCGACATTGATTGCCGGGCGAACACCGGAGTAGAACAGGTCGGTCTCAAGAAAGATCTGGCCATCAGTGATTGAGATAACATTGGTTGGGATATAAGCCGAAACGTCACCAGCCTGGGTCTCAATGATCGGCAGCGCGGTCAAGGATCCGGCACCCTTGGCATCACTGAGCTTACAAGCACGCTCGAGCAACCGGCTGTGCAGGTAGAAAACATCACCCGGGAATGCTTCGCGGCCTGGTGGGCGACGCAGCAACAGGGAAAGCTGACGATAAGCGACCGACTGTTTGGAGAGATCATCATAAACGATCAAACCATGCTTGCCGTTGTCACGGAAAAACTCACCCATTGTAACACCGGTGTATGGTGCGATAAACTGCAGCGGAGCCGGATCGGATGCAGTCGCAGCAACAACGATGGTGTAATCCATCGCGCCGTGCTGACGCAGCTTATCAACGACCTGGGCAACAGTCGAACGCTTCTGGCCGATAGCGACGTAGATACAGACAACACCGTTACCCTTCTGGTTGATGATGGTATCAATCGCAACCGCAGTCTTACCGGTCTGACGGTCACCGATGATCAACTCCCGCTGACCACGACCGATTGGGACCATGGCGTCGATCGCTTTGAGACCGGTCTGCATCGGCTCGTGCACCGATTTACGGTCAACAATACCTGGAGCCTTAACCTCAACCTGACTATAGGTGTCAGTTGCGATGTCACCCTTACCGTCAATCGGAATCCCAATACCGTTGACCACGCGACCAACCAGCGCCTCACCAACCGGAACCTGAACGATCTGCTCGGTCCGCTTGACCAGGTCGCCTTCCTTGATGTGCTCGGCATCCCCGAGGATCGCAGCACCGACGTTGTCTTCCTCAAGGTTGAGAACCATGCCCATTGTTCCGCCAGGGAATTCCAGGAGCTCACCGGACATTGCCTTGTCGAGGCCATGAATACGGGCAATACCGTCACCTACCGAGATGATAGTTCCGGTTTCGCTGACTTCTACCTCGCGATCGAAATCCTGAATCTGCTTCTTGATAATCGCGCTGATTTCTTCTGCTCTGATTTCCATGATATTCCTGTCACCCCTTTGCTAAGGTCTCTGCAATCCGTTTCAGCTGGGTTTTCACACTGCCGTCAAAAAGTTTACCGCCCATTTCAGCCTGGAGGCCACCAATCAGCGATCTATCTGTCTCCACGTTTAAGACCACCTCTTTGCCGGTTTGTTTTTCCAAACCTTTTTTAATGGCCTCTACACGGTTTTTAGTCAATTTGTTGGCCGAGGTGATCTTGGCGCGGATAACTCCGGAGAGATCATCGGCAAACTTGCGATAATTCCGGTCGATCTGAGGGAGATAGCCGATCCGGTCTTTTTCCAGGAGCAGACTGAGGAATTTCTTCATTCCCCCGCTCAACTCGAGCAGACCGCTAAGGTCATTCAGCATCGCCTGTTTTTTTTCCAAGGGAAATGTCGGACTGTCGAGCAGCAGACGCAGCATTTCTTCCTGCTCGAGGACCGACGCAACCTGCGCCAACTCAGCCGCATAGGCCTCAACCTGCTTCTCTTCGGAAGCGATGTTAAGAAGGGCCTTGGCGTATCTTATTCCAATCGCACTGCTACTCAATGTAACTCTCCCACCTTCTCAATATACTCGTCGATAAAGCGAGCATCATCGTCCTTAGTGAAGTTCTTTTTCAATTTCTTTTCCGCCAGATCAACAGCCAACTGGACCGCCTCGCGCTGCAATTCAGTCTTGGCCTTGGCCACTTCAAGCGCAGCGGCTTTTTCAGCGTCCTGCTCGATCTTCGCGGCCATTTCATTGGCATTTGCGATTATCTTCTGCTTCTCCAGTTCCCCTTCCCGGCGGATACTGGCACTGATTTCAGCAATCTCCTCGGTGGCCTGGTCAAGTTTGCGGTCGTAGTCGGCAAACTTGGCTTCGGCCTCTTCCTTGGCCTGCTTGGCTTCGTCGAGGGCCTTTTCAATATCTTCGCGGCGCCCGGCCAGCCCTTTTTTCAGCGGCTTGCGCAAAAAATAGACCAGCAGCGCGACCACAATGCCGAAGTTCAGCACCCGGAAAAGGAAATCTTTCAACAACACGCCACTGTCGGCATGGCCACCGCCCGCGGCGCAAGCCAGGCTGCTCAGCCCGAGCACCAGCAGAACCGCAAGAAGAATAGATGTCGTTTTGCTACGCATGATTCAATAGACCCTTCCTGAACTTAAGCCACTTTGCGGCCAAGAATTTTGGTGGCGATCTCCTCGGAGAGGGCTTCGGCTTTGCTTTTGAGTGTCTTGCTCGCCGCATCAGCTTCCTCTGCCACCTGCTCTTTAATCTTCTGCAACCGGGCCGTTGCCTTGCCGTGTGCCTCCGCGAGAATCTTTGCTTCCTCTTCCGCGGCGGCTTTTTTCAACGCGTTGCGCTCATCGTTGGCAACAAGTTTGGCGGCGCTGAGCTGCTCCTGATAGCGCTGCATCTTCTCTTCAATATCCGTTTCCAGACTTTTTGCCCGGGCGTGGGAGCCGTCGATCGCTTCGCGCCGTTCGGCCAGCACCTTCTGCAGCGGCCGGTAAAGCAGTTTATTCAGGATTATTAACAGAATGATGAAGTTGACAAATTGCAGACCAAGGGTCCAGTCGAGACTGATCACCTAACTCACCTCTTTATTCGCAGGTTAATACTTCATTCAACGGTATACAGTATACAATCAACCAAGTCGGAAAAACTCGGTTCTCAGCGGGAAAGCAGAGCATTGCTAACATATCGTAAAATATGTGTCAAGCCGTTTTGCAACGCATTTGCAACATTGTTATAGGCTTAATTCCCCGTGGAACCGGCTAAGCTTTTGGAGTTGCTTGCTTAGTTCTCTGCTCAGGTTCAACACCGGTTGCCATTTTAATTTCGCCATTGAAGATCACTTTTTCCTCGATTTTCAATTGTGGGGTGGTAATCGTTCCCTCAACCTTAGCGGGAGCTCGCAATTCGACCAGCGTATCTGCAATGATATGACCGGTAAAACAGCCGCTGAGAATCAAGGCGCCGACTTCGATGCGGCCATCAATTTTTGCCGTTTCACCGACAATCAGGGTATCACTCGAATTGATATCCCCGGAAAAGTTGCCGTCAAGCCGGACCATCTCATCAAAACTGAGTTTTCCCTCAAAACGGCTCCCCGGTCCAAGGAATGCCTTGATGTCAGCCTTGTCCATCGGTACCGGTTTTTTTACCGTTGTTTGCTTCACTTTTTTACCACCAAACATGGCCATTCACCATTTCAATGCAGTGGATGAAATTAATCACTGGAGACACCGAAAAGTTCCAGCAGACGTTCCAGTTCATCCTGATTATGG
>CAMYNC010000247.1 GCA_947259685.1 uncultured Desulfuromonadales bacterium | reverse complement strand
TGATAGCGGTGTGCGGGGCCGAGTCAGTTCTTGATACTGTTCGAAAGACAGGACGACAGCAGCTGGAGTCCCGCGCAATGTAATTGTTTGCGGCGTTCCACGTCGTGCCTCCTCAACCACCCGGCTCAGACGGTTTTTAGCTTCCTGTAGCTGCCATTCACCCTTGTGTTCAACTGTTTTTTTTTGTGCTGCCATAGTGCCTCCTCGTTAACGGCTAGACAGTCTAGATTGTAACTGATTGAATAGCAGAGATCAACAATGTCAATGCGAAAATGAAGCCGTAATCCATGATCATCCTTATACGGTAAATGGTATCAATCTATCCTACTGCCGGGCCGACAGATGCCCCTACAAATAGCGCAATATAGGAAAATCCCTCGATCAGGGCCGTCTCATAAATTGTGATTTCACCTTTTAAGACAAGTCTACTGGTCCTGCCTGTTTAAGCCCAGATTTCTGAGAATTTGAGAGCTAATAGCAGGGCCATTATTTGTCGAAAGTTGTCTGGAATATGGACTGATCGGCATGCCCCGTAAGCGGTCCAGGCCTAAGTCCAATAGATTCCTGGCACTTACACTCTTTTCCCGCCCCGATCCCACGGGTTCAGGCTAAAGAGTAGCGGGTGGTCGCTGTGGGTGTCCTGTTTTTTGTTATACTTCCGGCGAAAAGAAAAAAAACAGGGCAATCACTGAGACACCCCAGGAAAGAGAACAAAATGAAAAAGATATCCTTTAAACAGTACAGTAAGAAGGTCCTCCTTACTCTGATCGTGGCGTTATTAGCAGGGGGGCTGGTCGCCTGTACCGAAGAGCAAATGTCCGCTTCGGACAAGGGAGCAATTCAAAGCGCCATGAATACCTATATCCAGGAAAAGACCTCCGCCGATGGCGGAACCTACCTGCTGGATGGACAGAAGGCGGATTTCGACTACCTGCATGACGGCGTAAAGGTCAAGGACGATATCTATATCTCCTGTGCCGACTTCAAGATGGGCAGCGATGTTTACGACCTCGACTATTATGTGAGAAAGATCAATGGAAAACCGACGGTAGTGAAGGAAGTCCTGCACAAAAAAAACGGGGAAAAGATCGATAAGGTTCTTTGGCAGGAATAATCCCCTGTAAGGCTCCGTCTCTCGGAAGTGTGGATTGATCAGCACACAATTAGCCCCAACGGCTGGGGCTTTCCTTATTTTCGGAAGAAGGCGTCTCTAACATCGTAATAACAGCGTTTTGAAAAACTAGATAGCCCCCGTTATTTTCTGTGTAGTGAACGTCAAAAGTCTGGCAAACCAGTTGAAAGGGTAGGATATGAATGTAAACACGCACATGAAAATTTCTCCCAAGCTTGTTGGTGAGGTTGTTGAAATTTCAGAGGGGAACGCAACTGCCAGTCTTAAAACAAGCCCCGAAATGGTCTCTGACGAGCAGTCACTGGTTCACGGTGGCTTTACTTTTGGTCTTGCCGATTATGCTGCTATGCTTGCGGTCAATGACCCCTTTGTTGTCCTTGGTGCAGCTGATGTGAAATTTTTAGCGCCGACTCGGGTCGGGGATTCTCTTACAGCTAAAGCCCAGGTCTTAGAATCCCAAGGCAAAAAGCGGCAAGTGCATTGCAGCGTTTACTCCGAGGAGGCTGGGAAAGAGGTTTTTTCCGGAACCTTTACCTGCTTTGTTTTGGACAAGCATGTCTTGGAATCCTGATTTTTCAGCACTGCTAACTGAATCGAACCTAGTCGAGTAGACATTTTCGCGTCTCTAATATCGTAATAAGGGGGTAATGGTGCACGAAAAGCTCCATCCTTTCCGAACACCAAGTTACGCTACAAGGCAACCACGCACCACCTGTCCAGTAATTAATTCGGTTCTATCGGTCCAGCTGGCCCACTTGCGGGACGCCCCCTGCCGGAGAGTCTCACCGTGTGGGGACCTTCTGGGACGTTACTGGAAATTGATAGCTCCCTTTTAAAAATACCTTCTGCCCGCGGCATGAAATCTACGGTCAAAACTTCGCTTTTACCCGGTGGGACGGTCGCCGATAATGACTTCCAGAAAAAGCCACTGGGGGGTTGCCCGATTGGTGGACCACCTGAAGCTTGAAGCGAAATCAACAGCTCTTCTGTACCGACGTTTGAGATGGTTATTGTGCGCGTACTTACGTCCTTTTGAGCAACAGAGCCAAAGCTGATGCTGGCAGGGAGTTTGATGTCATGCCTTGGTGTATAACAATTCTCCGGATCGGTAGTTGAAGGGAGGGCGCATTCGGGTGGCATAGCGACCTGAGTGCCGACAAAGAATTCCATAATTTTTTCTGGAGGAGCCTCATGACAGGCTCCTGAACAACCCCCTTCCGCAAACGTATTTTCCCAATTACCAAAAGGTCGTGTCGGGGGGATCGGTATAAAGCGCGGGTGCTCTCCCTGGTTGTCGGTTGATGATTCAACTTGAGTCGTGAAGGTGCCGGTTATAGGGCCAGACAAGGGTCCTCTCATCAGCTTCGCCCATGTCGGGTCGTCGGGCAGCATGATGAAAACGCTATTTCCCCGGTGGCACTCCATACAGGCTTCCTCCTCAGGCAAATCAGTGCCATCACGCATCAATCGAGGGTCAAGACGCAGCCCTTTCCAGCCAATATGTTGCCCGCTGGTGTCATCTTTTAGTTCATTGTCCCAGAAACAGGCACGACCCGTCGAGGCACTCTGGCAGATGATCGCAAAAGTGGTTTCAAAACTGCCGTCCCCCCTTTGCACGGCGACACAAGCGCCTCTGACTGTGGGGTCACTGTAAGTCCAGACCCCAGCACCATTTTCTGGTTCAAGCAGTATCTGTGTGAGTTCACCCTGAAACACCCAATCTGTCCCGGTTTCTTCCCAGATGGGAGGGGTTGGTACTGCCTGCGAGCGGCATTCTTCCAGATACGCGCTGCCATCTTCTTCGCTGGCTAAACTTCCCGGCCTTACTTGCGGGAAGAAATCCATCACCCCTGAGCGCAAAGGTCTGACCGAATCCGGGTCACGATCCAATTTGCCGTCTAAATAGGTCAGGTAGTATGAAGCGATAAGATTGTTCCGCCACCTGTATTTGCTGGCAAGCGCCTCTGGAGCGCTTTGAAGCAGAAGATCGATAATGCCGCTCTTTACCAGGATTTTTTCATCCTTGTTGAGATCCCCAGAGTTCAATAGTCTCTGCGCTTCTTTGAGCTTATCGGCTGTGCCTTTCGGCAGATCCCCGGCATAAGTATTAAAAATAACACCCAGCATTGAATCCTGAATTTCGGGAATCAACGGTGAATCGATCTCAATTCGGTTCATCTCTGAATCAAAGATTATCCCATGACCCACAATGGAAATTTTCTCAGCTAGTGAGACATCTGGATTCTCTGATGAGCTTGGTGTGCAACTGGTTAGAACTAATACCAAAAAAAATGAAGGATAACTTTTCATCTTTCCCTCCTTATAAATTATTGAAACGTCGCATGCTGATTACCTTTTTGTGAACGACAGCATTTGGGCAAAACAAGTATAGCTAGGCAAATAATACTGCTATTTTCGCGGAAGCGGGTATCTCAAGTGGGCCTGTAAGGCAGATTGTGTAAATTGTCGTCAGTCAACATTGCCGCATCCGTCTTTCATGCATGGTTGAAAAACACTGCTGGTCCAGGACGGCTAAATCGAGCAATTAGTTTTTTGCTGCCCAATGCCGGGGAGAATAAGTGTGTCAAATATTGTGAATTCCCGGTGACGATTTTCAGTGTAACGGGGTACCGAAAATTATTGGAATCTGCAAGTATTACCAGATTGACAGAAAACCCTTGCTTCAGGGCAAGAAGAACTAGCTAAAACCAAAAGAACATGACATTTTGTTT
>CAMYNC010000246.1 GCA_947259685.1 uncultured Desulfuromonadales bacterium | reverse complement strand
CCGACTCCTCAAACATGACAAGCGGCCTGACCCATAAGCCTCTATCGCCATACAAAGGCCTATAAACAACCAGATCCTCATCCGTTTCGCTGTGCTTTGTTAGTTCCCACACTGGCTTGATAAAAACTGGCAGGTTATTTTCATAATGTGTTAGAGAGGTGAATGAGAATTTCAGATTAAATTGAATCTGCTCATCGTCATTGTTTTAGAGGCAGGGCGATGGGGCTTACGAGGAGCCCCATCGCCCCCTCCGTGCAGGGATTGGCGTCCCAGCAGGGAGTTGCTTTATTGGTACTGTCTGTTGCTGTCGACGTCAATGAGATTGCGCGTCTGGGGAAAGATTTTCCCTGGGTCAAGCCGTCCGGCTGTCCGCGCTGTGGCCAGCCGTTATGGTGGCACGGTTTCGTTCTCGCCTATTTTTCCTGTCTTTTAGAGCCTGTCTTGCTGCGGCGGCTGCGCTGCTCCTGCTGTCGTTCCGTTCATCGTTTGAAACCAGCCGGTTACTGGCGCCGGTTTCGATCCACCATCACCGAGATCACCCAGTCCATCTCCCATCGTTCGGAATCCGGACGCTGGTGCCGTACTCAGCCCCGGTTGCGGCAACGGCAGTGGTGGCGGCGTCTGCAACGAATGACCGGGGCCGTTCTGGGTCTGTTTCGTGGTTCAGCCCTTGAGGCTTTCGAGCGACTGCTTGGCTGCGGCATGATCCCTGTCAGCCTCTCCTTTGTGCGTGACAATTCCGGCACCGGTCCGCCACCCTACCTTAGTGTCTCTCTGCCGTAAATCTCCGGGCGATGGTAAGGGAAGTTTTTTCCCTTTTCCCGCAAGGAGATGCTCATGACAGACAAAGAACGAGAAGATGTTGCCCTGTTCCGCTTCGGGGTGATCAGCGACCTGGTCGGCGCCACCCGCCTGGAGCATGGTGAACGGGGCTGGCGGATCAAACAGAAGGCGCAAGCGCGGTGGAATATTCCCCACTCGATGCGGACCCGGATCAGTGCCAACACCATCCGCCGCTGGGTCGCCATCTACGAGAAGAGCGGTCGGCAGCTCGATTCCCTGAAGCCGGTGCCGCGCAGCGATATCGGCTGTTGCCGGCAGGTGGATGAGGACACGGTCCTCTCCCTGGTGCGGCTGCGCAAGGCCAAGCCGCTGTTGCCGGTGGTGCAGTTGATCGAGGAGATGGAGAAAAAGGGGTTGGTGTCGCCCGGCTATACCTTGAGCCTCTCGACCGCCTACCGGGTGCTGAAAAAAGCCGGTCTCTCCGGTCGTCCCAGCAGCGACCCGGTGGATCGGCGCCGCTTTGAGGCGGAGTTCCCCAACGACATCTGGCAGTCGGATGTGATGCATGGACCACAAGTGTTGGTCGACGGCAAGAAGCGCAAAAGCTACCTGATCGCCTTTCTCGATGATCATTCCCGGCTGATCACCCAAGCCCGCTTCATGCTGTCGGAGAATCTGGCCAGCTTTCTGACGGTCTACCGCACCGCCCTGACCACGCGGGGACTGCCGCGCAAGCTGTATGTCGACAACGGCTCCGCCTTCCGCAGCCGCCACCTGGAGAAGGTCTGCGCCTGCCTGGGGATCGCCATCACCCACACGCCTCCCTACACCCCGCAGGGACGCGGCAAGATCGAGCGTTTCTTCCGCACCGTCAGAAGTCAGTTACTCTCCGGATTTACCGGAGAAACCCTGGAGGATCTCAACCAAGCCTTGGAGGATTGGATCCAGCAGACGTATCACCGCCGTCCCCATTCCTCGACCGGCCAGTCTCCACTGGAGCGGTTCGCCTCCCATCTGGAATTGATCCGCAAACCACCACTGGATCTGGAGGATCACTTCCGCAAGGAGGTGCGCCGCCGGGTCAACAAAGACCGCAGCGTCTCCATCCATGGCCGCTCCTTCGAAGCGCCGACCCGCCTGATCGGCGAACAGGTCAGCCTGCTGTTTCACGAAGAGACCCCGCACAAGGTCGAGATCGTGCTGCACGGAGAACCGCAAGGCTTTCTCGTCCCGCTTGATCCTCATATCAACGCCAGGGTTGGCCGGGAGAAGAAAGACTCAGCGACAGAAACCGGCGTTCGGCAGGGTCAGTTGTCGTTTGCCAGAGGGGAGGCCACGCCATGAGCTACCACACCTTCTTCGGCCTTAAGGGCCAACCCTTCTCCGCCGATCTGCCCCTGGAGGCGATTCTGAAAACACAAGATCTGCTGGAGGTGCAGCAGCGAATCCTCTACACCATCGAACTGGGCGCCATCGCCCTGGTCACCGGCGAAGTCGGCGCCGGCAAGTCGACCGCCTTGCGTTGGGTCGCTGGAGGGCTGCATCCCTCGAAGTACAAACCCCTCTGGGTGACGGCCACCTCCGGCTCGATCCTGGAGGTCTACCGGCAACTGCTGGCCGAACTTGATATCCAGACCGCCTCTTCATCCCGTGCCATCCTGACCGGCCTGATCCGCACCCAGATCCTGGCCCTGGTGCAAGGTAAAAAACAGCAGCCGGTGCTGATCATCGACGAGGCATCCCTCTTGCGCCTCGACGTCTTTGCCGAACTGCACACCCTGACCCAGTTCGAGGGGGACTCCAAACCCTACCTGCCGATCATCCTCGCTGGCCAGAACAATCTGGCCGACAACCTGCTCTATCGCACCGCTGTCCCATTGGCCTCGCGTATCGTCGCCCGCAGGCATCTACAAGAGGTCAACCGTGAGGGGATGGCTTGCTACCTGGAGCATCACCTGAATATCGCCGGACTCAAACATTCCCCCTTCGACGATCAGGCGGTCACCGCCATCCACCAGGGTTCCGGCGGCCTGTTCCGCAAAGCCAACCATCTGGCCCGAGGGGCCCTGATCGCCGCCACCGGTGAGAAATCACAAGTCGTCACCGCCGAGCATGTCCGGCGGGCAGCCTCAGAACTCTTCTGATGGAGGATTCCCGATGAAAGAAACCGAACACAGGCAGATGGTCGCCGACCTGCTCGATCTGGTCTGGCAGATGGAGCAGATCCTGAAGGATTATAGTCGTCAACTTAAAGCGCATGACGACGGTCACCAACTGGAAAGCGAAACTATCGACAAGCCATTTTAACCACCAACATCAACGCCCCGGAAGCAGCAGCAGCCTCCGGGGCGTTTTGTCAAAATAATCAGAAAGGAGTATCAAGATAATCAGGAGTTTACGTGCAGGCTAATCTGGGAACTAACACCCTCGACCTGACTAAGTTGCTCCAGCGCGCTAAGTAAAACACTATCCAGTTCGTCGACGCTGTCCGCCAGTCGATCATTCTCCGAATGCATAGCCATCCCTGCATCCTCACTGATTTCACCCGGGATCGCAGCCTCTAGCCATTCAAGGAACCGATCGTCGTCTATTCCGAAGATGTTATAGGCGCGCGCAGCAATGCTATTCAACAGGAGGGCAAGAGGACTGTTTACGTTCTCATCCTCCTCCTCTACCTTCAATAATTTACGCCTTAACCTATTGTAGTCGCCCTTGAGATTCTCGATTTGCTGTCGCTGAAGGGCAATATTTGCCTGAGCCGTTGTTGAAGGACGTTGCGGCACAGCAACCAGCGTCAGACCTTCCATCCCCTTCGTGGCACCAGGCCGACCGGCCCGCCCTGCGAGATTATTAAATTCTGATGTAGTCAATGGGCTGGTTACTTGCTTTCTGGTGGAAGCATTGAATGCCGTTCGCTTTAATGCCGTCAAAAAAATGAGATCAAAAGGAAGATTGACACCCTCGGTCAATGTCGCTGTTGCGACAGTGATCGGGCATATGCGTCGGTCGATTAGATCGGTCATCAACCTGCGGAGCCGCTGAGGCATTTGCCCGTGATTGGTGGCGATACCTCGATCGAGAAGGGC
>CAMYNC010000245.1 GCA_947259685.1 uncultured Desulfuromonadales bacterium | reverse complement strand
CCGCGATCCCTTGGGCGCTGAGGAACTCAAGGCCCTGGTAGGCGCGCAGTTCGGCAATCGCCGGCAGGGCATAGTTGACGACGCGTTCGGCATAGTGGAGCAGATCCTGATAGGCGGTTTTACGGACTTGCTCTTTTCGGGTATTGAGAATGGCCATCACCCGCTTTTTGACCACGCGGTTATGGTCGCTGTAGCGGTAGGCAGGGGCTGGGGATAATGCCTTCCCGGCACCGAGCCAGCGGGTGATAATCCGGATACCGTCGGCCAGAAGAGTTGAATCTGTCGGGTGGTGGATGTCGGTTTCGATGGCCGTTGAATCGATGCGAACCTTACGTCCCTTTTCGATCTTATGTTTGACGGCGTAATCGATGAGCAGGCGATGAATCTCTTCCCAACTCTGCTCGGAAATCGCCTTGATGTTCTCCTGCAGGATCGACTTGCGAGGATATTGTCCCATATCCAGGCGAGCGAAACGACGGAAGGCGGAAGAGTCATCCAGATGAAAGGCAAGCTCCTCATAACTGAGCTGCCGGTATTGCTTCAGAACGGCGCAGCGCAATACCTGCTCGGCGGTCAAACCCTGCCGACCGGTGTCGGCCCGTTTGGTTTTAACCAGATCGTCAAAGACGACTTGGAGGAGGCCTGGAGTGTCATCTAGGATTCGTGACATCTGCTCCAGCTCTTTGCCGATCTGAGTGTTGTTGACAGTCATACACAGGCTCAGTTGAGGGTTACGTTTTTGGCGCATCGAATGCCTCCTGAAGAGATGATTGTCATGCAATATCAGGTGGTTACATTCGCGATTATTGCAGAGTAGTCTATTCTTGAAAGCTTAAAATGTTGCTTTTGTGTGTAAAGTCAGCACGTTAACGTTTCCGGATGGACACTAAGTAAGTTTTGAACAAAGACAGGAGTAAGTTGAGTACGACCAGACCTGATATTGTCTGTCAGAGCAAGTCTGGATTACTGTAATTCAAGGGAGCAGTTTTTTCTGGGTTGCGACCATCGCCGCTTCCACGCGATTTTTGACCTCAAGTTTTCGGTAGATATTCTTGAGATGACTTTTTACCGTTTCGGGACTGACAAATAGCACGGTGGAGATCTCCTTGCTGCTTTTGCCGTCGACAATGCAGTGGAGTACCTCCTTTTCACGGCGGGTTAAGAGAGGACCTTCCTCGAGTTCATGCGGTTTTTTTCCGTCTTCATATCCTGTGGTCAGATTGACCAGGTAGGGAGACACGACGGTTTTTCCAGCACCAAAAGATTTTATTAACTTGGCCAGTTCTTCACTGCCAATGCCTTTTAAGACATAACCGTTGGCGCCAGCCTGCATTGCCTGAGAAATATAACTTTCGTCACTGTAGGAAGACAGAACGAGAACCTTCATTTCGGGGAAGGCTTTACGCAAAACCCGAATCGTCCCAACCCCGGAAAGGCCGGGCATATCCACATCCAGCAGGGCGACATCAGGAGGGTCATTCTGAATTTTTTCCACCGCACTGAACCCATCGCTCGCTTCGCCAATAACCTGGATCCCATCAATCTGTTCAAGGCTTAAACGCAGGCCAAGGCGCATCAGTGGATGATCATCTGCCAGAAAAACCCTGATATTCTTGATCTCGGTCATCGCCTAACCACTCCCTTCTTTTGGAATCAAGGTTTTAAGGATTGAGCGGCAATGCAAAAAGAAACTGACACCCCGGTGTCTTTTGCTGGATTGTGCTGTTCGGCGGTGTTCTTGCGCAAATAGAACCACCGTGGGCTTCAACGACCAGTTTACAGAAGTTTAGCCCCAACCCCAGGCCTCGTCTCTCTCCCTCGTTGGTCGATTCCAGGGAAAAAAACTTTTCGAAAACCGCCTGCTGGTATTTTGGGGGAATGCCATATCCTTGATCGGATACCGTGATTAAAAGGTAGTTCTGCTCTTCTATTGTTCGATCGGTTTCAGACCGACCGAAAACGTTCTCCAGTTGTTTCCCGCCGGCGGAAACCTCTGCAAGCTCGACCCGTATCTCACCATGGTCGAGGCTGTACTTGATGGCATTGGCCAACAGATTGATGAAGGTTCTCTTGAGTCGATTCCGATCACCGTTGAGGTTGCAGCAGGTCAGCGGTGAATCGAACTGGATGGAAAGCTGTTTTTCACGGGCGAATAGTTTGAGTTGATTGATCCCTTCCTGAACCATCTGGACCATATCGAGATTTTGTTTGCGGAGGAGAAATTGCCCGTTTTCGCTCCGATAGATGTCAAGAAAATTGGCGACCATATCGTGAAGCTGGCGATTGGTGGTCAAGGCAAGTTCGGTAATCTCTTTCTGCCCTGGATTCAGCGGTCCAAGAGTTTCGGCAAGTAGGAGTTGCATAGCGCTTTTAATCGAAAGGACCGGGTTGCCCATATCATGGGTGAGCATTCCGACCAGGTCTTCTTTCATGCGCTCCACTTTTTTTGCTTCAGAAATATCGCGGAGGACAACGACATAGTCAGGCTCTTTATCCCTGCCATTGCTGATTCTGGAAAGGGAGAGCAACACAGGAAATGATTGGTTCCCATTTCTCAGGGCATTGAGCTCGAGATTTCCCGTTCCTTGGCGAATAATTTCTCGCTGGTTTTTTAATGCTGACTTTGACTGATCATCGGCGAGAAGTGAATAAAAGGATTGGCCACAAAGAGTATTCGCATCGGCACCGAATGTGGTCGCGCCAGCGTCATTGACCATGATGATTTTCATTTCGGAATTGGTCGAAACAATGCAATCAGAAACGCTATTGACCAGCTTGTTCAGGTATTTTCTGGATTGTTTGTCCAAAAGGTATTTATGCAGGGCTTGTTCACTGATATTCCTGGTGATTGCCGCCATGAAGTTGACAATTGAAAGCAGTCTGACCCGGGTCATTTGAGGAACCTTGGCCAGCTCCTGTAGATAGCCATCGATATCGGCAATGCCAATAGCCTTTGCTCGCTCTGTTGCCTCAGCTTTAGCCATCGGTTCTTCCTGGACCTGGCCACAGACGAAATTTGCCAAGTGGTAGCCTTCCACGATAATCGGCACACCGCCATCGATCAATCCAGCATTGAGACATTTGTAAACAAACGGCTCTTTCATTTCGAGAGATTTGGCGCCACCGTAAGAGTCACTTTCATAACATTTCTTGCGACCCTCTTCGGTGGAACGGCAGAATTTTTGGCAAAAGGATGTGAAGTTGTGGGATTCGGTGATGGGGTGCCCATTAGGGTCGGTAATGACCGAAGCAACCCCTGAAACCTCTGTAAAGCCTTGGAGGATTTCATCCAAACGCTTCTTTGGAATTAAATCAAGCAACTGGATGGATTGATTCAGCATGATCGACGGCTCCCTATCCAAAGAGGAAATAAAGAAAGGAAATTATGGGTTCGATAAAGTCAGAAGTGTAGAATGTTCTGCATTAATAGGGAGAAAAGTGGGCCTTTATAGAACATAATTATATCTCTCTTGCTACTTTTCCCTCAAGAAAAGATTGCTTCCCGTGGGAAGGGTGAAAGAAGGAAATTTGAGTTTAGACTCATGATTTCAGCAGGTTAATATCCCGGAACTCATCTCGGGTAGGCCAAATATCCCCCTCAAATCCCCCAAATAGGGGACGCTTTTCCTCCTGCCGAGGGATTGGTAATACCTTGAAAAGCTACTGACCATTGGAACCCAGATACGGATACTTATTGAGACTTTCAGTTTTTTTGGAACCACCACCGATAGAGTTTTTATAATGATGAACAAAACATATAAGCCGTGAAATCTTGCCAGAATCTTTGGTGTAGAAAAAAGCTACACTGCTTAGAAACGCTACACCTTGGAGGATAGTTGAGCCTCGCCAAATTGGTTTCTGCTGGAGAAATCCTCCCCAATTTTCCTTGTCCTTCTATCTCGTGGAATAT
>CAMYNC010000244.1 GCA_947259685.1 uncultured Desulfuromonadales bacterium | reverse complement strand
ATTGGTCAACCAGAAATGGGAGGAACCTTCGAGTAATGCAAAACCCAGTTTGTGGGTGGACATGAGGAGCCGGATGAGCCGAGAGGCTCACGTCCGGATGTGTGTCCAGCTAAGGCTGGTATGTTCAGCAGGAGTCAGTCCTGCTAGGGTAAGAATCAGAGGCCCTATAGCTTGGATGGCAGGTATGAGGGAAACCGATTATCTGAAGCCCATCGACAAAGCAATCCATAGGGATGTGAGCGAGTCACCAGGCCATAACGAAAGTGAACGCATAGGTGGCCCCGAAAGTGAAAATCCCCGGAGGCTGAGCCCCCATCCGTAGGGCGAAGGCAGCATGGTTAGTCGAAATCTGATCGATACGACTGATTCACTCCGGCGGGGTGGTAGCGATAGCACGGTGACAAGGACATGCCAAGCAACTGGAGAAGCCCTCCTCGTCCCAAAGAGAAATCTTTGGAGCAAGGTAGGCTCTATAACCGTAAACAGCGGGAAGTGAGCTGAAAGACGAGAGGGTGGCGGAGGGGTTCGTATTAGCGTTGAACCGGGGTAACGCCCGGGGAGCAAAGGGACCCTACTGTTAATAATCTTCTAACAACACTGGGAGGCAGGGACGAAATGATAAAAGCGTCCATCGGTCTGCAAGACCTGAGAAGGAAGATATACTTGAAGGCGAAGTCTGATAAAACATGGCGGTTTTGGGGCCTGTATGTTCACGTCTGTAGAATGGAGACACTACATCTGGCTTATCTCGATGCAAAGAAGAATAACGGAGCACCCGGTATAGATGGTGTATCGTTTGCTGACATCGAGAAGGCAGGATTGAAGGTTTTTCTTGAACAGATACAAAATGAACTGCACTCCAAGACATATAGACCCATGCGAAACCGAATCAAAGAGATTCCCAAGGGTAATGGCAAAGTCAGAACTCTAGGAATCCCTGGAATACGAGATCGCGTGGTTCAAGGTGCACTCAAGCTCATCTTAGAGTCGATATTTGAAGCCGATTTTCAGGAGGGATCATATGGGTATCGCCCGAAGCGAACCGCTCATGCTGCGATAGATCGTGTGGCTGGGGCAGTCGTAAAGAACAAGACACGTGTCATTGATTTGGACCTAAGTGCCTATTTTGACAACGTTCGACATGCCACACTGATGAAGAAGGTGGCTGAACGCGTTAATGATGACGATGTGATGCGACTGCTGAAGCTGATCTTGAAAGTAGGAGGTGCTAAAGGCGTTCCTCAAGGTGGGGTAATCTCACCTTTACTCAGTAATATCTACCTCAATGAGGTGGATAAAATGCTGGAACGAGCAAAAGAGGTAACCCGACAAGGCAGATTCACCTATATTGAATATGCCCGTTTCGCTGATGATCTCGTGGTTTTGGTAGACGGTTTTGGAAAGTGGGAGTGGCTGTTAAAAGCTGCCTACAAAAGGCTTGTAGAAGAGTTTGAAAAGTTGGGTGTTCAGATGAATCAGGAAAAGACCCAAATAGTGAATCTTGCTCAGGATGCGACTTTCAGTTTCCTGGGCTTTGATTTTCGGAGGATTAAAACACGCCGTGGAGCGTGGGGGGTACGAGTCACTCCACGTATGAAAGCACGGACAACCTTGCTGCAAAAACTCAAGGATGTGTTCCGCCGGTATCAGTCCCAACCCGTGGCCAGGGTTATTGACATTATAAATCCCATACTCGGGGGTTGGGCAAACTATTTTCGGGTTGGTAACTCCAGCAAATGTTTTGGCTATGTCAAAGACTGGGTGGAGAAAAAGATCAGACGACATTTAATGTATGCCAGCAAACGTCGTGGCTTCGGCTGGAACAGGTGGAGTAGGGCATGGCTATATGAAACTCTGGGATTGTACAACGATTACGGAGTTCGATACCATCGTGCCTGAAAGTGCTGCCAGTCTGATAGGTCTCATAACCCTTTAAATGAAATGAACAGTGAAAGCCCAGTGCGGGAAATCCGCACGCTGGGTTTGTCGAGGCGGAGGTTGGAAACGGGCTCTTGAGTACCGCGCCAGCCTTCGACCCTACCTGTGAGAGCCTGGGGGTGAGACTCCCCCGGGCTGCTCGACTGTTGACTTTGGTTCTTGAGAAAAAACAGTATTGTGTCCCCCGAATTTGTGTGTGCCGAATTTGTGTCCCCTGAATTTCTGGTATGTTTTTCTGCCAAAGAATAGGTTAAAACTTAACGTAAATCATTGCCACGGAATTTTCTGGGGTTCCGGCTTACACCCCCTACCTGCTAAACTTATCAAGTTGGCGTTTTTTTGGGGGTAATTAGAAACCTTTTTTTCAGAGGTAACATGGAAGAAATTTCTACATTCACAAAGATTATTGAGCTTCTCCGTGTTCAGCCGGTCCTTACCCTGTTCCTAATTCTCGGGGTGGGATATCTGATCGGAGCCATACGTCTCGGCAGCTTTTCCCTGGGGCCTGTTGCCGGCGTTCTCTTTGCCGGTCTTTTTCTCGGCCATTTCGGTTTTCAAATGAGTGCCGGCGCTCAATCCGTGGGCTTCGCGCTGTTTATCTTCTCGGTTGGGTATCAAGCAGGGCCCAGATTTTTCGATGTTCTGAGAACTGACGGGCTTAAATATTTCCTGCTTGCGTTGGTCATTGCTGTCACGGGGTTTGGTGTCGCTGTCGTCGCTGCTCAATTGTTGTCACTCTCTCCCGGAACCTCTGCGGGCCTTTTATCTGGTGGTTTAACAAGCTCGCCGACCCTTGCCGCCGCACAGGAAGCGCTCCGCAGCGGACAGGTCAAGCCGCCTGCGGGTATTTCTGCTGATGACATGATCGGCAATGTGGCGACCGGTTATGCCATCACCTATATCTTCGGTTTGGCTGGCCTGATCGCGATTATCAAGCTGTTGCCGCAAGTGCTTGGCATCGATCTGGAAAAAGAGGCGAAAGCGCTGGAAGCTGACGACGAGAGTGGAGCAGCATCACAACAGACTAATGTTTCCGCACGTATCTATAAAGTCACCAATGAAGAGATGACAAAAATTCCGGGCAAGCTACTCAGTGAGCAATACTGGGACAAGACTTCGGTTGTAAGGCTGAGAAGAGGTGGTGAGTTTGTTGAACCGGATCCTTCAGGATTTCTTCAGTTGGGTGATGAACTGTACATTCTTGCGCCAGTGAGCTTTTTCACAGAAACAGTTGGCAAGTTTGGTGAAGAAATAATGCCCGAGGCAAGCACGGCGCAATTTACAGAAACTGCACAGGTTGTTGTAATCAATAAACAGGCTGTGGGTAAATCTCTCGAGGAGCTGGACATTGCGAGAAAATTTGGAGTGCTGTTGACGCGCATTTCACGGATGCGCATGGAAGTCCCCCGCACCGTTGATTTCAAGCTACGTAAAGGCGATATCCTGACTGTGGTGGGCACGCGTGAGACCGTTGACTTGCTTGGTAAGGAGTTCGGTCACGTTGAACGGGAAATCGCTGAGACGGACATGGTCACCTTTGCCTTTGGTATCGCTTTTGGTGTGGTCATCGGCTTGTTCGCCGTCAATGTAGGACAGCTGTCTTTAGGCCTGGGCTCTGCGGGCGGGTTGCTCTCTTCGGGTCTGGTTATCGGATATTTGCGCAGCATCCATCCAACGTTCGGTCGCTTGCCCGATGCCGCGCGCTGGATATTGATGGAGTTTGGCTTGCTGCTCTTTATGGCCGGCGTCGGGCTGCGGGCCGGCGGTAACATCATCGAAACGTTTGTCGCCGCAGGGCCCGTTCTGGTGCTGGCAGGCATCTGCGTGACGATGACCCCAATCTTTGTCGGATATTTCTTTGGCCGGAAAGTTCTGAAAATCCATCCGGTCCTCTTGCTCGGCGGGATTACCGGGTCAATGACCAGTGGCGCATCTCTGAGCGTGGTGACCAAAGCTGCGAATAGTTCGGTGCCATC
>CAMYNC010000243.1 GCA_947259685.1 uncultured Desulfuromonadales bacterium | reverse complement strand
TGTTCTTTTCTTATCAAAAGTAAATAGGTCATATATACAATCCGTGAGGATAGATACATGTTAGAAACCAACAATCCGGAAATCGATATAACCGATTTGCTGGAGAAAATAGGTGTTGAGTTAAAATTACAGCAAAAAAAGCGGAGTGTGGGCCATAAAGGAACGCCGGAGCAAGAGCTGCAAATCAACGATCCCTATACCTGGAGTCAGCTCAGTGAAACATTACAGGTTGCCGAGCTCAACGCCAACGCAGGTGCCGAGGTCACCTCCATGCTCCACTATCGGGGCATTGTGCGAAAAATTGCTCGGTTGCTTGGCAAAATCACCATTTTTCTTGGACGGGTCATTACTATCCCCCAGCGGAATTTTAATAGTTCCATTCTTCACAGCTTGCGTATCACCCTGGATGGAATCCGGGACATGAACCGAACCACGGCCAGGTTGGAAAGGGAAATGGAGCGTATCAAAGAAAAATCAGCACTCGTTGATTATCTGAAAACCGGGCTGATCACCCAGGAAAGAAGAGTTTCCATTCTCCTTGAAGAATTGCGGCGACAGATAGATAGCCCTGGAGAGAGCTCGAAGCATCCAGCCAGGGAGTTGTCCGGACCGGATATTCTTGACCCTCTTTATCTTGCCTTTGAAAACCAGTTTCGGGGAACCCGCGAGGAAATCCGTGAACGTCTGTTGGAGTATGTGCCGCGAATTCATGCATGCGGAGCCGGAGTTGAAGGGCGAGAAATTCTGGATATAGGCTGTGGACGCGGTGAATGGCTGGAAATAATGAAGGACGAGAGCTTGCTTGCAAAGGGGCTGGACCTCAATAACGTCCTGGTGCAGACATGTCGGGAAAAAGGGTTTGCGGTCGAGGAGAGCGATGCGCTCAGTTATCTGCGTTCTTTACCCGATAACAGCCTGGGGGCGATCACCTCATTTCATCTCATAGAGCACCTTGGCTTTGATGATAGAATTGCCCTTTTCGATGAGAGTGTGCGAGTCTTGAAACCCGGCGGTCTTGCCCTTTTTGAAACACCAAACCCCAGAAATCTTCTGGTCGGCGGTTGTAATTTTTGGGCCGATCCTACCCATTTACGCCCACTCTACCCGGAAACCCATCAATTTTTATTGGAGTATCGAGGGTTTTGCAAAGTTGAACTCCTGTATCTCCATCCCCATGAAGGTGAGCAACGTCTTCCCGAAGAAGAGGCGCCGCAACTGGCCTCGCGTTTGAATGAGGTACTCTCCTGTGCCAGGGATTATGCTATAGTTGGATACAAGGCATGAAACCTGTTGCTTTCGTTATTCCCTGGTTCGGTGAACAGTTAAAAGGAGGGGCTGAACAACTTGCCTGGCAGGTATCAAATCGTCTGGCGGAGCGGGGCCATTCCGTAGAGGTACTCACCACCTGCTGCGCCTCTTTTCTGGAAGACTGGTCCACAAATCACCTGCCTGCCGGGGTTGAGCATGTTGATGGGCTTGTCGTGCGCAGGTTCAAGGTCGACAAGCGAAACGGTGAGCTATTTAATCACGCCAACACCCATGCCCTTGAAGTTCCTCCGGAACAGTTAAAGCCGGGGAGTAATCCCTTCACCTTTGGCACTGGGGATCTGTTTGTCGCCGAGAATATCAACTCGCAGGCTTTGGAGCGATATCTGCGGCGAAATAAAAATAAATATCACGCCTTTGTTTTTCTACCCTATCTGTATGGAATAATCCTCAACGGCCTGCCCCTGGTTCGTGGTAAGTCGTGGTTGCAGCCCTGTCTCCATGATGAGGTCTATGCCTATCTGCCGGATGTTGAACAAATCATGCGCAGTTGCCACGGGGTGTTATACAATTCACTGGGTGAAGAGCGTTTGGCCCATACGTTGTTCGGCCCCGGCATTCAAAGAAAAGGAGCTGTTGTCGGCGTTGGAGTTGAGCGATTTGATTCGAGCCGGCAAACTTTGCCAACCCGTGTGGGGGGGATTGATCTGGATAGAGAACAGTATGTGCTCTGTCTGGGACGCCGTGATAAAACCAAGAACACGGCTTTGCTTGTGTCCGCTTACCAGCAGTTTCGCAGAAGCCACCCGAAAACGGCCCTGAAACTCGTTCTTGCAGGTCCCGGTAGCGAACAATTTGGATCTGATGCACAAGGGGTCCATGACCTGGGCCTTGTCTCGGAGTCTGATAAAGAGGCGCTGCTGTCCAGATGTTCCGCCTTGTTTCAGCCAAGCAGGAACGAAAGTTATTCCCGGGTCATAATGGAGGCCTGGTTGTATAACAGACCGGTGGCTGCCCATGGTAAGTGTCTGGCGACATCCATGGCTGTTACAGCCGCGGGAGGCGGCTGGTTGGCCGAAAGCCGCGGGGAGTGGGCTGCACTTTTTCACAACCTTGAGCAGGTGGAAGAGGCCCGATTGCTTGAGCTGGGAGCAAGGGGCAGGGAATATGCCAGGGAATATGCGGAATGGGATGCGGTCATAGAACGTTACGAGGCGGTTCTCGGCCTTGATGGTGGGAAAATAGAATCGGCAGAAACGCGCCATCGATCAGGGCGGCGCACCCTGCACCAGTTGACCCCGGGGTTTGCTTATGGGGATGCAATTAGTAATCAGGCAATCATCATTCGTGAACGACTCAAAGAGCTGGGATACCGGTCTGAGATTTTTACAGAACATCTCGACCCCTTGATGACCCATGAAGCGCGTCTGTTTAACGAAGGTAAAGATATCAAAAGCGATGCCGGCCTGATCTATCACCACTCCATCGGTGCCGGGTTGACGGAATTTGTTATTGGTCACCCTGGCCCAAAAAGCCTCATTTATCATAATGTCACTCCACCTGCTCTTGTACGGGATGCCGATCCGGAACTGGCGACGAAGCTTGAACAGGGCTTGCGTGACCTCGGTAGATTGGCCCCACATTTTTCGGTCAGTGCTGGTGATTCCCTCTTTAACAGCCTTGAACTGGAGGAAAACGGTTTTGTTTCACCTTCGGTATTGCCCATCTGTGTTGTCCCTGAAAAATGGAATATTCAGGCTGATCCAAACATGATGATGCGGCTTCAGGACGGAAAAGACAATATTCTCTTTGTCGGACGACTTGTTGCCAATAAATGTCAGTATGACCTGATTGAGGCCTTTGCCGTCTATCGCTCCATGTATGGAAATTGCAGGCTAATCCTTGTGGGTGGGTATATAGAGGAGGAAAGTTATTACCAGTCGCTGCTGGAGCTTGTTCGTCAGCACGGGCTTGAAGGTGACGTACTCTTTACCGGCAAGGTTCCGGACAGCACTCTGCATGCCTGTTACCGCTGTGCTGATCTCTATTGGTCCATGAGTGAACATGAAGGATTTGGCGTGCCTCTGATTGAGTCCATGTGGTTTGATGTTCCGGTACTGGCTTATAAAAGCTCAGCCGTCCCTGAAACCATGGATGAGGGAGGGCTGCTCTTCACGGATAAGTCAGATCGGCAACAACTGGTCGTGGCCGCATGGCTCATGATGCATGACCAGGGGTTACGAAAAACGATTATCTCCGGTCAACACAGGCGAAGGCAGGATTTTCTACCCGAAGCTATAAATCCAAAGCTTGCCGAACTTGTCAGAGGGATGAATGTTGCCCTTTCGTAGTGAAAAATTGAGCGCCATGAAAGTACTTTTTGAAATTGTCGTTATTTCTCTGGTAATGACGGCGCTGGCTATTCTTTCTACCTTTCCTCTTGTTGAGAATTTTACCTCGGGTATTCCATGGAGCGCCTATAGGGGCGATCTTCAATGGTCGGTGTTGAATCATCCCGGAGATCACCTGCAGGTTTTCTATTTTTTCTGGCTGGTTAAACAAAATCTTCTCGGTCTGGTTCCATTCAATGCCAACCCGTATGAATTTAACATGCTGGGTGGCTTGACAGCAGGAAATGACGGGTTTACCACCGCGCCCCTTGCCTTTATAAGTTTTCTCTTTAGTCCATTG
>CAMYNC010000242.1 GCA_947259685.1 uncultured Desulfuromonadales bacterium | reverse complement strand
AGGCCAAAATATAAACTGCCTTTTCCCATCAACAAGAGATAAAAATGATCCCAACTCAACACACAATAAGCACCCCCTACCCCGTCGGCCCCGTCCACTGCTACAGCCTTGAGCAAAACAACCAGCTCACCCTGTTCGACACCGGCCCCCCAACCGAAAAGGCCAAAAACCACCTGCGCAGCCACCTCAAGCTAAGCCAGCTGAAACAGGTCATCCTCACCCACTGCCACATCGATCACTACGGCCTGGCCGCCTGGCTGGAGGAAGAATATGGCGCAACCATCTACCTGCCCTACCGCGACAGTTTGAAAATTGCCCGGCACAGCGAGCGACTGCAGAAGATGACCGCCCTGCTCGGCGAGATTGGCTTCGATGAAAAATTCATGCAGCAGTTTCATGCCGAAATGGACAATAATTCGGTCTTTCCTGACTTTCCAAAACAGTTCAAAATTATTGAACAGGAACTTCCAAGTGAACTTGAGATAGAGGCGATCCAGTGCCCCGGCCACTCGCAGAGCGATCTGGTCCTGGCCGGCGCAGATTGGGCGGTGACCGGCGATATCATGCTGCGCGGGATCTTTCAATCCCCCTTGCTCGATATCGACCTGCTGACCGACCAGCGATTCTGCAACTACACCGCCTACTGCGAGACGATCATCAAGCTCACCAGCCTGCGGGAGAAAACGATCCTTCCGGGGCACCGCAGGTTCATCCATGGGGTCGATTTCAATGTCTGCTTTTACTGCACCAAGCTCCTTGAGCGCGCGGCAAAGATTCGTCAGTTCCCCGCAGAAATGAGCGTTGCCGAGGTGGTTGAACAGCTGTTTGGCGCCAGCCTGGAAGGCTCTTTCCGAAAATACCTGAAGGCTTCGGAAATCATGCTTATCCGTGACTTTCTCGCCGATCCTGACCTCCTGCGTGAATCGCTGGAAAAAATTGGCCTCTTTGCCGAACTGGCTGAACTCTTTGACCGCGCCACAGGAGCAGCAGATGGGTCATCACAGCGGTAGTAAAAGCAGCATCGTCCCGCTGATCGACCGGCTTAATAAATATCCGGTCGGCCTGCCCGACAGTGAAAACCTGCGCGCGATTCTGCGGCTGCTGTTCAGCGAGGAGGAGGCCTACATCGCCTCACGCTTTCCGCTGGAAGAAGCCACCCTCAGCGAACTGACCAAAGCGACAAGAATTCCGGCGAGGGAACTGCAGCAGAAATTGGAGACCATGGCCGACAAAGGGCTGGTGATGGACCTGCCCTACGCGGGGCAGACCTACTACCTGTTGATGCCCGGCCTGATCGGCTTCTTCGAGTTCAGTTTCATGAAGCAGCGCGAAGACATTCCCCAGGCTGAAATCGCCCGGCTGATGCAGGATTACCTGCACGAAAATTCCCACACTGGCGGTATGGCCGGGGAATTCTTCGCCAGCAAAACCCCACTCACCCGCGCCCTGGTGCATGAAGATCAGATTCCGGTCAGCTCTGAAGTGACCAGCTACCAGAACGCCCGACAGATCATCGAGCAGGCCGATTTCGGTGCCGTCGGCATCTGCTACTGCCGGCATAAAAAACACCATCTGAACGAACCCTGCGCCACAGCTGTGCCGATGGAAGATACCTGCATCTCCCTCGGTACCGGTGCCCGGTTTCTGGTCCGCCGCGGCTTTGCCAAGCAGCAAAGCACCGAGCAACTGCTGAATATCCTGCAGAACTGCCGCCAGCAGGGCCTGACCCACATCACCGACAATATCCGCGAGAAACCCTCCTTTATCTGCAATTGCTGCTCCTGCTGCTGCGAATTGCTGGCCGGGGTCAAGCTGGGCTTCAACGAAGGGATCGCCAAGGCCCCCTTTATCCTCCAACTGGCGACCGAACGCTGCAACGGCTGCGGCCGCTGCGTCGCCGCCTGCAATGTCAATGCGCTGGTCTGGCAAGGAGAGCGGCTGCCGGTGACTCTGCGCGAGGAGGTCTGCCTCGGTTGCGGTGCCTGTCTGGTGGCCTGCCAGCGCGGCGCCTTAAGCCTTCAGCCAAGACCGGAATGCGACCTGCCGCCGCTGAACCGCTCGGATATGATGAAGCGCCGCCTGCTGGAGCGCAAACGGGCGACCCCCTTTGTGATCGGCAGAGTGAAGAAAAACCTGAAAAGGGTTTTCCGGAAAGGGAGAAGAAAACCTGAGATCCCGGGGAACTGAAACTGTACTGGCTCGATTCCATTTCGCTTGCAGGTCCATTTAGCGACAGGCGACCGATGACATTAGAGTACCACTGGACAGTCAACAGCCAGCCCTGCAAGCCAGGTAGGACACCAACGAGAAAGCTGTTTTGGATGTAACCAAAGGGTGCTACGGTGGGCAAGGAACCTCTTTTTGTTGCTACCAAGAATAAGGAGATTACTCATGAAAAAACTTACTATCGGTACATTGGTACTATTTGTCGTTTTGTTAACAACTTTTTTGTTTTCAAATGCATGGGCATGGGGACGCAGTTCCTCTGGAAGCAGCTCTTGGGGCAGCAGTTCCAGTTCATATGGGTATTCAAACGACAGCTCTTCCAGCACCTCAGACAGCTCGAACGACAGTTCTTGGGGCTCCAGTGGGACCTCTAGAGACGGTTCGACGAGTTGGTCAAGCTGGTCATATTCTGATAATGGAAGTTCACTTTCTGAAGATTATTGCCGTAGGTGTCATTCGGATCTCGACCGGTTCGTTTTTTTGAAATATGAAAACCCCGACAAACACCATCTTTTAGTCGATAAAACGATGCCAAGAAACAGCATTGCGCCGAATGACACGCCTGGTGATTTATATGAATGTCTTACATGCCACTCGGTTGAGACGGTCGACAACACTTTCGTATTGAAGGTCACTCGTGATTGCCTCAAGTGTCATCCGATTAATACCGTGACTGGTTCTCCTCGTAGCAATAACGTTCATCATCGCACAAAGACCTACAGATCCTTTAGCTGCAATATCTGTCACAGTGTCATTGGATGGGGTTGGGGGAGGTAGTGGCAGTTAAACTACAGATTATTCGAACGTAAGTGAGATTAAATCACAAATTCAAGCACCAGTAAGCCCCGACCTGAAACAGGTTGGGGCCTCTTATTTGTTGGCTGACGGTTCGGAGTTAACCTTCTCGGCGCTGAAGATCAAGCAGCAGGCCAGTAAAAAGCCCCCTGATTTCAATCAAGGGGCTTTTTGCGGTCAGGCAGGGGCAATCTGATTTGTAATTAAAAAGAGTGGCGAAGGCCAATCATCAGACCGTGGGACACATATTCCGCTTCAAGGCCTTCAAACTCAGGATCTTCGGTGACAAAGAATCGATACTGCAGATCGACCTTCAGTGTCTCGCTTGCAGCAAAACCCAGGCCGGCGGCAAACTGAAAAGCAAAAACCGTGTCGTCCTCACTTCCGATAAAATCGATATCGGCATCAACATTGGCGATGCCAAGCCCGGCACCGATAAATGGCTTAACGCTGCCTTCGGTGCTGAAATCGTAAAAGAGATTGCCCATCAACGACAGAGCAGTCGTATCCCCATCAATATCGGCAGAGCCAAGCCCGTCAACTTTAATTCTGTCCATGTCATTGCCACGATAGCCCAACTCAACCTCGACCCGGGCTCCGCCGTCAAGACTGCTGCCGATGGCTCCCGTAAGCCCGAAGCCGGCATCATAGCTGATTTCCCCGGTATCAAAACCGTCGTTGAGATCGGAATCGCTCAGAGCCATTAAACCCAAATTTCCTGAGATGTACATCTGGGCAAAGGAGGATGACAAGCCAGCTCCCCCCAAAAGACCCAAAACCATTAAACTGACAACTAATTTTTTCACTATCTTACCCTCCAGAAAAGTATGAATGGCCCCCAAGGACCTGACACAAACTCAATTAACTTTTTCAAAAAAAATCAATAAAAACAAGAGATTGGTTAACTATTTCGATTCAAAAACACCCAAAAAGAAGTGCATCTTA
>CAMYNC010000241.1 GCA_947259685.1 uncultured Desulfuromonadales bacterium | reverse complement strand
TCGTTCGGACCGATGCGTTCGTCGAGCTGGGCCGAAAACTCCCGCCAGGCCGTGCCCAGGTCCCGGGCGATCCGGCGTGACCGCTCCGGTAGCCGGGGTTGCATCGCCATGTCGACCTTGGCCAACATCCCGTCGAAGCGGTTGTTGGCAAACGCCTCGATGATCTCCGACAGTTCGGTGCGTGTTCGTTTGAGGTCCTGAAAATAGAGCCGCAGGTCACGAAAGTAGCTCGGGTAGTCCCTGGGGGCGTTGTCATGGTATTGCATCGCCTGGACGGTGAGATGTTGTTGGTTGAACAGCAGGCGTCCGGCAAGTCGGACCAGGGCGTCGTCGGCATGCTGCTGATCGATCACATGCAGAGAGTAGAGCGTCGAGCTTGCAAACAGCATTGCCATCGCCGCAATGGCGAAACCGATCTGAAACTTCAGCGAGTGCAGCGGTCTTTGCAATGTTCGGGGCTCCGGAGGTCAGGATCGTTGAGCAGGGGGAAATCGGCCGACCGGCAGAAAACTGGCGTCTTTAGGGCAATATTAGCCTTTTTGACTGGCTCCCCCCTTATTCCAGCAATCGGATCCAGTGTTAGAGCCCGATTGTCTCTACGCTCTTCGGCGTAGAATCTGACGATGGTCAGGGATCCCCGTTTGGGCGGCGCGGTCATGTGGCAGCCGGCTGGGGAGAGTGAAATCAGAGGCAGAATGCCATGCAACACCCGCAGCATTTCGAATTGCTCACCCTGCGCGACTGGGTGCGCTGGGGATGCAGTCGCTTCAACGAAGCCGGTCTTTTCTTTGGCCATGGCAACTACGTCATCTGAAGCGGCGTTTTCCCAGAGCACAGCTGCAAACATGATGTAATCGACCTTCAATCTTTTGGCCAGCGCGATCATTTCTTCAATCTCGTGGGCGTTCCTGTCATGGATCGCGTTCCTTATCCCGATCAGCATGTTCGAGCCGATTTTGTCACGGTGCATTCTGATCTTTTCGATGTTGCTGACAATGCGCTCGAACTGGTCGGTTTTTGGGTTGTTAATGAGATTGTGGGTTTCTGTGGAGGCGGCGTTTAAGCTAATTCTTATATAAGTTGATGCACGAACAATAGTATCAATTTCGGAATCTTTAAAGGCGGAGCCGTTTGTTGTAATTGATATCAATATTTTATTTTCATAGAACCAGTGGATAAGGTCATAAATAGCGGGGTGGATCATTGGCTCTCCGCCTCCGACAAGGGAAACAGATTTGACACCCAGCTTTTTGAAATCCTCAGCTAACTCAAAAAGTTTCTCGCGGGATAAAAATACTTGGTTATCATCTCTGAAACTTGTGTAACTGCAGAAAAAACAATTGTGGTTGCATAAATTGGTAGGTTCGAGGACGATCCTGACCGGTGAAGGAATCTTCCCCTCCAGCAACTGCTCTATCTTGTCTGCGTGGGATATTATCTTTAATTTGTTAAAGGGGGTTATTTCTTTCATGTTTTGTAGAGGGTTCCTTTATCTATAATATTCTTTCGATCCAAAGTGAAGTGATCTGTTGATTTTCATCTTCAGGGTTGAAATATGAAAAGCGCCTTTTTAGTTCATCAGGATGATTGATCTGCATGTACCTGGAAGCCCATATCACTCTGTAAGAATTATTAAAAAGCATGAAGGAATGTACCATGTATGATTCATTCCAGAACATATTTCCGTTGTCTATCCAGCGCTTCCAGTAGTTTGTAGGGATCATAATATCATGCCAGTGTATTATGGCCCCTACTTTTAGTTTAGGTATTATCTCAAGTATTTCGAAATTTACATCGCTTCCGATTTTGGAAACATGGCTTGAATCAATAAATAAGAGGTCTGCTGAACCGAGCAGTTCAATATCAACTTCCTGTAGATTATTGCTGATCAATTTAAAATTAGATCTATTGAGGCCCCTCAAGAAGTTATCCGGATAAGGTTCGATCGCATAGAACATGCAGTGTGCCCCATTTTTTTCATTCATTTCAAGCGAAGCCAGACTAACTTTAGTTGATTCTCCAGAACCTATTTCAATCATTATTTTGGGTTTTCTCTCTCTTATGAGAGAGTAAAGTATGAAAGAATCTATCTGGGAAAACCTGTCTATATTTACCGACGGTTTATAATCGTTATTGTATTTGGAGTGAAATAGTTCAAGGTTTGCGATCTGTTGATTAACATTCCAGTCAATACCGGTACAATCAAAAATCTTGCTGAAAACTTTATCATCCAGTTCATACGTAGTGGGTATTGGGGAATAGAAATGTACAGGGGTGATATGAAGCCTCAAATATTTTTCAAAGAATTTAAAGGTTTTTTGTGCAAAAGCAGTTGCCAAAAAACGAGGAATTTTATTGAGACCGTCTTTGTTTAAGTTGTTTTTTATTTTTTCTGTAACTGTCATGTGCCTTTTTAATTTTACACTAAATGGTAAATATTATTATAATATTGAATAAAAGTTCCACCTTTACAATATGCTCAAAAGAATAATGATAACAGCCGCCGGAGGGCCTGCGGGTTTCTGTCTGGCAAAGTACCTGAAAGGAAAGGCCTACCTGATAGGGCTTGACGGGAGTATGGACAGCCCCGCGCAGTTCTTTTGCGATGAGGTTTGTCTGGTCCCGCTCGCCTCGGCGCCTGACTACAGGGATGAGATGCTGAAGGTAATAAGGGAGACTGAGCCTGACCTTATCGTTCCCACATTTGACGAAGATCTTCTCCTGTTCGACAGCATCAAAGACCAGCTTGACTGCTTTACTCTGGTTTCTCCCGGGGAGACATTACGGGTCTGCGACGATAAGCGCAGGACGGTCGAAACATTCGCTGATATTGCGGCAAAGACCTTTACGGTCAGGGAAGCCCGCGAAGAACGGCCTTACCCTCTTTTTGTAAGGCCAGCGAGAGGGCGCGGCAGCAAGGTCGGTTTCAGGGTCGAGAACGACAATGATCTTGAATACGCCCTAACGAAAATGGAGGAGCCGTTTATCCAGGAGTGTCTTCCAGGACCGGAGGTCACGGTGGACACGTTTGCGGACTTTGAGGGGAACCTGCTCGGTATTGCGCCGCGTATCAGAGCGCAGACCAGGGGCGGTATATCGACCAAGGCAAAGTTTATCATGGACGGAAAGATAGAAGCGGCTTGCCGTATGGTGCATGAACGCCTGGATATTATCGGTCCGACCAATATTCAGTTAATGAAGGACAGCAGCGGGGACTGGAAACTCATCGAGATAAATCCACGGTATGCCGGCGGGCTCGGACTCTCTTACCAGGCCGGTTTCGACAGTATCACGCCTCTTTTGACCATTGACCCTGAAAATAAGACCGTTAAGGTTGAAAAGATGACCCCTGATTACGGCGTTACGGTTGTACGCTACTGGGATGAACGAATAGTGGATGATTAAGCTCAATTGGAACTACCATAGTCATACAAGTTATACGGACGGGTCCGACACAGTCGAGGAAATAGCCCGCCACTGCGACAAGCTCGGGATTGAAGAGATAGCGATCACCGAGCATGTGACGAATGATCTGACATATGATTTTGATCAATTTCTGTTGGACATAGCAGAGGCAAGTATACGATTCAGGGTACGCATACTGTCCGGCATAGAGGCCAAAATATTACCCGACGGTACTCTCGACTGTCCGGAGGATATGAAAGAAAAAGTTGATATTGTCATCGGTAGCGTGCACAGCATGAACAATATGACCGAGCAGGAGGCATACGAGAAGCTTGCCGAATCCGACTGTATGATAATTGGCCATCCCCAGTTTGTTAACGAAAAGGTACTAGCATCAATTGTGCGAACAGGAAAGATCGTGGAACTCTCTGGCCGCTATGAACAGCCGGATGATATTATCACGGCTTTTAGTGAAGCAGGATTGATGTTCAGCATCGGGCTGGACAGTCACAGTGTTGAGGACCTCGCTGATTTTGGAAAGCTAGAGGAGTTAATAGAACG
>CAMYNC010000240.1 GCA_947259685.1 uncultured Desulfuromonadales bacterium | reverse complement strand
TGAGCGAAACTAAAAAAGGGCTACAAGCAAAAGCCTGTAACCCGTTAATTTTAATGGCGCGCCGCGGAAGATTCGAACTCCCGACCTTCTGATCCGTAGCGCGGTGCGCATCTTGCTCAATCTTCAAGAAAGAACATCTATAACCCACTGAAACTAAACGAAAAAAGGACAGAGAGCTCAAAACACAAAAAACACTTCAATACACTCTTTCCCAATACATTTCAAAGACTTAACGCCGGAACACCTTATTCGCCTGCTTAACGGCCGTTTTCCATAGGTAAAACGAGGAGTAACGATCCAAGGCTCAACTGACTGGCCGAACACGGGAACACGCAGGGAACACCGCAGACCACAAAGGCCCCACATAGGTGGCCATCATGATCAGTAAGACCAACTCACTTCTCCCCGATAGACACCTCCAACGCTTGTCTCAACTCGCTCCTGCGCGAAAAAAATGAAGTGGGCCAGGCAAGACCCGCTTCGTATTTAATCACCGGCTCTGAGGATCAAAATTTACCAGCAATGATCTCTTTCGCCTTACTATCATTTGCGTCACACATATAGGGGATTCCGGTCTCTTCAGCCGTCTCCAGATTCGACGCCACAAGGTCTTCACGCTGGATCTGGTTACGGCTGAACTTGCGGGCACCGGCCATGAATTGCTGGAGGCCACAGGCGAGTTTGTCCGCATAGCCATACATCGCAACGGCACCATAGGGAATATTGTTCATCTCATCGGCGCCGACCTTGTTCTTGACCGCTTCCCATCCGGCAAAAATCTCTTCAGAAAAGGTTCCGATATTTTTGACCGAAGCAGGTAACTCGTCCCAGTGTCCGTTCAGTTCGCTCCGTTTTTCTGGCTGGAAGACAGCTTGAATATTGCTGCCAAGGAAACCCGGAATCATAGGTGCCCGACCCATGCAAACCAGTTTGGTATAGGGTGCAGAGATCGCGAGAGCCTTAAAAAGATGGTCTTCTCTGGCGAAACCTCCGGCCAACGAGATATCCGGGACCTTGCCGCCGTTTTTCTCAAGTAGCGAGCAATATTCGTAGGTTTTGCAATGTAATTGCAGCGAGGGAACCCCCCAGTGATCCATCATATTCCAGGGGCTCATGCCAGTACCGCCTCCTGCGCCATCGACGGTCAAGAGATCGAGATCGGCATCAGACGAGAGGCGGATCGCCATCGCCAAGGCCTCCATACCATAAGCACCGGTCTTCAGGGAAATGCGGTTGAAACCCAGGTCTCGCAGATGGGCGACCGACCCCATGAAATCTTCCTGGACCTGTGCAGAGGTATCGAGGTTAGTTCCGCCCAGCCGACTGTGACGGGCAAATGCCCTGATAGCATGGTTCTTGAATCCTTCCTGGACCACGGGGCTGGTCGGATCAGGATCGACGACGTAACCGCGCTCTTTCAGGAAAAGGGCGTATTCGAGAGTGTTGACCTGGATTTCTCCGCCGATGTCCTTGGCCCCCTGCCCCCACTTCAGTTCAATGATGACCTTGTTACCGTATTTTTCAGCGAGATATTCAGCGACACCGTTGCGGGTGTCCTCAACGTTCATCTGCACGATAATGGCACCGTAGCCGTCATAGTAGCGCAGGAATGAATCGATCCGGCGTTCCATCTCCGGCGAAGAGATGACTCGACCTTTCTGGATAACCGACTGTTGATCAACGCCAACAACGTTTTCACCGATGACGATTGGAAAGCCGCATAGCGCTGCTCCGGTGGCGAACGATTCCCAGTAGTCTGCTGCAATAAATGTTGAGCCGAGTGCACCGGTCATGATCGGAATCCGGCACTTGGTTTTCTCGGTACTGCCAAATTGCGTTTCAACATTGACGTTCGGGAAAATACAGTCATCCGGGTCGTTGCTTAAACCTGCCGGTATGCCGTGTGCCCCATAGGCGTAACCCTGAATGCGAAGGGCATGGTAGCCGACCCCGGTCTGGGTGATGTTGGCCGAGCCGGAGGTTGTTCTCCCAAATGTCCGCGGATAGAGCAGTTTGCGGCCGACCAATGACGCTAGCCAGGTTTCGCACTTCCCTTTGCAATCAGCGATGCAGAGGGTACACAAACCCGACTCGCAGGGGACGCCCCTGTTGGTGGTTCCAAGAGCATCATTGTTTTTCTGATAATGAAACATGGAATGGGCTCCTTTCAGGCAATCACGTTGATAAAATGGGGAAGATGAGGCTGAGAAGTGATTTTTTAGAATAGCGTTCTATTTTTGCCCTTTCAACCACAATGCCTAAACTTAAGAAAGTAATAATATTCGTTTGACTTGAGGTCCTCAAATACCAGGGCACGCTATCCCCGTCTATTTTCAAGCCAACCGCCGGGATTACCCATTGTCAAAAAATGGCCTCAACCAAACGCTTTGCCCCTGCTGATACAGCAACACCCCACTCCGTCAGAACATCCAAAATTTTGAGGGTTGCAGACAAAAAATGGGCTAATGACAGCGCGTTGCAAGACTTACAATTTTTGAGATTTGATTTAGCCCCAAAAAACAAACTGTCGACAGATCAAGGATCATAGATTTGCGAAGGGTTGATGGGCAGGTCCTATCTCAGACCAATCATGCTAAGAATTTTCCCGAGAAAAAGGTTGAGAGGGCTACTCCTTTTAAGCTGTCGAATAACAACCGGCTTCCGCAGCCCAAGCTTTTTAAATTCCTTAATTATGAGTGGGTTGGGACTCGCTTTTAATCCCAAACGAAATGTTTTTATAGCCTTTGACCTATCTCCTGACATTAGTAGGAGTCGGCCTAGAATAAGATAATGTAACGAATTACTTCGATCCTGATTGAGTGATTCCTGGCAAATTTTTGCAGCAGAACGGACTTGTCCTTGTCCTTTAGCTAGGCAAAAAGCTCTGTAGCTTTGAACGACAGGACTCTTTCGGTGCTTTGCGGCTTGATTGAGGTAAATAATAGATGTGGAAATCTCATCTGTCTCAGCAGCATCTACCCCCTTACTCACCAGCGCCTCATATTCTTTTTCATCCATCTACAAAAACTAACATAAGAATTATGCAATTCAAATTATGCCTTCTCTGTAGAAGGATAGAGGTCTTCTCTAAAGAAGCAGAAATTTACGATATTTAAGATCCGTTTAGTGCAAAACGGCCTATTAATCCTAAGCTCATCCAGGATCCACATTATGAGGCAACTTCTAAGAAAGCCCCAGCCCGCATGTGCAGGTTGAGGCTCGTGCTGTTCTGGAAATGGTGACATTTAAGAGTTCCTGGAACATAAGAACTGGCCACCAAGGAACAAACGATAGTGGCCACAATATACGGCTTGAGGAGCTTCTTAAAATTTACTGTGACGTAACTTGCTCCCCTCGCCACTGTCCTAGATGTACACCTTCTGGCCGGACGTCAATCAAGTAATGCAGAGTCCTCTGGTTGACATGTATCGTTCACACTTCTATCTCTCAAGATTATCGATAGATATATAAAAGACCCTTTCAATACACCCTGTGTGTATCAAAACGCTTGATCCGGCAGGCTGTTGTCGACACCAGGCTTCAGCAACGCACTCGTGACAACGGACTCATCGTCACGACACAGATGCAAATCGCGCTGCGGAAAAGGAATCACGATTTGTGCCTCGCTGAATCTTTTTACGATCTCGTGATACAGTTCACTTTTGACAAAGATTCGGTCGTCAGCATCCGGAACCCAGACCCGTAACTCGAAGTCGAGAGAGCTATCTCCCAAGTTTAAAAATAGCACCTGAGGAGCAGGCGATTTAAGCACCGTCTCGTGATCCTTTGCGCATGACAAAAGAGTTGCTCCCACCAGAGTGGCATCCGTTCCATAGGCGACGCCAACAGGGACAGAAAGACGCGCCTGGCGCGTGTTCAGCGTCCAATTGGTCACCTGGTTGCTGATGAGATCGGCATTCGGGATGATCACATTGGCATTCTCAAAAGTCTGCACGGTGGTGGCCCGCAAGCCGATCTTTTTGATCTGTGCCCGCTCCACACCAACCTCG
>CAMYNC010000239.1 GCA_947259685.1 uncultured Desulfuromonadales bacterium | reverse complement strand
ACTTTCGGGGCTCTTGCATCGGGGTGGGGAATGTAACCAGCCGGCGCAACCACCCCTTGCTGTTTCCTCAGTGTACTCCGCGCCCCACCTTCAACACTCCCCTCGACCCCATCATCCAGGACTCTTCCAAGTTTCCCAGCCAACTCTCTGGAGATCCTCTCAAACATTCCATTGAGCTGGGTTTTCACCTGGTTGAGCGTAGCGAGAGTTTCGTTGACCTTGGCGTGCAGATTCTGGAATCGCTGCGGGATGTGCCCTTTGACAGCTCGCAGGTTCTTCAGCAGGGCATCGATAACCTCATGCCCCTTGCCGGCGGCTTCCTTGCCGTATTGCAACAGCTTGCCGTCGCGCAGTCCTTTGAGCCAGCGGACGCCGTTGCCTTTCATAAAACCGTTGAAGACTTTCAGCAGGTCATCAAGCTTGGCGCCTTTCCAAACCAGTTTCAACACACCTTTTAGCAGCGAGCCGAAGGTAGGAACCAGGCCGATCAGGGTGAAGAACAGCCCGAGCCAGATGGCGTATTCGGTGTAACGCCGCTCCCAGACCAACTGCTTAAGGCTGGCGACCAGATCGCGAGCATCGCCAACCTGGTCTACCAGCGGAATCGCCGTGATGACTGCGTTGGTGGCAATCTGACCGACAGTCGCCTCTTCGTTGAAATCACCCTGCAACATCCCCCAGGTCCATTCAGCGGCACCGGTGGTACTTTCCCAGGCACTATCGAGCGAACTGGTCATACGCTCGAACCAGCCTTGCGGTGCTTGGACTGGCTCAGGCTCAGCAGGCTGGAGCCATTCGGCTTCGGTGGGATCATTGTAATATTCGACTTGCACCCGGCTAATCTGCAGGGGGATTTCGACATGGGCCTGTCCTTGGGCATCCAGAGTGCCCTGGGCCAGCAGGTTCCCCTCGTTGTCGCTCAGCCGGTAGCCAGCCCCCGAAACCCCGGTGCCATCAGCATACAGATATTCGAGATCGACCCAGTTGGTGGCCTCTGCAGCGGCAGCCGGGGCTGGCTGGCTGGCGGCGGGAGCAGACATTGATGCCGAGTCGACACTGTCATCGGTCCGAACTTGCGCCTGGTCAGCCTGCGAGACAGCTAAGGCTTCTTCTGGGTGGAAAAATTTCTGCACAGCCCCGGGCAGAGTTTCCAGGGAACCTAAATTAGAATTCTGACCACTAGCAGCTCCAGCGCCTGCTCCAGGGGCCCCTCCCCCTTGCGCATTCTTCGCTCCGCCCATACCAACGCTTTGCGCGTTGATGTTAACGGTATGGGAAGAAATACTGACCGCGCCATTCGGCGCGATATTCACCTCGCCGCCGCTCTGGGCAATACGGATCGCGCCGCCCCCTTGGCCAAGAACATTGATCTCCTTGGCGACATCGATCGACAACTCGCCATTTTTTACCAGCAGACTGAGGTTCTGGTTGCGCACCTCAACCGACATTCCCGCGCCGGCGCGGACCACCATATCTTTGTCGGCACGCAGCTGGATATCTTCTTTTTCAGCCTGCAAACGGACATTGTCGGCGGCTTTGATCCGGATATCGGTGGCAGCTTTAAGCTCGATCTGCTGGTTTTTGGTCATCAGCCGCTGGCTGTTCTCGACGGTGATCAGGTGATTGTCTCCGGCAAGGGTCGATTGCGTATCCCCCGATTCCTGGAGCAGCGTCTTGGCGGCCGAGATTTCCATCTCCCCTTCCAGGGTGAGCAGGCTCACTTTATGCCCCGTCTCCCTGGCATCGAGGTTGAGGAGATTTTTACGCTCGCGGGTGAACAGTTCGATCCGTTCCTGCCCCTTGCAGTCTTCCATCAGCAGTTCGTTGTCACCGAAGGTGCGCAGAATGTTCTGGCTGTTATTACCGGCATTGACCGGTGAAGGGGTCTGTGGATTGGGGAGTACGCCGAGGATCACCGGTCGGTCGAGATCGCCGTTGACGCAGGTAATGGCGACTTCGGTGCCGGCGTGCAACGGGATATGATTGCCAAAGGTGTCGCCAGCGTAGGGTTGCATCAGTCGGGCGGCATGACTGGCCTGCCCCTGGGGAGCCTCCCCGGCATCAAAATCGAGGCGGATTCGGTAGCGCCCCTGCTCATCGAGGTAGGCATAGGAGCCGCCGGTGGTTTCGATGCGGGCGGTGAAGATGCCATGATTGCGGTGCGGCTCAGGCAGTTGGGGGCGATAAGGGGTCCCGAAAGGGATCAGGGTCAGGCGGTTGTGGTAGGTCATTCCCTGCGCGTTGCCAGCGTTGGCCAAACCGCTCTGCTGCTGTCCCTGATGGTCGACGGCGACAATCAGGTATTCACCGTTTAGAGCATTGTCAGGATGACCGGTCATGCTCAGGCGCTGCCCGGGAGCCGCAGCCCGGCAGTCACTTTCGGCGAAATAGCTGAGGCGTTGCCAGTCCAGTTCCTGCTGACGGATGGTCGTCAGACTCTCTGCCTGGTCCAGATCTTTATGATTTTCAGCAAAACGGTAGTTACGACCGACACCCGGCACCTGCCCCTGTAATTCTGAGCTGCCGTCGAGCAGCAATTCCGGAGCGCGATAGTTGTAATCCCGCAGATCGACACCGGCGGTCAGTGCCGTGGCCTTGGAGTGAAAACTGAAAAGCGTTTCGCGGTCGCGATTGGTCCCGGTCTGTGGCTGGTAGAGCAGCGCAGTTTCGCCCGCGATTGCGGGTAGCTCGGCAAGGCTGTCGTGAAAAACAATCCGCGCTTGCCCGGAATCCATTTCGAAGCGGAAACACAGCCCCGCAGCAGCGGCCAGGCGGGTAACAAAAGCATAGTCGCTTTCGCCATACTGCACCGTGTATTCTCGCAGCGGATAGTCCTGCTGCAGGTTCAGTGTTAAAGCAGCAGCGAGGTCGGCCTGCCCGATCACTTCTTCGATGATCTGCGGAATGCTGCGGTTCAGAAAGATCCGCTGCTGATGCTGCAGTTTAAGGGGATAGAGCGGTGAAGCCAGCGAGGCGACATACTCCCGCCCACCGGGTGACTCTCCTGCCCAGGTCAGCGCCTTGATCACTCCGGAAATCCCCAGTGAGCCGCCTGCTTCGACCAGCGACAATTCGAGAACCGCATTGCGCCCCACCAGCCGGCTTGGCAGAATCGCTTCGGGAGACTGCAGGGCCACTTCAAAACAGTAATCCTGATCCAGAGCATATTGTGCACTGGAAAAAGATTTGACCATAAAGGTCGTCTCGGCCAGATCCTGAACCTTAAAGGCGAACTGGCTTTGACTTGCCGAGGCTTTGAACAGGTTGGCCGCTGCGAGTGATGAGGTCATCTGGTAAATTCCGAAGCTAAATGGTCGTTAAACCGCACTGTATTTAATGACACGCCGACTCTTCAGGAGTTTCCTCAGCCCGGTCGGCAAACAAACAGGAAAGCGCACCGGTTTCGTCAATCTCCAGGGAGAGGATGTCAGGCATATCTTCTTCAACCATAAACCCGAGCAGACTTCTAGCCACCCCGGGCAGGAGCTGCTGCTCAATCAAGGCATTGAGGTAGCGAGCGCCACTGTCAGGTTGGGCGGACTGGTTAACCAGCGACTGGAGCACATCAGCCGAGCAACGAAATTCGATCTGATGCGCCTCGTTCAGGCGCTGGGCGACTTGATCAAGCTTGATCGCCACAATGCTCTCCAGCGCCTCCCGATCCAGCGGCAAAAAGGGGATCACCTGCATCCGCGCAACCAGGGCCGGGGCAAAGTGGCTGAGCAATGCCGGTTGCAAGGCCTCGACTAATTCAGAGGTGCTGGGCTGCTGCCAGCTGTCCTGTTCGGGAGTTTCGGCGGCAGTTTTTTCCGACAGCTCCGGCGGCATGGCCAACTCGGCAATGATGTCAGCACCGAGATTGCTGGTCATGATAATCACGGTATTTTTGAAATCGATTTCCCGCCCTTCGCCGTCGCGCATGAAGCCACGATCGAAAACCTGGTAAAAAAGGTTCATCACGTCGGGATGAGCTTTTTCGACCTCATCAAGCAGAATGACCGAGTAAGGGCGCTGGCGAACCGCTTCGGTCAGCACGCCCCCTTCGCCGTA
>CAMYNC010000238.1:2958-7037 GCA_947259685.1 uncultured Desulfuromonadales bacterium | reverse complement strand
GATCATGATGCAAATGAAGGTGATAAAACGCGCTGAGCAAAACGAACAATAAAGAGGAGCGACAATCTAATGCACCTATTTGAGAACAAAAAACTGTTAATCTGTACTTTTATATTTCTTGGCTGTTTTACCGTATCCATAAGTCAAGCAGTACCCATTCTGCAATCAGTTCAAACCGTCCAGAATATATCCACAGACGAAGGCTTTACGGTTGGTCGGTCCTATATTTCTGACATCGATCCCGCTAATGGAAAAGAGATCATGGACTATTTTGACCTTAAGACCATGTTCTACAGCTCCTTGCTCGAGTTTACCGGTTTTAGCCAAAGGAATAGTAATGATATTCTAGACATTTTTAAAACTGAAATTATCGAAGAGCCGTTTTCTGTTCCAGAACCCATGAGCATGCTGTTGTTCGGTGCCGGCATTGCTGTTCTTGCCTGCTTAGCTGGCATACCTCCCAGAAGAGCGAAAAAGTGATTACATGGAAGTCGTTTCCAGCTGACATAGGAATTAAAGGCCAAACTAAGGGACGCTTGCAAAACGTTAGGCAACCGTTTGATATAAACAGCCAGGCATGCAATAATGACACCGGGCGCACATTAGATAAAACATATGAAGCTATTATTTTATTCCATGGTATAATGATACACATTCTTTATTAGTATCAGCTTCATTTCTACACTTGCCAGGCAAAGAAGTCTTCCACAGAAACGGTCACCGGCACCGAATCTGCAATTTTCATCAATCTGTGGGTTTTCATATTTCATATCGCATCGCCGCCTCTTGTAACCGTTTACAGAACGGGGCGCAAACTGAACTACTGACAGTTCAACTCCGCAAGTGGTTATTCTGCCACGGTTTCCGGAGGACAAATTTTTCTCCTTTGACGCGTACTATCTCATGAAAATTCGTCAGAGGACATCTATTCAGGCTCAGGCGGCCAGATACGGCATTGGTTGATCTGAAAAACATTCATTAAGTATCAGGAGTGAAAACCATGACCAAAGAACGAAAAAGCAATAGAGAAGGAAAAAAGAAACCGGCCATGACCCCGAAAGAAAAGAAGGCTGCGAAGAGAGCCAGGAGGGAGTCCAAGGATCCTTTGGGCTTTGACAAGGCGAAGTAAATTTTTCGGAGTCGTAAAAAGCCTCGCCACCAACGGCGGGAAGGTTATAACGTATAGTATTTCGGTACTATGCAAACGTCGTTTTGGACTTTTCAGGAGTCCATCAAATTTGATTTAGGATGTATTTGCAAACAAGCGTTTTTGCTAACACGACGGTCAGTCAAGGCGCTTTCCATAATCACACCTCTATCGGAGATTTTCGACCTAAGACGACTGCTATGCCTGTGGTTCCGGCGTATGCAAAGCCAGCTTAATCTGCCCGCACAAATCGGACTCCATCCCAATCCGGGCTCGATCAAGGTATGGCTGTATTTCTGAGTGTCTAAGGCGGGTTCTCCGCTGGCTATCCCGAATTTGGCCGAGGAGAATGCCATAATCACTAAAGAGTTCGGATTTTCAGCACGCAAGCGCAAAGCGTTGCGCAACAACTCAGACACAGAGTTGCTGCGCTCAGAACTGTTCAGCATCGAACAACTGAAACGTCACGCGGTGACATTGGCGGGTCGGCATAGGATTGATTCACGTCCAGGGCCGGACAGATTATTGCCGCGCCTGACAGACAATGCACGTGTTTTGCTGGCAGCATATGACATCGTTACAGCCGCAGCAAGGCCGGGACAACGGATTGTGCCGGCAGAAGCCTGGTTGCTCGACAATTTCTACCTCATCGAGCAACAAATCAATCAGGCGCGTCGGCATCTGCCGCATGGATACAGTCGACAGTTGCCGAGACTGGCGGATGGTCTATCGATCGGTTTTCCTCGCATATATGATTTGGCGTTGGAATTGATTTCTCACATGGATGGTCGTGTCGACAGCGATAACGCCACCCAGCTTATTACAGCCTATCAGAGCGTTGAACCATTAAATCTGGGCGAATTGTGGGCATTCCCGATAATGTTGCAGTTGGCGCTGTTGGAAAACCTTCGTCGGGTTGGCTTGCGGATCGCCCGCCGGCGCGAGGAGCTCGACGCGGCTATTACATGGGCGGACCGCATGCTTGCTGCGGCCGAAAGAGAACCCAAGCAGCTCATCCATCTACTCGCTGAGTTTGCTAATGCCGATGTGCCTTTGACCGCACCGTTTGTAGAGGAATTTTACGCAAGACTCCAAGCTCAGGGTTCTGCTATGGCGTTCGTTCAAACCTGGGTTGAGCAAAAACTGCTCGAACAAGGGGTGACCGCGACGCAGTTGTCGGAAGCTGCCGGACGAACCGCTGCCGCCAACCAGATCTCCATCGCCAACAGTATCGGAAGTCTTCGTTTTATTGGCGCAATGGACTGGCGGGATTTCGTCGAGTCACTCAGTGTCGTCGAACAGACATTGCGTGAAGACCCGACGGGTATGCACGCCGGCCAGGATTTCGCCACCCGCGATCGGTACCGGCATGTCATCGAAGATGTGGCGAAGGGCAGTACTCGCAGTGAATTGGCGGTGGCACATGAAGCGATTGCTCTTGCGCAGGCTGCAGCAGGGGAATCGGGCACCAATGATCGCACCGCCCATGTTGGGTACTACCTGATCGATAACGGACGACAGATACTGGAGTGTGCGGTCGGTTGTCGATTGTCGTGGAAATTACGAGCCATCCGAGTTAGCCGGCATTTGCGCTTGACCCTTTATCTCGGCCCCATCCTGTTGCTCACCGCACTGACAATATCCACCGCGTTTTACTCTTTCGGCGGGTTTAACCTGGGTGACTGGCGGTTCTGGTTTTTTGCCGTCACCGGTATTATCAGCACATCGGCACTGGCCGTCTCGCTCGTGAACCTGTTGGTCACGCTCTTTCTGTCGCCTCGCGCCTTGCCGCGATTGGATTTTTCGAAAGGAATTCCAGCCATTCACCGCAGCATGGTGATTGTCCCTACCTTACTGAGCGAACCGCAAGAGATTGATGATCTTCTCGAAGCTCTGGAGATACGCTATCTCGGTAATCGTGACCCACATCTGTTTTTTGCCTTGCTCACGGATTTTCGTGATGCAGCCGAGCAAACTTTGCCAGACGATGATACGTTGCTCAACCACGCTCGTGCAGCTATTCAGGCGCTCAATGACACCTACCATGAGGACCGTCCATGCATCTTCTATTTTTTTCACCGACCACGGGTGTGGAATCAATACGAACGGGTGTGGATGGGTTACGAGCGCAAGCGCGGCAAGCTTGAGCAGTTTAATGCCCTGCTGCGAGGAGCGGAGCAAACTGCATTCTCGGAGATAGTTGGTGATCTATCCATTCTCGCTTCGATCAAGTACATCATTACCCTGGATACCGACACGCAATTACCTCGCGATGCCGCCCGCACACTCATCGGAAACATCGCTCATCCGCTCAATCGGCCAGTGTACAATGCCGACAAGGGACGCATTGTTGAAGGCTACGCGATCCTGCAACCACGTGCTTCGATAAGCCTTACCAGTGCAGGCCGGTCACGGTTTGCGAAACTATTCGCCGGTGAGTCGGGCATCGATCCATATTCGCGTGAAGTATCTGATGTCTATCAGGATATTTTTGGTGAGGGGTCGTTTATCGGCAAAGGCATCTACGATGTGGACGCTTTTCGTCAGGCCGTCGATGGACGTTTTCCCGAGAATCTCATTCTCAGTCATGATCTTCTCGAAAGCGGTTATGCGCGTTCAGCACTGGTGACCGATGTTGATCTCATTGAAGAGCACCCAGCCAGTTACGCCATAGAGGCAAGTCGTCGAAATCGTTGGATACGGGGCGACTGGCAACTTGCCGGCTGGCTGCTCCCGCGCGTACCCGGACCGCGGCCGTCGGATTCAAATGGATCGAAGGCGAAACGGCAACCGAACCCGCTCACAGCCTTGTCGGTATGGAAAATATTCGACAACCTTCGCCGCAGCCTGGTGCCGCCGTCGCTGCTTGCCGTACTGGCTGGTGGTTGGCTTTTTGGTTTTGGATCGGCAATGATCTGGACCCTGCTGGTCG
>CAMYNC010000238.1:0-2943 GCA_947259685.1 uncultured Desulfuromonadales bacterium | reverse complement strand
GCCGTGATCGAATTCATCCGTAAGTCTAAAGAACGTGACTGGCGGACACATCTGACCCTGACAAGCAAATCTGCGGGCCGTCCACTCATGCTTTCTTTGCTGACCCTGGTCTTTTTACCTTATGATACAATGATTTGCCTGGATGCAATCCTGCGCTCGGGTGTGCGGATGCTGTTTACTCGGCGCGGATTGCTGCTCTGGCAGTTACCATCCTATGCAATTCGCAACGCGCGCCTTACACGGGCTGATTTTTTCAAAGAGATGTGGATAGGGCCTGGACTTGCGACGGTGCTTGCCGTTATTCTGTGGCAAACACGCCCAACGGAGCTGTTCTTCTGGGCGCCCTTCTTGTTGCTCTGGTTAGTGTCGCCCGTCGTCGGCTGGTGGTTCAGTAGACCGCTTTTGACTCCCGTACCGGATTTGACCGATGAGCAACAAGCATTTCTACGAACGTCTGCCCGGAGAACCTGGCGTTTTTTTGCAGACTTCGTTGGTCCACAGGACAACTGGCTGCCGCCCGATAACTTCCAGGAGTATCCGTCTCCGGTCATCGCCTCGCGAACTTCGCCCACCAACATCGGCATGTCGCTACTGGCAAACCTGGCTGCCTGTGATTTCGGCTACATTTGCCCTGGAGAATTCCTGCGGCTTGTCGACAATACACTGGCGACGATGGAAAAGCTTGAACGCTACCGAGGGCATTTCTACAACTGGTACGATACCAATACGCTGCAGCCGCTACACCCGCAATACGTTTCATCGGTGGACAGCGGTAACCTGGCCGGTAGCCTGCTTACACTGCAGGCGGGGCTGGTGGAGTTAAAAAATCAGCCGGTGCTGTCGGTAAACGCTTTTCAGGGATTGCAGGACACCTTGCAGGTGCTTGCCGAGCAGCTGCCTTCGTCGCAACCACCTTCTATTAAAGGGAAAATAAAGATTCTGCAGGACAGGCTCCATGAAAATAAAGATTCTGCAGGACAGGCTCCATGACAGCACCCTGAGCCGACAGCCACAGACACTGGCGGCAGCCGATATCCTGCTTGATGAGATTCACCATACCGCCGGAGAACTGGTTGCCTGGCTGCCTGCGGATATTGATATAGATGGCGAACTCTATTATTGGGCACAGGCATTCGACCGGCAAACCCGTGCTCTTCAGGATGACCTGAGATGTCTGGTGCCCGATCTTCGGTATGTCGATCATCTCCCGACACTGGCGGAATTGGCCAGAGAGAGCTTGTCAGGATCTGAAGCCCTTTCTCTGGCCGGGCCGGCAGCTGCTGCAGGGGCAAGCTATACGTGTGCCGTGGAACGGTTGAGAAGCATAGATGACTTATTGGATCGTTGCCGTGAATTGGCGGTGATGGATTTTAATTTTCTTTACGATACCACACGCGGTTTGCTGGCCATAGGTTACGACGTGGGCGAACGTCGCCGTGATCCGTCCTGTTACGACTTGCTGGCATCAGAAGCGCGCCTGGCCAGTTTTCTGCTTGTTTCCCAGGGACAGGTTCCACAAAAGCATTGGTTCGCACTCGGCCGTTTGCTGACGAGCCATGACGGCGACGTAAGCTTGATTTCATGGAGCGGTTCGATGTTCGAGTACCTTATGCCCGGGCTGATAATGCCGAGTTTTGAGAACACCCTTTTGGATCAGACCTGCAAGGCTGCGGTGTCGCGTCAGATTGAATATGGTCGGCAACGCGCTGTGCCCTGGGGTATTTCAGAGTCCTGTTATAACGCCACCGATATGCACCAGGTCTATCAATATCGGGCCTTCGGTGTTCCCGGGCTGGGCCTAAAGCGTGGGCTGGGAGATGACCTGGTCATCGCTCCCTACGCCAGCGCACTTGCACTGACAGTGATGCCGCTGGAAGCGTGTCGCAATTTACAGGCCCAGGCCGCCAATGGATTTCTCGGCAGCTATGGGTTCTATGAGGCCGTCGATTACACGCCATCGCGTGTGCCGCCTGGGAAAACTCACGCCATTGTCCAGACCTTCATGGCGCATCATCAAGGCATGAGCCTGTTGGCTTTTGAACATATATTGCTCAATCAACCCATGCAGCGCCGATTCATGTCCGACCCCCTGGCTCGAGCAACGGAATTGTTACTACAGGAGCGGATACCGAAAAAAGGAGCGACGTTGCAGCCGCACGCTGCCGAAGTGACCGCAGCGGCGCGACCTCCCTCTGCAGAGACAGGCGCAATCATGCGCGTGTTTACCGACCCGAACACGCCTCTACCCGAAGTTCACCTGTTGTCCAACGGACGGTATCATGTCATGGCCACCAATAGTGGTGGTGGTTACAGCCGTTGTCGCGATCTGGCCATCACCCGTTGGCGAGAGGATGTCACTTCTGATTGCTGGGGCACATTCATTTACCTGCGCGACTGCGATACGGGATTGTATTGGTCAACCGCATATCAACCGACACTGGTCAAGGCCGAGCACTACGAGGCTATTTTCGTGCAAGGGCGTGCTGAATACCGGCGCCGGGATCAGGCCATCGAGGCACACACCGAGATTAGCGTTTCGCCTGAAGATGATGTCGAAATACGCCGCGTTAAACTCGCCAACCTTTCGCCCCGTATCAGGCACATCGAGGTGACAAGTTACGCAGAGGTTGTGTTGGCTCCGCTCAATGCCGACCTGGCCCACCGCTCTTTCAGCAACCTGTTTGTGCAAACTGAAATCCTGGCGGACCGACAGGCGATCCTCTGCACACGCCGCCCACGCACACCGGGGGAGAAGGTTGTATGGAGTTTTCACCTGTTGGCGGCACCAGGCACTGTTGAAGGGACCTTCTCTTACGAGACTGACCGTACCAAATTCATCGGCCGGGGTCGAACACCGGCCAATCCGTCGGTACTGGAGAATAACAGTCCATCAGAGTTGTCCAACACCGATGGTTCGGTGCTCGATCCCATCGTTGCGATCCG
>CAMYNC010000237.1 GCA_947259685.1 uncultured Desulfuromonadales bacterium | reverse complement strand
AACAATCGACCCATCACATCCGCAAAGAATTTCGAGAGCGAATTAACCGAGAGATTATCGATAGAACTGAAACACTTCTGACCCTTAAACACGGCCCCGGTGAAGATCTTGCCATTGGTCTTAACGCGGACCTGTCTCTTAGTGCGGCGATGATCGGCGTGGCAATTAAAAGGGGAATGGAGCTTGCTGTTGCGGAACTCAACGAAGCTGGCGGAGTCCTTGGCAGAAAATTGCGGATCATAACTCTTGACCATGCCGGCATCAGTGCCCGTGGCATCGCAAATGTCAACAAACTGGCCACAATAAACAACCTTGTCGCCATTATGGGAGGCCTTCACAGCTCAATCGGTCTCGCCGAGCTTCCCGCTATCCATGAGCACAACCTGATCTACCTGAGTCCATTTGCCAATGCAACAGAGCTCGTTGAAAATGGTTACCAGCCGAACTATGTTTTCCGGGCCTCACCTTCAACCGAAGAGACCTGCAAATTCCTGGTCGATGAAGCACTCAAGAAAAGCACGCAACTCGCCCTGCTGCTGGAGAACAACGAGTGGGGCAGAAGTAATCATAAATACATGCAGCAACGGCTTTCCAACTACGGCTTGAGCCCTGCAATCGTTGAATGGATGAACGTAGAACAAAAGGATATTTCTGCGCAAATTGCCGCTATTATCGACAATAAACCCGGGGCGATCCTGCTGGCGGTCAATCCGAGTGCGTCCGTAACGGCAGTTAAAAACCTCACTGCGAGCAATCCGGACATCCCCGTTTTTTCTCAAATGGGGGTCGCCAGCTTCGCATTTTGGCAAAAAACCCGCAAAGAACTGGAAAAACTTGAGCTGCATTTCAATCAAACGTTTACTTTTCTATCAAAACAAAATACCCAGGCCCGCAAACTGGCAAAACAATATTCAAAGGCATACGGATCAGATGCGTCGCAGCATGGCATACAGGTCCCTATGGCTGTGGCTCAGGCTTACGATCTGATTCACCTTTTGGCCCTGGCAATCGACAAGGCGCAAACACTTGAGCGCTCCGCTATCCGCAACAGCTTGGAAACACTTGAGAGTTACCAGGGGTTAATAAAGAACTATCATCCGCCATTTACTCCCCTCCGGCATGATGCCCTCAGCAAAGAAGATATTTTCCTGGCCCGCTTTGACAGGCAGGGTAATATCGTCCCGGTTGTGAACAGATAGATCGAATGAAAAAAACCACGATCCAAAAAGATTTTACAACCAAGATAGCCCTCTTCGTCATTACCATGATGGGGACTATTCTGATTGCAGTAGCTGTGATGATGACAAATGCCCTGCAAGGGGAACATCAACGCTCAATGGCTGCGGAAGCTTATTTTCTTGAGGAGGTGCTGGAAAATTATCTCTCCTATCAGAAGGAAAATATCGTCAGCCTTGCGCAAAATGACTTTATCATCAATAGCCTGGTCGATGTCACTGGCAGGGAGAAATACCTAGCGACGTTGATAGACGGATTTATCAAGGCCAGAAAAGTGGCTGCGGTGACCGTGGTGGACTTTGAGGGCAAGATTATCCGCGCCAACACTGCATCACCTCCGGATTATCTGCGCCAGACCGATCTTCGTTCCACACTGGAGTTGGGCCGACCAAAGCTTGAACTGGCACCTGGACGTCAACGGTTCATCTTCATTGAACCGATTTTTTATTATCAAACCCCCCAGGGCGCCCTGATCATGGAAATTGAATTTGAAAGGTTCGGTTCTCAGGCAATCAGCTATAAGCAGGACCTTTCATATCGAATTTTCCAGCGGGAAATCCCGATCTTTGTTGCCCAGAATCAGCCAGGAGACTATCTCACCATCAATCATGAATTCTCACCCGATGCGATACATCTTCGCCAACTGGGGCTTCACCTGGAGGTCGGAATTCTGAAATCGTCTTATCTCGATCTGGTCGAAAACATCCTGCTCTGGTTAAGTCTGCTGGGGTTGATTATTCTCATTTTATCGGTGCTATTGGCAGAAAGAGTTGCGAGTCGATTGGTGAAACCGATCCTGACACTATGCGAACGCGTCAAAGAGAAGGATATTTTTTGTGATCAGGCCCATGGCCCCCTCGGAACCAATAATGAATTGGAAGACTTGGCGGAAGCCTTTGACGAGAGAAATATCCGCCTCAGAAAAGCAAGAGAAGACGAGCAAAAAGCCGAGCGCAAAATAGCCTTGGCTTTTGAGCGATTCAAGGTGGTCATGGATGGCATAGATGCACTGGTATATGTAGCTGACATGGAAACCTATGAACTTCTCTTTATCAACAAATTCGGCCAGGAGAAATGGGGGGAAGGTGTCGGCAAGCCCTGCTGGCAATATTTGCAGAAAAATCAGTCTGGGCCCTGTTCTTTCTGCACCAATGACAAACTCATTGCCCCCAATGGACAGCCAAATGAAGTTTTCGTCTGGGAGGCTCAGAATACCCGGGACAACAGATGGTACCAGTGCCGCGATCAGGCGATCAGATGGACCGATAACCGATGGGGGAGGATGGAGATTGCCGTCGATATAACGGAACAAAAATACACAGAAATGGCACTTGCCGATGAAAAAGAGCGACTTGCAGTCACCTTGCGCAGTATCGGTGACGGAGTCATTACCACCGACACCGAAGGGAATATCGATCTGATAAACATGGTTGCTGAACGGTTAACGGGCTGGCGTCAACCGGAAGCAAAGGGGAAAAAGCTGACAGACGTTTTTAATATCATAAATGAAAAAACCCGCCAGCCCTGTGAAAGTCCGGTCGAAAAGGTAATGTCGACAGGTCAGGTTGTCGGTTTGGCAAATCACACAGTGCTTGTTGCCAGGGATGGCAGAGAGATGACTATCGCTGACAGTGGGGCACCTATTCGCGATCGGGAAAACCATATCATTGGTGTCGTGCTGGTCTTTCGAGATGTCACAGAGGCTATGCTCCTGGAAGAACAGGCAGTTAAATCGAAGAAGCTTGAGTCGATCGGTGTCCTCGCAGGCGGCATTGCTCACGATTTCAACAATATGCTGGCAGCTATTCTGGGCAACATCAATCTATCATTGACAGATAAGTCCTTATCCTCAAAAACCATGAGAAGACTTGCCGAAGCGGAAAAGGCGGCTCTTCGGGCAAAAGGACTCACTCAGCAACTATTAACTTTTTCAAAGGGCGGCGAACCGGTCAAGCAGACGGAATCAATCAGTGAGATTGTACGAGATTCGGCGAATTTCATCCTCCATGGCAGTGAAGTGGTATGTCGTTATAATATACAGGAAGATCTCTGGCTTACCGAAGTGGATAAAGGTCAGATCAGCCAGGTTATTCAGAATCTTATCCTTAACGCAAAACAAGCGATGCCGGCAGGTGGTGCCATTGCGGTCAGTTGTGAAAATGTCGCCTCCCTCCCCGTCGATATTCCCTTACCCCATGATTCCTCCTATATAAAAATCGCCATCAAGGACTCCGGTATCGGAATTACCAAAGAGAAACTTGATAAGATTTTCGATCCCTATTTTACGACCAAGGAAGAAGGAAGCGGACTTGGGCTTGCCATTACTCACTCCATTATCCTCAAACACAATGGCCACATTTCGGTGCAATCAATCTCTGGAGAAGGGACAACCTTCACCATATTCCTGCCGGCAACAGAAGTAGACAGGGGCCCTCAGGTGCTTGCCGAAAAAGCAACTGAGGATCAGGTCAAATCCGCAAACATATTGGTCATGGATGATGATGAACAGATTAGAGAGATGTCCAGGGAAATGATATCAAGCTTAGGGCACCAGGTGATTCTGGTCAAAGATGGCGAAGAAGCCATTCATACCTATGAAAAGTACCGCAGCCAGAAAGACCGCATCGATATCGTTATTATGGATCTTACGGTCCCTGGTGGGATGGGAGGGAAAGAAGCGGTTCAGAAAATCATCAAAATGGATCCGCAAGCCAAGATAATTGTTACCAGTGGTTATTCCAACGATTCTATTTTAGCGAACTACCAAGATTACGGATTCTGCGCAGCAATCGTAAAACCGTTTCTCTTGACCGAACTCTCGCAGGCGCTTCACCGGGCCCTGT
>CAMYNC010000236.1 GCA_947259685.1 uncultured Desulfuromonadales bacterium | reverse complement strand
AGCAGAAGACCGATCCGCGGGCAAAAGATCATATTCCTGAGTCTCCCTGGGTTATCACCCTGCCGCTGGTCGTGCTGGCGACCCTGGCTACTGTGGGTGGCCTGATCGGCATCCCGCATGCGATCGATTTCTTCCACGTCGGCAACGGCATTGCAAATTTCCTTGATCCGGTCTTTGGTCCTGCCCAGGAGCTCTACAAGATTGAGGCTCACGGTGCAGTATCGACGGAAATCGTGCTGATGGTTCTCTCTGTCATTATCGCCGTGATCGGCATCACCGGCGCGACTGTGATGTATCTGAAGAAGCCGGAACTGCCCGGTAAGTTCACCGCCGCTTTCTCCGGTCTGCACAAAGCTGTTTACAACAAGTGGTATGTCGATGAGCTTTACGACTTCATGTTCGTCAACCCATGTAAAAAAATCGGGACTTTCCTCTGGCGTGGTTTCGACGTCAAGGTTGTCGATGGTGTTGTCAATGGTTGTGCCTGGGTGGTGAAAGGGATCGGCTCCGGTCTCCGTTACACTCAATCTGGTTTCCTGCACAACTACGCAGTGGCCATGGTGATTGGCGTAGTCGTGATGGTCGGCTACTTCGTCTTGAATCAATAACAGTTCGCCAGCGAATAAGCTAAAGCTACAAGGAGCGATTCCACATGGCCGATAACTTGCTAAGCATTATGACCTTCTTCCCGTTGTTGGGGATGCTGCTCATCCTCTTCGTTCCACGGGACAACGATGCACTGCTCAAAGGGTTCACCCTGGTGGTGACAATTATCACCTTTGCGATCAGTCTGCCGCTGGCGTTCGATAGTATCTTCGCCAGCTCCGGTGCTATGCACTACCGGGAGTACGCCGAATGGATCAAGATCGGCTCTTTCTTCCAGATGAACTACAATATCGGCGTTGATGGGATCAGCCTCTGGCTGGTCATGCTGACCACCTTCATCATGCCGATTGCGGTCCTCTCCACCTGGAAGGCTGTCGAGAAAAATACCAAGGGATTCATGGCGCTGCTGCTGTTGCTGGAAACCGGCATGCTGGGTGCTTTTATCTCCCTCGACCTCTTCCTTTTCTACATCTTCTGGGAACTGATGCTGATTCCGATGTACTTCCTGATCGGCATCTGGGGTGGCAAAAACCGGATCTACGCAGCGGTCAAGTTCTTCATCTACACCGCGGTCGGTTCTCTGCTGATGCTGGTAGCGATCCTGTTCGTCTACTACTACGCCCTGCAGGCCGGCATGCCGATGGAAAGCGGTTTTGGCATCGACGAATTCTATAAGCTGAATATTCCTTACGGGGCGCAGTACTGGCTGTTCATGGCCTTCGGCTTCAGCTTCGCCATCAAGGTCCCGATGTTCCCGCTGCACACCTGGTTGCCTGACGCGCACACCGAGGCACCGACCGCCGGTTCGGTTATCCTGGCTGCCGTGCTGCTGAAGATGGGCACTTACGGTTATGTCCGCTTTGCCATGCCGCTGTTCCCGGACGCCCTGCAGACCTTTATCCCCTTTCTGGCGACCCTGTCAGTGATCGGGATTATCTACGGTTCATTGGTTGCCATGATGCAGGAAGATGTCAAGAAACTGGTCGCTTACTCATCAGTGGCGCACCTGGGCTTCGTAATGCTCGGTATCTTTGCTATGAACATGCAGGGCATGGCCGGGGGCATGATCCAGATGATCAACCACGGGATCTCGACCGGCGCACTGTTCCTTATCGTTGGCTTTATCTACGAACGCCGGCACACCAGGCTGATTTCTGAATTCGGCGGCTTGGCCCACAAAATGCCGATTTTCGCTACGATCTTCCTGATCATCACCTTCTCTTCTATCGGCCTGCCCGGCACCAACGGTTTCGTTGGCGAATTCCTGGCGCTGATGGGTGCTTTTGAAAGCGGCCTGCGTTGGTACGCAGTCGTTGCAACGACCGGGGTTATTTTCGCAGCTGTCTATATGCTCTGGATGTACCAGCGGGTAATGCTGGGCAAGATCACCAACCCTGAAAATGAGAATCTGAAAGATCTTTCGGCTCGTGAGATCGTGGTAATGGCTCCACTGCTGCTGTTCGTCTTCTGGATCGGTTTTTACCCGAACACCTTCTTTGAGAAGATGAATCCGGCCATGGAGCAACTGCTGAAGCAGATGGAAACCAGGCAGGTGGCGGTTGTTGAAATTGAGCAACCGGCAATTGCCAAGCTGATTGAAACCAAGTAACCGCTGATCGTATAAACAACTGGTTCCCGAGGAGCTGTTCGATGGAAAATTTGGCACAAGAAGCCATCCAGAATGTGAATCTGCAGGCGATAATGCCGTCACTTGTACTCAGTGGCTTTGGCCTGGTCCTGCTGCTGGTCTCGGTCTTCTCCAAGCGAGGAAGAACGACCCATGTCGCCTGGCTGAGTATCGTCGCCCTGCTGATCACTGGGGTGATTTCGATCAGTGGCTGGAACAATCCGCAGGCTGGATTTGCCGGAAGCGTGGTGCTGGATAATTTCGCCACCTTCTTCAGTATAACCTGCATTATCGCTGCGGCGCTGACCATCCTTATGTCGGATGCCTACCTTAAACGGGAAGGGTTTCCGGTCGGCGAATACTATCCGCTGATTCTGTTCACCACCGCTGGTGCCATGTGGATGGCCTCCGGAACCGACCTGATGACCATCTTCCTTGGTCTGGAAGTTCTCTCGGTTTCCCTGTATATCCTGGCCGGTTTCTTCCGCGATCAAACCCGCTCCAACGAGGCTGGTCTGAAGTATTTCTTCCTTGGGGCTTTCTCGACCGGTTTCCTGCTCTACGGGGTTGCGCTGCTGTACGGAGTAACCGGCACCACCAAGGTGGCCGGCATTGCTGAGTTTATTAAAACGGTGCCAGCTGTCGCGGAGAACCCGATGATGATCGCCGGGGCCGTGCTGCTGCTCACTGGTTTCCTGTTCAAGATCGCCGCTGCGCCTTTCCATATGTGGACCCCCGATGTTTATCAGGGCGCGCCGACCCCGATTACCGCCTTCATGAGCGCCGGCCCGAAAGCGGCAGCTTTCGCCGCTTTCATGCGCGTGACCATTATCGGCCTGGACAGCATTCAGACTGAGCTGACCTCGTTATTCTGGGTTCTCGCTGTGCTGACCATGACGGTCGGTAACTTCATCGCCCTTTCGCAAAAAGATGTCAAGCGGATGCTCGCCTATTCGTCGATCTCTCACGCTGGCTATGCTCTCGTCGGTATGGTCGCCTGGAATGAAATCGGCTTCTCGGGGATCGCTTTCTATATGCTCGTCTATACCTTCATGAACATGGGCGCATTTGCCGTCCTGGTTCTGGCGGGCAAAAAAGGTGAAGACAACCTGACCCTTGATGGCCTTGCCGGTATGGGCTACAAGCGTCCTTTCATGGGGGTTGCCCTTTGTGTCTTCCTCTTCTCCCTGATGGGGCTGCCACCGACAGCTGGTTTTGCGGGCAAATTCTACATTTTCGCCGGCGCCGTTGAAGCGGGCTACGTCTGGCTTGCCGTCATCGGGGTGCTGAACTCGGCTGTTTCTCTCTACTACTACCTGCGGGTCATGGTGTACATGTATTTCAAGGATCCCCAGGAGGATTTCAGTTGGGTTTCGATCAATACCGCTACTGCGATCTCGATTGTTATCGCCATCGCCGGTGTCCTGCTGCTCGGTATCCTGCCAGGTCCGTTCATGGAGATGGCCATGCTGACCGGCTTCTAAAGACTTAAAGAGATAAGCAAAAAGCCCTTCGGTTTTCCCGAGGGGCTTTTTTTATGGTTTGTACGGCATTATCAGGTACACTGGCAGCCATGAATCTGCAAGAATTTACCGCCCATCTCGAAGCAAAGGGGCAGCTTCGCCGCCTGTCGGTTCCAATTTCTCCAGATTTAGAATTAGCCGCACTCTGCCGCCGGGAGTTCAACCAGCCGGGGGGAGGGCAAGCGCTGATTTTCAGTCGGCCCGTCGGCTCAGAATTGCCTGTGGTTGGCAATTTGCTCGGCTCTCCAGCGCGAATCTCTGCATTGCTCAAGACCGCTTCCCTCGCCGATTTTGGCGACCGATTGGCGCGCCTGCTGCAGCAATT
>CAMYNC010000235.1 GCA_947259685.1 uncultured Desulfuromonadales bacterium | reverse complement strand
GACTCCCGGCTCAGCCATCTTCAGGGGGGAGTGGGTCTGAATTCGGGAGGAGCGTCTAAAAAACACCAGAAATCTTCCCGAACACATATGCCTGCCAAATACTTTGACAGGCGCCCCTGTTACAAAAGCAGAAACCGGGGAAATTGCCCTTACTGGGACAGGATCTAACTATGCCTTCACCGATCCAGCCTGACCAAGCCAAAATTTTGAGACGGAAAAGTGCTCAGGCCGGATGGCCGGATAAATCGAACATATCGGTATCCCAATTTTACTTTTGGGAACGCATTTCGGAGCATTCTTAGATCATTCGCAAAAATTGTTACATTTACCAATTTTTGCCTAAACGTTTTTTAGCCGATTTAACCTTCCAAAGCGTCTAACTTCCGAGAATTTTCACCTACCAAAATTCTTGCCCCATGAGGTCATATCGGGGTAGTCATAAAGTATCCGGAGCGGAGTTTCAGAAAGATCACCTTGGGCTTGGCCGTAAAGCGGAGGGCATTATGAACTGTCGTAACAGACTTGTAGGTTATCTGATCCTGCTGATATGGCTGCTGACCTTGCCGCTTCCGGTTCATGCCCAACAAGCACTTAGTGACCAGGCGTTGATCGAAGCTCTCCAGCAGGGAGGATACAACCTGTATTTCCGTCATGAAGCAACCAACTGGTCGCAACAGGACGCAGTCCAGCAAAGGGATGATTGGCAGAGCTGCGATGGAACCAGGATTCGTCAGCTGTCTGAACAGGGACGTCAACGTGCCAAAAGAACCGGGAAAGCCATGCGCAGCCTGAATATACCTGTCAGCGAAATTTTGGCCAGCCCTTATTGTCGAACCATGGAGACAGCCCAGCAACTGGGACTGGGGAATGTCCAGGCGAGTACCGAGGTGATTAATCTACGTGTCGCGGAGTACTTCGGGGGGCGCGAGGCGGTCATTGCGACGGCCCGGAAGCTCCTTGCCCGGCGGCCGACGGATGGGAGCAATCGGGTCATCGTCGCCCATGGCAACGTCGCTCAGGCGGCGACTCCGGTTTATCCCGGCGAAGGCGAAGTGGTCATCTTCAAACCGGACGGCAAGGGGTTCTTTACCTTTGTCGGACGAATTTCACCGGATCGGTGGGATCAACTCAGTCAGGAGAATTGAGTGGCTTTAGGGCTTTACTGGAGGAGGTAACGGACGATTCTGTCGTTGCCGGAATCGGAAATCCAGACCTGGTTTCCCCGCACCTCGACCCCTTCGGGGGTTGTGAACATATAATCCCCCTGTGATGCTTTGCCATTGCCGAGTTGGAGTCTGAGCGCTCCGTCAGCGCCGATAAACTTGACCGAGTGGGTATACTTGTCGGCGGCTATCAATGTGCCGTCTGCCAACATGTCGAGATAGCGCACACCGCGAAAACCGTACTTTCCCCGGGTCAGCTCGTCCTTGATGACCAGTTCCGGTGAGAGCAGCAGGACCCGGTCGTTTCCCGCATCGGCCAGCCAGAGATCGCCGTTGGCGGCCAGTTCCAGATCATGCGGCGCTGAAAGCCCGGTGAGTTCCCCGATTTTTTCCCCCCGATCGAAAGCAACGACATTGCCTGACCAGGCTCCGGCCACATAAATTCGGCCGTTCGGATGCGCCAGGACCCCTTCCGGTCCACGCACTGATTCGCTCAATTCACCGATCAGAGTCGCTTGTTTATTTTGCATGCGGTAAATCGTCACCCGGTTGTTATGGGTGTCGGCGACATACGCCAAACCCTTATCATCAAAATCGATGTCATGAGTACCGGACTGATGATCTGCGCCGAATTGTCCAAGGAAGACAAGCGAGTCGGGGTCGAGAATGGCAATCCGGTTATTACCGACATCGGACACCATCAAATAGCGGCCGTCGGGAGAGAGTTTCAGATCATGAGGATTACTCAGATCGACGGTGCTTGCCTTTTCGAAAACGGCCTTTAGAGGTTGCGCAGAAATTGTATGGCAGGGTAGAGAAACGATGAGGAATGTTGTCAGCAGGAATTTCATGATGCCTTCTTGCCTGTGGATTTTTTTTTTGGGGGGGGGCAGGAGGTTTTCGTGGATGGATTTTGAAAATCAAGTCATTGCCCGGCCACTCATCTCACATGCTAGAAACTGAAGTGTTGTTGAGACAATTATAGCAGGCCACACTCAAGTCAGGCTTTATGTGCCTAACTTTCTGGCGATATATACACCGTAGCTGAAGTGAGTTTTATATTTCTCATACAGCGCGATTTCCCATTTTTCAGCAGCGACAATTGTCTGGGCCTTTTCGCTGTTATCGTTTCGTTTCAGGAAATCACCGAAGCTGCTCTGCAGCGGTCGATAATAATTCTCCAGCCAGCAATGCTCAGGCAAAACAAAGTAGGCAATCGGAGAATAACCATGCTTTTCCAGAATACCTATTTTAGAAGATGCAGTGGCTATTTCTGGATAAGCTTTCTCCCAATAGTCCTCAAGTTCAGACGGACGAACGGCAGTTATCCAGGTAATTTCTGAGACAACCAGCACCCCTTCCGTTTTAAGAAATCGACTCCAAGCTCTTACCCCCTGTTCAAAACCAATATTATATATTGCCCCCTCAGACCAGATAACATCATATTCCTCATCGCCAAACGGCAAGTTTTCCATAGAACATGAAAGAGAAGATATCTTTTCACTTACCCTCAGCTTCTCGGCTTTGGTTTCAAGCACTTCTAAAAAATCAGGTAAAAAATCCACTGCCGTAATACTGGCATTCAATAAACGGGCAAGCACGAGAGTAGACGATCCTGTGCCGCAACCTATGTCAGCAATTCTCAACGGGGCTGATGAATCTATCATCGCTAAATCAATAGCCTTTTCCGTCTCCGCCTCTCCACCAGGCCCCTGCCGTTTGGCTCTTTTATGCAAGTCGACCAACAGTTTCAAGTCTTCCATGGTCATTATCCTCAGTGCACTCGTTTTTGTAGGCCAGCGCGAAACGCACTCCCAATTCGGTATAACCCTGGATGAAATGTTCCAGGTTAGCCGATTCCTGCTGCAAGCTGACAGTCGGACTCTTTATCCTATGCAGTAATGCAGCATCCAGAGACCTTTTTCAGGCGAGACTTCCGGAAAATCAGGCCCCGGCTGTAAGGCCTGCAGTAGTTCGGCATTCGGCAGTAGCTCAGAAAATTGTTGTTGCAGGAACTCTGGAGACAGGAAGTGCGCGTTCAGGCAGGCGAGGATTTCTGCTCCCGGAGCCAACAGTTCAGGCAGGCGGCACAACAACTTTGGCCAGTCCCGCTCTGCGTTAAAACTCTTCCCCTGCGAAGCGGGAGGGTCGCAGACGACCAGGTTAAACGGGGCCAGTTTGCGTAACTTGCTGAAGCTGCGAAACAGCTCCAGCGGCAGAAAACTGGCGCGCCGTTCTTCAAAACCATTCAGGCGATGATTCAAACGCCCCAGTTCCAGGGCGCCGCGATTCATATCCAGGTTCACCACTTGCTGCGCTCCGCCAGTCAATGCGGCGACTGAAAAGCTGCAGGTGTAGGCGAAGAGATTCAGCACTTTCCGGTTCGCTGCCCGCTCTCGCACCAATTGCCGGCCTACGGCCATATCGAGGAAAAAACCGATATTCTGGGCTTCACTCATTCGCAGTTGATATTGCAGACCAGCTTCAACCGCAGCAACCTTCTCTGGCAACCGCCCCCAGAGCAAGCGGCTTGGGGCATTGGTCAGAAACCGCTCCTGCAGCAGAATTGCTTCTACTTGCGGGAGTTGCTGCCGCAGCAGCCGCACAAGTTCTTGCAACCAGTCCGCCTCACGGGGTTGATAGAGGGTCATCAGGACGACCGGCTTGAACCAGTCAACCAAAAGATCGTCATAACCGGGGAAACAATGCCCGCGGCCATGAAAGAGGCGCCGAGACGTATCGCCCTGCGGAAGACGGGTCTTTATTTCTGCCAGAAGGGATTGCATTAGGAGCTAGAGCTGGTTTTTCAGGTCGGCGAGTTCATTCTTGTGATAGACATCATAGAAAATCACGCTGTTGTCAGCCACCCTGTCGCAAAGGCCGCAGTCTGCTGCGAGCTTTTTCCCTTCTTTGCGGCAGATTTCACACCAGTG
>CAMYNC010000234.1 GCA_947259685.1 uncultured Desulfuromonadales bacterium | reverse complement strand
CCGGCGCTTCACAGGAGGCCTACTACCTCAACAATGTCCACCTGAACTTATGGCACGCGGACGAAAGAGATGAGTTGGGAGTAGATGACGGTTGGGGGGGCGTTTTGTCTTTCAATCATGCTATTGGTGACAAATGGCTGGCGTTCATACGGGCCGGGTGGGCGGAGGACGGCGGCAGTCTGCTGGAACGGTCGGTCAGTATCGGGGGAGGCTATACACCGGGCGGACTCGATTCTCTGGGAACGGGAAGCCAGCTCGGATTCGGTGCCAACTGGGGTAGACCGAACGATGCTCTGCTTGGCACTGATCTGGATGATCAGTACGCGCTCGAAGCCTACTATCGTCTGCTGGTAAGCAGGGAGCTTTCCATCACGCCAAGCGTTCAATTACTCATCGACCCTGCTCTCAACCCTGACGAGAACTCACTTTGGGTCTATGGACTGCGTGCACGGTTAGCTTTTTAGGCAGAGCTGCATCTGCCACCTGAGGTCAGAGCGTAATTGAACCAGTAGACAATTCGATGAGGTTGACTAACGACATGAAACCCAGACCGGTAAAAGGTACGACGGAGCTGTCTGGTTACCCTCATGTAACCACTACGGGCCTACCCCTGCTTATAAGAAATCTGCGCTTTGTTTTGGTGCTGTTTTTTGCGTTCGTCTGCTGGTCTGGTGATCTGCAGGCCGCAGACCAGGGAGTGGAAAATCCAAAAGCGACTGTTTTGCAGGGAGCAGGGTCAAACGAACCTGACCTGTCAAAAATCATCCCCCTCGCCGCAGACCTGTCAGTCCGCTTGGTGTCACTCGAGAGCCAGATGGTGGACGATCTGGATTTAGCGCCCATCGCCAAGGAGTTCTCTGCCGTTGAGACGAGAATTCAGGATTCCATAAAACAGCTACAACGTCTCAAAGATGCTCAAGAAAGTAATTATTTAAGATATCTTGAACTTAATCAGTTGCTTGCCAATGAAAAGGAGCTGCTCGACAAAATCGGCAAACCTGTTGCCGAGGCCATCATTCGACTTGATCGTTGGGACAGGGAGTGGCTGGCTGAAAGTCAGCGCTGGCATGACTGGCAATCATCCCTGCTCAGAGAACGGTCACCAAATCAACTTCGTACGGCTTTTAAAAAGGCTGCTATAACGATTGAAAAAGCCCAAGCGGCCGTATTGCAACACATTGAGCCCCTGATGGCCATGCAGGCCAGGGGAGCGGCAATTTCATCGAAGATCAACGTTTTTAATATTGAGGTGGAAAAACTGATCGCCGATACGCGTCAGGATTCGCTGTATGGAAAATCCCCGCCGATGTATTCGCCCCTCTATTTCTCACAATTCAGAGCTGAAATGTGGATCTCTGTATGGGGTGGCCTGAGACTTCTGGCCATGCCGGACAGCCGTTTTTTTGTCCGGCATGGCTTCGCTTGCGGGCTGCTGTTATTACTTTTTACAACCATCTCGGTTGTTATCGGTCGTAACCGCCAGGCGCTACAGGAGTCGGCACTCTGGAGCGGCCTGGCAGAACGGCCCATCTCTACAGTATTCTTCCTGACCACCTTGATTATTGCTCTCCAGCTGGAGCTCTGGGAGGCTCCAGCGACGATCATTCTGATCACCACGATAGTCGGGAGTATCGCCTGTGCGCGTTTGTTGGGCTCAGTGCTTACTCAACCATGGCGGAAAAAAGCGGTCTATGCTGTCATGGCCGCCTATATTTTAACTCTGATCTTTATTGCAACAGGTCTGCCTTCCCCTCTTTTTAGACTCTATATCTCCATCGCTTCGTTAATTGCACTGAGATTCTGCTTGAAATGGCTGAAAGAAAGCGTCGAGCAGAACGAAGCCGTACATTATCACTGGCTGCTTCGAACCGTCGCTTTACTCTATGGCATCATCCTGATCGCGGAATTCTTTGGTAAGGCAGGAGCAGCGGCCTATCTGTTTAAGTCTTCGCTGATGACGATGGCGGTCATTGTTCCCATCATGTTGTTTGTTCACCTGATCCGCGGTGGGTTGCACTGGGTCTACTATTCGTCACCCGTCTGGCAGATCAAATTAATGCGCAATGATGCGGGAAAATACGTCCGTAAAACTGGTTTTATACTTGTTGCAGCGATCCTGCTGTTTGTTCTATTGCCAGCTGTTTTTATGGCATGGGATCTGTTTGACAGCATTCCCAAAGCGATAACCGGTCTTCTGACACCAGGTTTCCATATTGGCGAGCTGCGAATCAGTGTCGGGCTGGTCATTGCGGCCAGTGGGACCCTGTACGGCTCGTTCTTCGCCTCGCAGGTTCTTCCCAAGGTGCTTTTGGATGAGGCTGTTACCGGCGGCCATATGGAAAGAGGCGTGCGGCTTTCCGTGGGACGTCTATTGCAATATCTGATTGTATTTATCGGGGTTCTGGTGGCGTTTTCTATGCTCGGTCTCGATCTGACCAAGCTTACCATTGTCCTGAGCGCCTTCGGTGTTGGTATCGGTTTTGGGCTGCAGAGTATTGTTAATAATTTTGTTTCCGGGCTCATCCTGCTCTTTGAAAGGCCGCTCCGTGAGGGCGATACCATAAACATCGGCACCAACATGGCACAGATAAAAAAGATCGGTTTGCGGGCCACGATCGTCCAGACTTTTGACAATGCAGATGTGATCATCCCGAATGCGGACCTCATCAGCAACCAGGTGACCAATTGGACCCTTAATAATCGCAATGTGAGAGTTTCGGTCCCCGTCGGTGTCGCCTATGGCAGCGACGTGCCCCTGGTGGGTGAAATACTTCTGGCGTGTGCGAAAGAGCATGATGCCGTCGCCAAATCACCCGCGCCCCAGGTGTTGTTTATGAGTTTGGGTGATAGTTCTCTTGATTTTGAGCTGAGGGTCTGGATTCCCGATGCAGATGATCGGATTCAGGTGAGAAGTGAGCTTTACCACAAGGTTATTCAAAAATTCAGTGACGAAAAGATTGTCATCCCATTCCCGCAGCGGGATCTGCATCTGTTCAACGGTGAGTTAATCAGCGAAAGGGTTTTGCCGAACGCTCGTAAGGAGATAGATCCTGAGCAGATGCAGGCATGATACAGGGTGGTGTAGAGATACAAACATTCATTCATCTCCTAACGAATTCCCCTAATAAAGTTATGGTTTCCAATGTGTCCCGTAAGTCACCATTTCCAGACCAAATTTAGCCTCAGCCTGCGGAAGCGGACTGAGGCTCTTTTGTAAGTTGGCCGATAATATGATCCTGCTTGACCTTAGGACTAACCGTACAGGCTCGCTACTTCAAAAATCGGGACCGCCCTTTTGAAAAGGAAGTCTTGCTCGCGGCCACCGATTCTCAAATATAGGTAGTTTTGAAGTCAACTAGCGGCCCATGGGCAGGCGGCTTTTTCAAACTGGTTACATTTGACAAACCGTCTTCCTTCAATAGAGGGTGGAGGTTTTGTTTTATGACGAGTGGTGACTTGTGGGAAATCTTCACCCATTTGAAACTCTACTTTCTAACTGTCTATATACAGGAAAGCTTACGAATACAATGTGACAACCGGGCTACCATTTCCCCGGCCGGCATCAAATCCTTCACAGACAATAGTTTCAACTATGGTATCTTCGGGGTTCGACAGGCCTTAGGGGATTTTCACTGCCAGAGATCGAGGTGAGAATAACCTTAGAAACAGCGACTTAATAACGGATATATGGTTTTCTGAGTATATAATTTGATCGACAGGCGATAAGCCTGTTTCTCTAGCTTGGCCCGTACTTGCACGGATACCCGATGAAGTTTCTTACCAGCGAGTTATTGTCTCTTCTGCTCCCGACCCGCGCCCGTCCCAATATTCGGGCGCTGGCAAGCTATTCTCTCCTGCTGGTGGTGACCGTGGCGCTCTTTGCCGTCGGCTTCCACCTGATCATGGAACACTTTGAGGGGCAGGAGCACTCCTGGGTCACAGGAGTTTACTGGGCTCTCGCCTGTTCAGTGTCGTGGTTCTGCTGACCGGCGTTGTGCTGCTTCTGATCGTGCTGCCGTTCGTATTCATCCGCTTCTTCTATGCACCCTGGATGGAGTCCCGAATGCGGTTTCATGCGCCCAGGGCGGTACCCCCCGGCACTCAAGGTCATGTCATTCTGTGCGGCCTGGACAGTCTGGCCACGGCGTTGCGGGCGCGGCTGCGACTTCACGACATCCCCCACTTCGTGATCGAACCGGATCCAGTCAAGGCTGTGCAACTGCACATCGACGGTGTGCCAGTGGTGACCGGACGAGTGGAGGACCGGGTGACCTACGAGGCGTTGCAGGTGGAGCATGCCCGGATGGTGGTCGCCAACTGTAGCGACACGATCAACACGAATATCACCCTGACGATCCGGGACATTTCTCCAGACGTACCGATCGCAGCGGTGGCGGAACACGAGCAGTCCATCGACCTGCTGGAACTGACCGGCAGCAATCATGTTCTGCCCCTCAAACTCCAACTGGGGGAGCACCTTGCCAATCGTGTCAACGCCGGGCATGTCCACTGTCACGTGGTCGGACGGATGGGAGATCTTCTGATCGCCGAGTTTCCGGTGCACAACACCCCGCTGGTCGGTCGTCCCTTAAAGGAAGTGCAATTGAGGGAGACCTTCGGCTTGAATGTGGTGGCGGTGTGGGATCGGGGGCGCATGGTCCCGGTTACCCCGGATACCATTCTTGTCGACGGGAGCTTTCCGGTGGTGATGGGGTCTGAAGAACAGATCACCAGTCTCGATACTTACCTGGTGATCTACAACACCAATTTCAACCCGGTCCTCGTGATCGGTGGCGG
>CAMYNC010000233.1 GCA_947259685.1 uncultured Desulfuromonadales bacterium | reverse complement strand
GGGCTATGCCGGATTATCAAATGGTGGAGGTGGCGGGAATCGAACCCGCGTCCGAAAGCTTTCCACGTAAGGCTTCTACATGCGTAGTCTGTGTATTGAATTAACCGGATGAAGCTCCCACAGACAGGATATCCACCAGGCGAGTCTGCTTTAGTTTCGCCTCAGAGCCACAGACACTCTCTGAAACTAGCCTGCTAAATTAACGTCTCATCAGCCACACAGGCGATGAGTGACAAGACGTAGCAGCGTTAAGCTGCTAATGCGTAACTAACGTCAGTGTCTGCGTTTAGTTAAGTTGGGCTTTGTTACGGAGCCAGCCCACTCCGGCATGCGGCACTTCGTTTCCGTCCCCCGTCGAAACCTTGACACCCCCTTATATCTAACTTCTCTCTACTTCCAACTTTTACACTTAAGTATCTCACGTTATGCCTGAAGAGTTCAAGCATCATTCCAACTATCTGAATGAGCTTTTCAAGGCCTTGGACATTTCGCGGTCGGCCTCTTTTTGCTTCAGAGTCTGGCGCTTGTCGTGTAGTTTCTTGCCGCGGCCGATTCCGATTTCAAGCTTAACGTAGTTCTGCTTGAAATAGAGCTTGGTCGGCACCATGGCCAGGCCTTTTTGTTCGGTCAGACGGGTCAGCTTGTCGATCTCGGCATGGTGCAGCAGCAGCTTACGCATACGGGTCGGATCATGGTTTTCCCGGTTGCCGAACTCATAAGCGCTGATGTTCATATTGTTGATGAACACCTCGCCGTCCTTGATTCGGCAGAAGGATTCTTTCAGATTGACCTTGCCGGCACGGATCGATTTAACCTCGGTGCCGGTGAGCACAATTCCAGCTTCAAAGGTTTCATCGATAAAATAATCGTGGTAGGCTTTTTTGTTGGTTGCGATGATTTTAATGCCCATGAAGAAGTGCGTCCGCCTGTGTGTCTGCTTTTGCCTGAATTTCGGTGATGCGCGGCATGAAAATTTCACGCTTCAATGCCCGGGTACCGACTTTTATGCAGAGAAAGGTGCCAGCCAAAAAGGCTGTGCCGAGAATTGCCGATAACAGCGATGGATCGATGGCGACATCAGTCATCTCACCGATCCCCTGCCCGATCAAAGCCCCGATCAATAACCCGATTATCGGCACAATGTAAAGCATAAAAGAGGATTGCAGAAAATGCTTGGTGCTGGTGACAATCTTGACCCGGTCACTGATTTCGGCACCGATCGGATTAAAAGCTTCGACCAGCATGGTTTCACTGTCGTCACCTATCTGGCAGGCCCCGCTCGACGGGCAATGATCGCAGGCGCTATTGCGCTTACAGAGCACAACGGCAATCTCTTTGCCTTTTAATTCGACAATGGTTCCGTATTCTTCGATCATTGCTCTCCCTTCTATAAAATTTTAGCTAAGGAATTTCTTGCCTGTTCTTACTCTACATTTGCTGATTCGTGCAGTCCTGACAGCATTGCCCTGCCCTGATGAAAAACCTGAACTATCTCAGCAGTGCGACCTGGCGCGACAAAGTATTCAGCTAGATCATTCATTGTAACGACTTCTTCCGGTTGCAGCACCTGAAAACTGGAATGCTTGCCTCTCGCTAAAGAACCAAGCTGCTTTTCAATTCCCAGCGCCTCGGCGCCACCGAGGGTCGCCATGCGAAACAGGCTTGGGGCATCGAGTTGACCAGCCAGCCAGCTATGGGCAAAGGCCATTTCATCCCAGATCGACAGACTGTCGTTACTGGCCAAACTGTCGGTGCCCAAGGCCAGCCTGACCCCGGCCTGCTGCAGCTTTGCAGCGGGTGGCTTGCCAACCTTTAAGCGGGCATTGGAACCTGGGCAGAGAGCTAAAAACATACCCTTTTCCGCCAACTGTTTGATTTCCTTATCTGCCAGCTGCACCCCATGGACCAGCAGGTTTTCAGCAAAGAGCCCGCCATTGCGTTGCAGATATTCGGTTGGGGTGCAGCCCGCTGCGCGGGGCACCAGTGTTTCCCAGCCGATGGTCAGATACAGCTTGTTGATCAGGCTGCCGCGGCTTTTCTCAATGAATTCAACCTCTTCCGGAGACTCTGCCAGGTGGGTGCAGCAGCGCAAGTTCTCTTCATGGGTCAGTTTATACAGGCTGGCCATATACGAGCCGCTGATACTGTAGGGGGAATGCGGTGATATCCCTAAAGATAGCTGGCCAACCTGTTGTTCGCGCAGCACTGCCTTCAAACCCTGCTTAACCCGTTGGATGACTGCCGGATCCTGCCCCAGACTTTCCAGGTAGATGGTGCCGAGTAATGGCGCACCCTGATAGGCGTTGCGACTGGGGTAATGGGAAAGGATGTCTCCGACCGCGCCGGTCCCAGCGGCGATAGATTGGCTGATGCCGTTGGCCAGAGACTCATAAAAGCGCTGTTTTCCCAGCGGCCGTTTGACCCGAATTAGCCGCAGAATCCAATCGACAAAGTCTTTGGGATCGTCTGTTTCACCAACCTGTTCCGCCCAGAGAGGATAATCGGTTAATTCCAGATGGGTATGGGCATTGACCAACACCGGTACGATCAGGCTATCGTTAAAATCGACGACCTGGACGCCAGGGTTGCTGCGCTTAATTTCAGGCAGGCTGCCAATGGCGGCAATCCGCCCGTCCAGATCGAGCAACGCCCCACCTTCAAGCGGCGGGGCGTCTCCTGGAACCAGATATTTAGCAGTATATATACGCTTCAAACCCTCGCTCCAAAATCAGCAGGCCGATTGCGCTGATCCGACCGCCGTCGGCAGCACAGTTTTCAGGGTCAACAGCAGATCCTGAATCTCGTCACGCAAAACCAGCTCACACTGTTCTTTGAGCACCGCGTCGATAATCTCTTCGGTGGTCAGGGGGTTGGCCAGCACCACCCGGAACACGGTGATGATTTTTCTGGCGTAGCGGGCCGAACGCAGCCGGGTTCGGGAGACAAAGGTTTTACCTGCCTCACGCTGGTATTTTTGCACCAAACGGGTGACCTGGTCGAGCAGCTCATTTGCCTGACTTTGTTGTTCAGGGCTGGCCTGAGACATGACCGCCTGTGCCCAGGCCGGATTATACCTGTAAGTGAGGATATTCAGCTCGGGTTCAGTCATCAGCTCAAAATCGGGATGTTCCAGCACCTTGGCGGCAAACTGCCGGGCACGTTCAATACCCAGATCCATCAGCAGCTCATAGCCTTTGCGACCAACAATCGACAGCCCGGCGTGCACCAGCATCGACTTTCCGGGCCGTGAGCCTTCCAAAGTGTGGCTGCCCAGGTCTTTGGAACCGTGCCGCAAAATATAGGCGGCATGGTGTTCGATGGCCGAAAGTGCCGTCGGGTCTTTGAACAACACCATTCCGGCGCCCATCGGCACATAGAGCTGCTTGTGAGCATCCAGAGTGACCGAATCGGCCCGTTCAATACCGCGCAGCAGATGACGATGGGTTTCGGAAAATAGGGTCGGTCCGCCCCAGGCGGCGTCAACGTGGAAATGACAGCCAATTTCGGCAGCAAAGTCGGCCAGTTCATCCAGCGGATCGATGTTGCCGGTTTCGGTGGTGCCGGCTATCCCGACCACCGCTAACGGCCGAATTCCCTCTGCCTTCAGCCGCGCGCAGTGTTTTTTAAGCTGTTGCATGTCGATGCGATTCTGATCATCGGTATCGATCAACACCAGATTGTCGCGGCCGATGCCGAGCAGGTCGACCGCCTTGCCGAGGGAATAATGCCCACGCTGGGATACCAACACTGCCAGGCCATTACAGTCAAGGTGCTGTAGTGCCTTAAAAAACCCTTCCTGGGCGATGCCTTTAAAACAACCCTGCGGGCCACAAAGACGGTTTCTGGCCACCCAGAGAGCGGTGATATTGGCAATTGTGCCGCCAGAACAGAAGGCCCCCAGAGCATGCTGGCTTTTGTGAATCCATTGCGGATAGAAATTGTCATCTCGCTGATAAACCAGCCGATGGAGCATCGCCAGCACCTGGCGTTCCATCGGGGTAAAGGCTTTGGAAGTTTCCACCTTGACCAGGTTCTGATTAAGCGCAGTCATGATCCGTGAAAGGGGTAACATGAAATATGGCAGGGCCGAGGTCATGTGGCCGACAAAACCTGGGGCTGCGGTGTGCACCGACTGGGCCACCAGCTTCTCTTTGACAAACTCG
>CAMYNC010000232.1 GCA_947259685.1 uncultured Desulfuromonadales bacterium | reverse complement strand
TCCTCCCTGGATCACGACCTGGAATCGGATGTGGAGATTTTTTCGGGGCTGCTCCACGAGGAGGATGAAGAACTTGAGTTCGAGTACGATGAAGTGACCTCAGGGGATTTCACCATCCCGCGGTCAGGGCATTATTACGAAATTTTTGTCGATGGGGAACTTTTTGCGCTTTCGCCGTCCCTGGCCGGTGAGCGCATCGAGCCCGGTCTTGAGCATTTGGCGTACGAAGTTCCCGAACAGAGCCTGCGCGTCTTTACCACTTTCGGCCCGGCGAATGAGCCGCTCCGGGTCATGGAGCATACGGGGATCTACGCCGGACATCCCGCCCGCATCATTGTTGCCATCAGCCTGGAGGAGAGCTGGGAGATGCTGCGCCGGTTCCGGGTCTTTCTTCAGGCGCTGGGGCCCGCAGCCATCCTCCTGATTGCCCTGGTTGGACTTCTGATCACGCAGCGCTCCTTGCGGCCGCTGAGAGGATTTTCCACCACGGTTCGCAGGATCACAGAAAAGACCCTCGACCAGCGGATGGAGACCAAAGATCAGTATCGCGAATTCTACACGCTGGCCTCCTCGTTCAACCAGATGCTCGACCGGCTGCAAAAGTCGCTTGCCGCCCGCGAAGAACTCCTCTCCGACGTCTCCCACGAACTAAAAACCCCGGTGACCGTTATTCGGAGCCACTGCGATGTTTACCTGCAGAAAGAACGGCCTGCTGGAGAATACGTGGAGGCACTGGAGATTATCCGAGAAACAGCCGAGGAAATGGGATTGAAAATCCGCAGACTCCTGGGAGCCGCTCAAAGCCAGGCCGATTTGCTGGAGTCAGGTGGGCTTCAGGTCATTTCCCTGGCTGACTGCCTGCGCAAGGCACGGCTGACAGTGGAACCCCTGGCCCGTGACCGACGAATCTTCATTGCGGAGAAAATCATCCCGGGTCTGCAGCTGCGCGGAAACGAAGAGCGTCTCACTGAAGCCTTCTCGAACCTCCTGGAAAACGCTGTCAAGTACAATCGGGAACAGGGGACCGTCAGCATCCTCACCCAGCGGGAGGACGACCGCGTACAGGTCCGGATCGAAGACACCGGACGTGGCATCGCCCCGGAGGACCAGGCGCGGCTCTTCGAGCGGTTTTTCCGCGGAGCCGGGACTGAAGAAGAGGAAGGAGCCGGGCTCGGCCTGGGGATTGCCAAAGCCATCATTGAGGCTCACGATGGCAGCATCGCGGTCACCAGTCAGCCGGAACAGGGGAGCTGTTTCACCATCACCCTGCCGCTGGCTGGCGGGTGACGTTCGCGCCGGGAACCTTTATTTCCGCACAATGTCCCATTTTTCACTCGCCACTTTTTAATGTGGCAACCTGTTCCTTAAGCGCCTTTTCACGCTTCCAGCGTTCTGTCACATCGCGCATGATGGAGGCGATCCCGGTGATTTTTCCTGTCTCATCTTTGAGCATCACGATGGAGAATTCGCAGGACAGCTGATGGCCATCCCGGTGCAGAGCAGGAACTGAAAGGAGATCTTTGCCGTAGCGGGTCTCTCCTGTCTTCATGACCCGGTAATAACCGTCCCAATGCACAGCCCGCAGCCGCTCGGGGATAATCAGATCAAGAGACTGGCCGATCGCCTCATCTGCAGTAAAGCCGAAGATCATCTCCGCGCCGCGATTCCAAAGCCGGATGATGCCTTTTTGGTCGGCAAACAAAATCGCATCGGGGGCCAGAGAAAGGATCTCGCGACTGAGCTTGTCGAAATCTTGGTATGCCATAATTGCTCCTTAGCCGGTCTGGAAGATGTTCTTATAGGATAGCTCTTGCGCTTTCGGTCGCAAATCTTTGGTCGCTGTGCCTTCATAGAAAATCGAGAAAAAAATCAGCTGGTTGCGTCCCGTGGCGGTATTACCGTCACGGGACGCAACCAATGCTCAATGAGCATGTTCCGCCTGGCTTGTCGCTACAGCCTCACCGTGATGGGCCGCATTTCCTTGGATCAGGCTGTGCAGGCCTTCTACATAGTGGGTGAAGACTACATAGGATTCGACAAATTCACGGCCCGTCTTCACACTGTCATCGGCGTGTTTTTGCTTCTCGTAGGCATAGGCGAAGCGCTCCCGCATGCCATTGGCCATAGCGTTGGTCAGGACCTCAACGAGTTTATCGATCGATCCGCCCTCCAGGGCTTGATCCGCAAGAGCGACGGCCGGATCGATGGCCGCGCCCGGCTTTAAACCTGTATAGGGAGCACCTTCTCCGGCACGATGGATACGGACCAGGGTCTCAAAAAAATACATGTCGGCAAACTCTTTGGCTTCGGGCCCCAGAGTCCGCATGGCCAGAGTCTTTTGAAACGCCGCCTGGATCTCCTGCTCTTCGCCAGCAGATACCCACTTCAGCAGCGGTGTGACGTCACCTTTATCCAACGCGACTCTGGCCGTTTCGACCACCGGTCCGTCCAATGTGTCACAGTGGGCCAAAGCGCCGATTGGGGCCCCCAATACGGTCAGCAGCAGAACTGCGACAGCGACCATTCCCTTAACTTTTTTGTCCGAGACTTTCATTTTGTCCTCCTTGGTGGTGAGATATTTTCCTTCTTTGCTCACCAGAACGGCGCCAGGGGGATTTTGTGACAAAAAAAAATGAAAAAAAATGTCCAGCACCTTCCTGGCTAGCAATTTCAAGCACTTATGGATGGTCAAAAAAAGGTTGTCACAAATCTCTGTTATCATTCGTACTCAATGAATAAAACGGGAAAGGTGACCTGAAATTGACTGACGAGGAACTTATGCTGGCCTATGCAGATGGCGATATGGAGGCTTTTGAGACTTTATCGGTGCCGAAAGAGTATAAAGACCTCATATTGATGTGGGTCAATGTTTCCCCTAAGCAGGTTCGCTAAGTTGGAGGCATAAAAAGGAACACCTTCAAAGGAGAAAAGCTCATGGCAAAAACACCCTGGGTTGATAAGGATGAGTGTATCGGTTGCGAACTCTGCGTTTCGAACTGTCCCGACGTTTTCCGCATGGATGAAGATGGCAAGGCAGAATGCTTTGATGCCAGCGGTGCAAGCGAAGAGGAGATCCAAAGCGGTGCCATCGATGCCTGCCCGGTCTCCTGTATCCACTGGCAGGAATAATTTGCCCGCCAGCTTTTCATTAGTTCGGGCACTTCGAACTTTTTACTGGGAACCAGAAATTAACCAGCCAACTGATTGCGAGGAAACATCATGACTGAATCGACCACCAAATTAACAATTGACGGAGCCGATCCTCAAATCCTGGCGGACCTGACCGACTATCAGCAAGGTTCAGTTGTCAGTCGAACCCTGCTGCAGAACGAGAGCGGCACCCTGACCGTCTTTAGTTTCGATAAGGGACAAGCCCTCTCGGAACACACGGTGCCCTTTAACGCGTTCATTCAGGTGCTCGACGGGCAGGCGGAGATTACCATTGGTGACAAACCCTGCATTGTCAACAGCGGTGAGATCGTGCTGATGCCGGGCGGCGTTCCCCACAAGGTCAAAGCGGTTCAGCGCTTTAAAATGTTACTCACTATGTTCAAAACTAAGGTCTCCTAAGGCAGGACAGCCACCCAGGGTCTAATTGACTCAAGAGTCTGTAGCATTGACCCAAAAGACGAGGCAAAAATTAATGGAGCCGAACCTTGTGCCCGCCAGGATTGTCGAGATTCACCAGGAGACCCCGAGAATCAAGTCCTTTCTCCTGGACACCGGCAGAGCCCCTTACCGTTTTTCACCGGGACAATGGCTCGATTTACACCTGGATGTTGGCAGGCGCATCGAAATAGGGGGGTACTCACCGACCTCTTCGCCGTTACAACAGGGGTTTGTCGAATTGGCGGTGCGCCAGGCCTATCGAAATCCGGCCTCCCGCTATCTCTATGAGCGGGCACACCTCGGGGAAAAGGTGCTCATCTCCGAAGGGCAAGGTGAGTTTATTTATCGTTGCAGCCTGAGCCCCTCGATTGTTCTGATTGGCGGGGGGATCGGCCTGACCCCGCTGATGAGTATCATCCGTTATGCCAGGCAGGCCTGCCCGGAGAACCAGGTTCATCTCCTGTACAGCATCCGCGAACCGAGCGAATTTCTGTATCGCCAGGAATTGACCGAACTGGAAAAGCAATGGCCATCCTTCAAGCTCTGGGTCACGGTGACCGGCGCCAATGACGCGCCG
>CAMYNC010000231.1 GCA_947259685.1 uncultured Desulfuromonadales bacterium | reverse complement strand
CAATGGCTGCGAATACGCCAAAGGCAAGAAAATCGTCATCGTCGGTTGTGGTGCCCAGGGCCTCAATCAGGGCCTGAACATGCGCGACAGCGGTCTTGACGTCTCCTACGCCCTGCGCGAAGAAGCGATTGCCGAAAAACGCCAGTCTTTCCTCAACGCAAGCGAAAATGGCTTCACCGTCGGCACCTACCAGGAGCTGCTGCCGAGCGCCGACATCGTCATGAATCTGGCCCCTGACAAGCAGCATACCGACGTGGTCAACACCGTGGTACCGCTGATGAAGCAGGGCGCAACTTTCTCCTACGCGCACGGCTTCAACATTGTCGAGGAAGGCACCCAGATCCGCAGCGACCTGACCGTGATCATGGTTGCCCCCAAGTGCCCAGGATCGGAAGTACGCGCCGAGTACCAGCGTGGCTTCGGCGTACCGACCCTGATCGCCGTTCACGGCGAAAATGATCCGAATGGCGATGGCCTGGAGATTGCCAAGGCGCTCTGTTCCGCCCAGGGCGGAGATCGCGCTGGCGTGCTCGAATCCTCCTTCGTCGCTGAGGTTAAATCTGACCTGATGGGCGAGCAGACCATCCTTTGCGGCATGCTCCAGGCAGGCGCCCTGCTCTGCTTTGACAAGATGACCGAAAACGGCATCGATGCCCCATACGCCGTCAAATTGATTCAGTACGGCTGGGAAACCATCACCGAGGCCCTCAAGCATGGCGGCATCACCCACATGATGGATCGCCTTTCCAACCCGGCAAAACTTGAAGCTTTTGAGCTCGCCGAAGAGTTGAAAGAGGTTATGCGGCCACTGTTCGAAAAGCACATGGATGACATCCTCTCCGGTGAGTTCTCCCGCACCATGATGGAAGACTGGGCCAATGACGATGTCAAGTTGCTGACCTGGCGTGAAGAGACCGGCAAGACGACTTTCGAGAAGACCGAAGCTGCCGGCGAGATCTCTGAGCAGGACTATTTCGACAAGGCGATTCTGATGGTCGCCATGGTCAAAGCAGGTGTCGAACTGGCGTTTGAAGTAATGGTCGAAGCGGGTATTGAGCCAGAGTCGGCCTACTACGAGTCGCTGCACGAAACTCCGCTGATCGCCAACACCATCGCCCGGAAGAAGCTGTACGAAATGAACCGGGTGATCTCCGATACCGCTGAGTACGGGTGCTACCTCTTTGCCCACGCCTGCGTGCCGCTACTGAAAGATTTCATGGCGGCAGTCGAGATCGATGTGATCGGCAAAGGCCTTGAATTGACCAGCAACGGCGTTGACAACCAGGAGTTGGTGGCGGTGAATGCTGATATTCGTGGCCACCTGATCGAGGCCGTCGGCGAAGAGTTGCGCGCAGCCATGAACGGTATGCAGGCCATCGCTTCCGCCTGATCCATTCATAGCGATTTGTTGGAAAAAAGTCCCTGCCATTTGGTGGGGACTTTTTCGTTGGACCTTAAAGTAAAGCGGTTGGCGCGCCGTCAGATTTTCGGTAGAGTAGCCCACTCACAATATCAATAACTGACATATTTCGAGGACCGTCACTGATGAAAAAATATCATCTCACCGCCATCGGCAACGCATTGGTCGATATGGAATTTAAAGTCGAGGATAACTTTCTCGCGGCCTGTGCCATCGACAAGGGAGTGATGACCCTGGTCGCCGAAGAGCGCCAAAATGAACTGGTCGCTGCCCTAGAGGATCATCCGGGCAAATGGGCCTGCGGCGGTTCTGCCGCCAACACCGTTATTGCCGCAGCCCAGTTTGGGGCTGATTGTTTCTACTCCTGTAAATTGGCGGCCGACGAAACCGGTGATTTTTATCTTCGCGATATGCATACCGCAGGCGTTACCAGCAATGCCGACAATGGCCGTGGTCCGGGAATCACCGGCAAATGCCTGGTTATGGTTACCCCCGATGCGGAAAGGACCATGAATACCTTTCTCGGTATTTCTGAAGGCTTTTCGGTCGCCGAACTGGATGCCGATGCGATTTCAGCCTCCGAATATCTGTATATCGAAGGCTACCTGGTCACCTCGCCAACCGGACGAGCGGCGGCGATTGAAGCCAAACGGATCGCCGAACAGGTCGGCGTAAAAACCGCCCTGACTTTTTCCGACCCGGCAATGGTCCAGTATTTCAAAGAGGGCCTGGCCGAGATGATCGGTGATGGGGTCGATATGCTGTTCTGCAATCAGGCCGAAGCCCTGGCCTGGACCGATTGCAGCCAACTGGAAGAGGCGATCGATGCCTTAAAGCAGATCGCTGGTAACTTTGCCGTGACCTGCGGTGCCGATGGGGCGATCCTGTTTGATGGTGACAATCTCCACCGCGTCAGCCCGCATGCGGTGACTGCCGTCGACAGTAACGGTGCCGGTGATATGTTTGCTGGAGCCCTGCTCTTTTCCCTGACCCGGGGCGACAGTTTTCCAGATGCCGGCCGGTTGGCCAGCCTGGCTTCAGCTCGGGTGGTGAGCAGTTTTGGACCTCGGCTACTGGCAGAAGATCACCAGGAGATCCTGCAAACGATTTTCCCCAAGCAGCAACCTCAAGTTGCCAGGCGATAATTCCTGAATCGAAAATCAGGCTCAAACAGCCATGCCCCTCAATATATAAATATCCAGGGGCATGGCCATAATATCTTAAGCGTCAAGCCGCTTCTGCGGCGAGCATTGCGCTATTGATAGATTCCAGCGGCAACGAACATATCGGTCCCTGGAACGCGATAAATGTAGGTGTCTTTCTTCGAAGGGGCTTCCTCGCCGGGCTTCGGCCACATATAATCAACCCAGCCTTCGCCAGAATTCTTTGCGACCTCGACAAATTCGGCAAACAGCATCTTCGGACTTTCGGCATTTTTGTCAGGAACCGCAAGCAGGCTACCTTTTTCGGTCAAGGCGGGCTTGATTGGATGAGCAAGCATTTTACCGTCCAGATCCATCAAAAAAACATAGGTATCTTTCCAAACAAATTGCCCTTCCTTATTGCTAATTTCTGCAATCCCGGCAGCTTTGTCCTGCTGCAGCATTTCGGCGGCTTTCTTACATGTGGCGACGCACTCCTCCTTGGTGGCCGAATCCGCAAAGGCGGTGCTGGCGACAAAGAGAACAGCAACAAGCATCAGCAAAACTTTCGTCATTTTCATTTTTAACCCCCATCTTGTCAGTTCGATTTTCATTTTGTTTGCACTGGTTAATTTCACCTATCGAGTGGCTGCATCACCCCTGATTGACATCTCCTTTCTACAGCAAGGCTCAACTTAGAGTTCAGGCATTTAAACCCTCATCGGAAAACTCACCAAACAATATAATATTGTTTTACTGCCGAACATTATCGCTACTTTTTTATTTTTCGCAACAGCCTGAATACATTTTTGGAGATTATTTTTTCTAATCAAGAAAAGCTAAGACGCTGAAATAAATTACTCTTTTCTTGATTAATCCAGTAATGCCAAAAACTTATCGAAGAATAATGGCGTTCTACGCTATTCCCTTTCCAGATGAAGATCCTGACTCACTATTGACGAATCCTTTCCCGATTTTGCAATAAAAAAAGGCCGTCAGTAATATCTGACGGCCTGGCGATTCAATAAAGAAAACCTATGCTATTCCCACTCGATGGTGGCGGGTGGCTTGCTGGAAATATCGTAGGTGACGCGATTGATCCCCTGAACCTCGTTGATGATCCGATTACTGATCCGCGCCAGGTCTGCATAAGGCATCGGATACCAGCCGGCGGTCATGAAGTCCTTGGTCTCGACCGCGCGCAGGGCGACAACATACTCGTAGGTGCGGCCATCGCCCATGACCCCGACCGACTTGACCGGCAGAAAGACGGCAAACGCCTGACTGATTTTGTGGTAGTGGCCGCTCTCGTAGAGCTCTTCGATATAGATGGCATCGGCGCGGCGAAGAATTTCGCAGTACTCCTCCTTGATTTCACCGAGGATGCGTACACCCAGACCCGGTCCCGGGAAAGGATGCCGCCAGACCATTTGATGCGGCAGGCCGAGCTCCTCGCCGACGGTGCGCACCTCATCCTTGAACAGCTCGCGCAGCGGCTCTAGCAGCTCCAGCTTCATGTAGTCGGGCAGACCGCCAACGTTGTGGTGGCTCTTGATGTTATGCGCCTTACCGGTCTTGGCTCCGGCTGACTCGATGACATCGGGGTAGATGGCGAAGATATCGACGAACAGGCCGCCAATGATTTTGCGCTTTTTCTCCGGATCGGCTTCACCGGCCAGCGCATCGTAAAAACGCTGCTGAGCATTGACCCGGGTGACCTTGACGCCCATGTTGCTGGCGAAGGTCGCCATCACCTGATCTCCCTCGTCGAGACGCAGCAGGCCGTTATCGACAAACACACAGTGCAGCTGATCGCCGATCGCCCGGTGGATCAGCGCCGCAGCCACCGAAGAATCAACCCCTCCGGAAAGACCGAGGATCACCTGATCGGTACCGACCTGTTCCTTAATCCGCGCCACCGCATCTTCGATAATCTTGCCCGGCGTCCAACTGCCGCTGCAGCCACAGATTTTGCGTACGAAGGTGTTAATTAACATATCACCGCGCGGCGTGTGATTGACCTCCGGGTGAAACTGCACACCGTAGAGGTTACGGGCAACGTTCTGGATCCCACAGACCGGCGCGTTGGCAGTCTTGGCGATCATCTCGAAGCCTTCGGGCATCTTTTCGACGTGGTCGCCGTGGCTCATCCACACCGGGCTCTTGCCGTCGGCAAAGAAACCATCGAACAAGGGCCCCGGAGTGCCAACCGAAAGCAGCTCAGCGTGGCCGTACTCCCGCTTGCCAGCGGCGATGACTTCGCCGCCGAAGTGACGGCTCATCAACTGCATGCCGTAGCAGATCCCCAACACCGGGATGCCCAGCTCGAACAGCTCCTCTTCAATCTGCGGAGCACCCTCCTCATAGACCGATTTCGGCCCACCGGAGAGGATAATCCCCTTGGCACCGAAGGCTTTGATCTCCTCCAGCGACATGTCAAAGGGCTGCAACTCACAATAGACGTGCGACTCACGCACCCGGCGAGCGATCAGCTGAGTATATTGCGACCCGAAATCGAGAATCAGAATTTTTTCGCTATGAATATCGGTCATCGCAATTAGTGCCCCCGCTCGATGCGATAGTTAGGAGCTTCCTGGGTGATGGTCACATCATGCA
>CAMYNC010000230.1 GCA_947259685.1 uncultured Desulfuromonadales bacterium | reverse complement strand
AAGCGGATGGTCAAGAAACAGCAAATGCGTTGGAGCCAGCAAGGTGCTCACTTATTGTTACAGGTTCGTACCCGAGTTTTGAATGATGAACTTCGAGAAGTGTTCAGGGGGTGGTACCCAAGCTTTACTCAAGGGGATGAATATCAGAGGAGAGCGGCATAGCTCCCCCGGTTTTTTTCACTCTCTATAAAATGGACCAGCGGGTCCATTTGAACATAAAGGTACGGTTTCGAATTGTAATAGGTAGTTATTACAGTAAAAAAATCTATTTTTCGATTTTTTTTACGCTTAGATTTGCAAGTAAAATGTTTAGCTGTTCAATAGCGATTTTGTTCAGCCTTTGTAATCGTTCATCTGGTGGCTCATTCAATTTGATAAATTCGGCATTAAGGCTTTCCAGGTTGGAGAGTACAACCAGTTGTTCCAAGGTCGCATGGTCTCTGATATTAGGCCCAGTTCCCTCGAAGCTGTAAAAACGGCAGGATTTTAAATTCAGACGGGCATCATTGTTTTTTTTATGCGGTCGATTGTTGCAACCCCAACATTAAAGTGCCTCGAAATAGATCGCATTGATTGCCCTTCATTAAGCATGCGCCGGACCTGATCCTGTTGATGGTTTGTAAGTTTGTGCTTTCTGCCAAACTTGACACCGCGCTTTTGCGCTAAGATACGTCCTTCCGCCGTTCGGTCTTTGATTAAGCTACGCTCAAGCTCAGAAAGTCCTGAGAAAACAGTTAGTAAGAACTTTCCCATGGCGCTAGTAGTGTCTGCCCATGGTTCGCGAAGGGAGCGGAATTGAGCTCCATTCTCTTCCAAAGTACGTGTGATTTCAAACAAGTCGTGTGTTGAGCGCGCCAGACGATCGAGACTACTGATGATAAGGATATCCTCATCACCGATCTTTCGAAGCATTTTTTCAAGCTGTGGCCGCCGGCGATCAAAACCGGTACGTTTTTCCTGATAGATTATTTCACAGCCAGCCAGCTGAAGTTGCTCTTTCTGAACATCAAGATTCTGTCCGGTTGTAGAAACCCTTGCATATCCAATCAGCATGGATTTTCCTCCGTTTTTCCGCTATTCTTTCGGAACAGAATTACGGAAACTTTAAGTCGCAGCTTTTGGGTGATAATTTATTGGTTCCGGAACTTATAAGTTTCGGAACACATCATGCTGCCACCCTCATTGCTTCCAGAGGGAGACGTTCGCTCATGTCCAAATTAAAATTCCCATAGGGGTTGAAGTGACTATGTGGTAATGGCGATAGCGCAGCCATGTCACGTTCAGTCATCCGAGCTCGCCATGAAGAATCTCCCAAAACATCCTGGATCATCAGTGTGTTGACATAAACCAAACTTGTCTGAAGCAGATGTAAGGACAGAACCGATACCTCCTGCTCTTCAAGCCTGTTGGTTGCGAACTCGCCGCCCTTGCCAAAGTGGATGAAGCTGTTCACACCATTCCACCGCTCGACCACATTCAATCCGGTATTGATTTCACGCCGCAACTTTTTCGAACTGAGATATTTACATAGGAAGAGCGTTTTTGCCGCTTTCCCGAGTTCGAGCAAGGCAGAATAAACAGGATGTTTGGCCTGGCTTCGTGTAAACCTTCGCAGGATTGCTTCTGCATCAGCCGTTTTTTCCAACAAAGCCGTCGCAAACTTAATCATCTCATCATATTGCTGCATGATAAGCTCCCAGTTAACCGGTGCTTGAGCGAAAATAGGGTCAAGATTGGAATAGTCCCCAGTCCGCTTTTTATCTGGACGGATTAATTTTTGTTTATCAATCCTTTTAAAACGGGGCATGAGTTCAAAGCCAAGAAGGTAACAGAAAGCAAAGGCAATAATACTCTGACCATGAGTATCCACGTATTGGCGATCGATCTCCATTTCAGTACAATGGTGAAGCACGCCTTCGATCATCGCTGCCACTTCTGATGATGAACAACGTTTCAACTGTGAATGGATGCAGGTAGCTTTAGTATCAACATGCCAATAGATCATCACTCCGCGTCCGCCATAACGATGATGCCACTCGGTCATTAAATTCTGGTCCCAAGCTGCAAATTGTGTGGAATCCGAAGCGCAACTCGTTGTGCCAACTCCCCATATCTCTGGTAATCGAGTTTGCAAGGTCGCATTTACAACCATCTGCGTTGCCTGACGTAGGCTGTCACGGTGGATGTAACGTCGCCGAATATGTAAGAGTTCTTTGTAGCTGACATCACTAGGTCCTGCTGCCAGAGCTTTCAGGCCTGCATTTGTCCCAAGACCATAAAGCGTGAGCAAGAGTTTGCGCGAAATGTCTTCCTGATCAAGCACTGTCCTCGATGCAGTCGAAGCAAAACTTTTCGTAAAATTAACCCGGAGCTCGGTTTCTTTTAAAGCGTCTAGGAGACTCGTGGCAGGCCATCTACGACCAAGCTCCAATTTTAGAGCATTAAGGTTTGGCGGATCTTCTAGCGGGTTCAGTGGGGAAACCGATATCCGCGCTTTGCCGCTTTTTTGCCTGATATGAACATCTGGATCTTTCGGCAAGCTGGCGTTTAGATTTTCAAGGGCAGCCCGCATTTTCCCTTTCATCTCGCTGGCAAAAGTGCTGGCCAAAAGTGGTTGGCCCAGAGCGGCATAGTGCTGGCTACGATTTATCTCAAAATCCCGAGGTAAATCATGTTCTGGGTTACAAAACCTTCGCGCACCAGACACCCATATTTCCTTGGAACGAAGTTTCTCCCGCAAACTCTGCAACACGCAAATTTCATAATTGATACGATTAATTCGTTTTTCTCCAGACTGAGTTTCTTCAATCACACTATCTCGCCACTTTGGTTGTACTACCCCTGTAACCGGAACTTCTTCAAGTGAAAAATATCGTACATTAGAGGACACTTCATTTTTGAGAAAATCAATTGCATCAAGAAGTGGTCGCCAAGCAGTATTATTTGAACGGAACTCCAGAGTGTTTAAAATCTGTGGGAGCATACGCCTGTAATGCCTGGCATAGGATGATCTTATCCTGCGGTAAATCCGTTTCACATAAGCCGGGCCATTCGAGCGGTATTCTTTGACCAGATCAGCAATCGTTTGTTCTCCAGCAACTGGAAAAATAACCTCACGGACCGTCTCATCAGGGTATTTGTTCGCCGCCTCAGCAATACGAAACAGCAAGTTTGTCTTTCCGTGGACTTTCATCAGTTCTCCAACCAACTCGGTGACTACTTTTTTCTCAGCTCGAGCAGATATCTTATGTGTAACACCGATAAGAAGGTCGACGAGACCATCAATGATTTCAGCTTCTCGTGGAATGCAATAAAAGCTCAAAAGTGCCAAACGCCTTGACTTTGAATGGCGACGCAATTCCCATACATCCTCCGATCCTGCACGAAGACGATACCTTTCAATTAAGGCTGGTTTGAGACCGTAAAATAGATCTTCAGGTAACTTAATCTGACGTAACAATGTCAGCTGGGCAATGGTATTCAAGACACTTGCCAAGCTTGCTGACCCTGTACCTGACCGCAGCTTACTAAATCCTGAAGAACCTTCTGACGTATCAAGAAGATGCTCTAGTCCCGTGCGTTGTGCTGACGATAGACCACTTGTCACACGATGAAACAAGTTCTCTTCAAACTTTTTTTCTGCCGAGCCGATCAGCCTGGATAAAACTTTATCACTTGGAAATTCAAACCGATGCTCTGAAAACCAACTGCGAATATCTGTATCTTTCTGTTGTGGATCTGGTGCTTTTGGAAAAAGGCTTTCAACAGCCCACTCGCGAAATGCAATCTTTCCGCCACGATCAAATCGTCGGATACCGAGAAAAGAACGGATCTCTCGACAATAGTCACGAATACTGCGCTCCTGAGAGCGGGTATCGCCGAAACCTTGAAAGACAGTTCCCACTTGATTGGCAATAAAATCTGCCACCTCGTTTGAAATAGAGTTAATATCGCTGGGAAAGCTGGCGGTTAGCTGATAATGTTTAAGGAAAATAGCGAAGAGTACGCGACCCAACTCTGTCTTACCCTTTAACAGGGCCAATTCATCTTCGCTTAAAAGCCAATGGGCGTTGAACTCTGCATCTGACCAAACTTGTTTCATGGGAATCTCCGTAAATTATAACGGAAATATAAAACGGAACACTAAGAAATGTCAAATAGTTTGAGGTAATTTAAAATCCTGCCGTTTTTACAGCTTCGAGGGAACTGGGCCTA
>CAMYNC010000229.1:4260-5796 GCA_947259685.1 uncultured Desulfuromonadales bacterium | reverse complement strand
AATTTGATTAAGTTGTTGATCGATCTTATCGATATCGTCCTCCCGTCCCTCTTGCTCCAGTTTTTTACGGATGGTCTCCAGATTCCGGCGCAGTTGTGGTAACATCTCCTCTCTAATCAGATTTTGTGTCTCCTCACTTAAGCGGTCGAATTGCTCAACGAAATCTTCTAATGTGGATTCCAGTTTCCGTAAGTTCTCCTCGCTCAGGGAAGAGTCGATCGAATTGCCAAGCTCCTGGAAATAGGTGTCGATATTGACCAGAGATTCCTCCATTTGCTCATTTAACTTTTGTGAACTTTTCCTCAAATCTTCCTTGAGATCACGCATTGCTATTTGCAGTTTCTTGGAGGCGTCTTCGCTCGATATTTTAAAATTCGACATCAATTGATCCAGGAAACCTCGACTCTCTTCCCCCTGGACAATGCTGCCCTCTATTATGGCAGTTCCACCGGGAGAACTTTGCTTAATGACCAGAACCTTTCTGCCCGAGTCAAAAGGATCGTTCAAGATATAAAATTTCGAGTTGTTTGTGGCTTTGCCTTTGTGTTCGGGGCCGATTGAGACTTCAACCTGATAGTCACCCCGGTCAGTCGAGACTATTTTTTCAATATGGCCGACCCGGGTCTTTTCGAAATAGACTGGTACGTTGGGCTTAAGTTCACCCAAGGTATCGTAACGAACTGAAAAGTTTAATGGTTGCTCCTCACATCCCATCAGAAAGGCCAACAGGATGAGGGTGGTAAAAAAAATACTGACATTTGCTCTTTTCATTTAGTGCTCCAATGATGCGTGAAGAAATACCCCTACCAAAGGTGATTAATAGGTAGCGATTATAGGTCATTCAAACCGTAGCCGCAAACACCGACTGTTACACAACTTTACAGTCAATAAGTGCCTGATAAACAGGCTCAAAACTTTTGCACATGTACAAAAGCTGAAGTCTTTAGGAGTTCCTGACAGGAGGCGGATCGGCTGGAACAGATTTTTCCGGCAATAAAAATCCCCCTAACTCATTGCGAGCTAAGGGAATTCAGTGTGGGATCGCGTGCTTTTGAACAAAATAAGTAACCCCCTTGGGAGCGAATCAGCAGGGGGTTTTTTAATGTTTCCAGTTACAGCTTCAGGTCGGCCTCTCCCTGATAATGCTCCGCCCTGATCTTCGCCACCTCGCTACTCTCCAGATATTCATCGAAGTTCAGCATCCGGTCGATATAGCCTTTCGGGGTAAACTCGATGATCCGGTTGGCGACAGTGGATAGAAACTTGTGGTCGTGGCTGGTGAAGAGGATCACTTCTTTGTATTCCATCAGCCCGTTGTTCAGCGCAGTAATCGATTCCAGGTCCAGGTGGTTGGTCGGCTCGTCAAAGACCAGCGCGTTGGCCTCGGTGAGCATCATCTTGGCCAGCATACAGCGGACTTTTTCGCCACCGGAGAGGACCGTCGATTGCTTTTTCGCTTCATCGCCGGAGAAGAGCATTCGCCCGAGGAAGCCGCGGGCAAAGCTTTCCCCTTCGGTCGGTGCGAACTGCAGCAGC
>CAMYNC010000229.1:0-4231 GCA_947259685.1 uncultured Desulfuromonadales bacterium | reverse complement strand
AGCCACTCAACCAGGTTGAGATCCTTTTCAAAGTAGCGGCTGTTGTCGATGGGAAAATAGGCCGGGGTGATGGTTACGCCCCAGCGAAAGCTACCGCTGTCGGGCTCGAGATCGCCTTCCAGAATCTGAAACAGGGTGGTTTTGGTCAGGCTGTCGCCGCCGATAAAGGCGATTTTGTCCCCTTTGGCCACCGTCAGGCTGAAGTTATCCAGCACCTTGACGCCATCGATGGTTTTACACAGATCCTTGATCTCCAGGATCACGTCGCCGCAGGCGCGCTCCGGCTTGAAAACCACGAAGGGATATTTTCGCGAGGAGACGGGCATATCCTCGATTGTTAACTTCTCCAGCAATTTTTTTCGCGAAGTCGCCTGCTTGGCTTTGGAGGCGTTGGAGGAGAAGCGCTGGATAAACTCTTTGAGCTCGTTGGCCTTATCGGTGACCTTGCGGTTCTCTTCCTGCTTCTGTTTCAGCGCCAGCTGACTGGCTTCGTACCAGAAGTCGTAGTTGCCGACATAAACGGTGATTTTACCGAAGTCGATGTCGGCCACATGGGTGCAGACCTGGTTGAGAAAGTGCCGGTCGTGGGAGACAACAATCACTGTATTCGGGAAACGGGAGAGAAAATCCTCCAGCCACTGGATCGATTTCAGGTCCAAATGGTTGGTCGGCTCATCGAGGAGCAGAATGTCGGGATTGCCGAACAGCGCCTGGGCGAGCAGTACGCGGACCTTTTCGCCCCCTTCGAGATCCTTCATAAGCTTGTGGCGCAGCTCTTCGGGAATGCCGAGACCATTCAGCAGCACCGCCGCTTCGCTTTCCGCCTCATAGCCGTTCATTTCGGCGAATTCCGCTTCCAGTTCCCCCGAGCGGACGCCGTCCTCATCGGTGAATTCCTCTTTGGCGTAGATTGCCTCGCGTTCGGCCTTCACCTTGAACAGCCGTTCATGCCCTATCATCACCGTGTCGATGACGGTATGGTTGTCAAAGGCGAAGTGGTCCTGGCGCAGCATGGCGATCCGCTCGCCGGGACCGACCGAAACCTCTCCTTTATCCGCTTCCGACTCACCGGCGAGGATTTTCAGAAAGGTCGATTTGCCGGCGCCGTTGGCGCCGATCAGGCCATAGCAGTTGCCGGGCACGAACTTGATATTGACATCTTTAAAAATCACCCGCTTGCCGTAGGCAAGGGCGACATTGTGAGCGCTGATCATCTCTAACATCCTTTGGAACAAAGAAAAAACCACAGGGGTGGTCCCTGCGGCTTAAGGTGCGAGGAGTTTGTAGCATTGAAGGGGCGCTGGGGGCAATCGGTTTTTAAGCTCCGGCGGCAGTTCTCTTGCCAGAAAAATGGATTGTTGCTGAAATTTGCATGGAAGTTGAAGCGAGTGTCCCCGTGTGGTTAATTCCATCCATTAATCTGGTCCTTTTACCCGCTGGCGTTGTTGCGTCTCCTTAACTTAGCTTTGGCTAGGCCTGCGTCGACGCGCCTTGCCAGCGCCAAATTGTTCAGAATCACCTGAAAGGCCTAACCGCACGGGGCCCTTGGCCGCCTCACTGCATTGGTTGCAGTGAGGCGGCCTGATTGGCCATCCTTATTTCGCTTTGCCGGCGATTTTTGGCAAATGACTCTTTTCACTCCACTCGACCCAAGAGTAGTCGTAGACGCGAACGTTCGGGAACTCTAGTGCCTTGAGAATAAAATAACTATTTGCAGCGTAGTAACCCGTGTTGCAGTAAAGAATAATCTCTTTGTCCGGTGTGACTCCCAGGTCAGCATACATATCCATGAGGTCTGCTGGATCTTTCAGGTAGGTCTTGTCTTCCCAGTTCGCCAGGGTGAACGCATTCACTGCCGATGGCAGACGACCACCGATTTTTGCAGCCTTATGTTTCTCATCACCCTTAAACTGGGCCGGCGGCCGGACATCCAACAGAACCACATTCGGATCGCCCATATGGCCCATAATGTAGCTTGCTGTTGCCAGCACTTGCGGCTGTACATCGGCAATAAACAAGTCAGGCTCAGCCCTGTTGAGCTTTTTTTCAACGGGTAACTGTTGGGCCTGCCACTCAGGCCAGCCACCGTAAAGAATGGCAACCTTCTCATGGCCGGTATATTTCAGTTCCCAGAACAGCCGAGTGGCATCCCAGCCTGCGTCATCATAGAGGATGACCATGGTGTCCTTGCTGATGCCGAGCTCACGGCCGAACAGCTCCTCCTGGGCTTCCAACTGACGACGCACACCAACCGTATACCAGGCACCCTCAGTTCGAAGCTCCTGGCGAACATTGAGGTGGATGGCTCCGGGGATGTGCCCATCCAGGTAGCTTTTTTCTTTCAGCCGACAATCAATGATCCTGAGTTTTGGTGCCTTGGTTTCAATCAGTTCGGCAACTTGATCAGCCTTGACAAAGACCTTTTCTGCTGAAGCGTCAGTTTTGGAGATAGGGACAATCGCGAGGGTCATGGCCAAAACCACCACTAGATAAGTTAAACGTTTCATGGGCTGCTCCTTTGATTCCGTGAGGGTAGGTCTGTTTAGCAACCTACCTAAAAATAACTCTTCTTTTTCCTGGCTTTTGCGTCTGGTGCCGCCGACTGTTGCTTTTTCGGAATGGCTTCCTCCGGGACAATAACTGCTCTGTTGGCGTTCAACAGTTCTGGCTTGACCTGGTCTTCGGTCAGATAAAGTTCTTCGTTGCCGTGGCAATTATTGCACTCTCGGTTCTGACTGGTTTTGCGTTGGATGTTGTGCGGTGATGTGTATTTCCAGTTGTTCAGTCGATCAAACCGGCTAAGCAGATCTTTGCCGTAAAATTCAAATGCGTCTTGTACCGCAGGGACTCGACGGACGAGAATCCACTTTTCCGGATGTCGCTCGTTCGGTTCGGGGTTGCGGCCGATGCGAAACAGTTCAGCTTCATCCGGATTTTTGTAGTAAGCCAAACCCTGCTTATCGAGGCCGACATGGCATCCGTAGCAATTGGCATAGGGCTGGGCGTGGCAGACATAACAAGAAACTTTTTCACCATGGATCGCATGCTGCTCGATCTTGTCGTCTAGCGAATGGCAATCCTGACAACTGGCCAAACCTTCGACGTCGTAACGGTCCCGATGATTGCTTCTGCCATCACCATGCAGGTCTTTACTGCTGTGGCAGGCCATGCAATCCATATCGTGTTTGGTGTAGTGGACATCGCCCTGGCCGGTTTTCCCGGTAAATTCGTTGCCGACGCGGCTGCCGTGGCAAGCAGTACATTGATTGGTCTGATCCGGCGTCTTGTTGAACCGATGTCCTGAAATAAACCCACCCTTGGCAAAGTTAGGGCGACTGACGTGACATTCGCCGCAGCTGGCGTGGCAGCTGTAGCAGTGGTTATCCATGCCCTGATTGAGTAAATTCAGCTTGGCAGCATCGGTTGAGGCTCGTTCGTGGACCATCGGGTTGTAGGTTGCCAGAGTGTAATGAAGTGAAGTCTTGGCCAGCTCGACCTCCTCGGCATGGCATTCACCACACGCGGCCGTCGCATCGGGAAAGGTCGGGTCGGCGTTTAAACCGACATGCGCTGCTTGCATGTCGCTTGCCTGGCTATTTCCAGCATGGCAGTGAGTGCAGGCCATTGAGCCGTGGGTCGTTTCAAGAAACTCAGGGTCAACTTGAACTTTTTCGTGTAGCTCCAACGGAGCCACAGTGCCGCCTCATCCTTTCCCTGCAGTTTCGGCAGAACTGATTTTTTCCGGCAAAGTCGCTGCGAGCGCTTTCAGCTTTCCTGCATCAGTGTGGCAATCCACGCAGGTCGATGCCATTGCGATTCCGGCAGTCGTTAACAGACTCAAGGTAATCAATCCGATCAGAATGGGATGATGGCGCATCATTAGGGCCCCCGATAGAGAAAGAGTGGCTGTTTAATTTATTAGCTGGGGTGGTGTTTCCATTTATCGCTTCTCTTCGACTCAGGTAGAACCCAGCCTTGATATTAGAATGAAGTAATATTATCAAAGCCTAATTATTTCCGCAATACTATTTATGATTAAAAATACTATTTAGCGTTTTGCTCGTGTTTTCTTCAGGCTTAAGTTGATTGAATTGGTTGTGCTATAAACTGGGGACGCGTTTATTTCTTGTGGCGCAAAAACAGGGACTTACCATTGGTGCCCAGATATGTTATAAGGTGCCTCTTTCAAAACCACAGGGAGCGACCCGGTGGTTTTTGCTTTTGGAGTGAA
>CAMYNC010000228.1 GCA_947259685.1 uncultured Desulfuromonadales bacterium | reverse complement strand
CATTACGTGGTAATGCGCTCCGGGAAATTCCACCCGCATAAACAGGCTGAGGCATTTTGTTCAAAAACCAGGTAAGGACTGTCTGTTTCCAGATGGGAGTTTCTGGTTCCATAGCGCGTAAATAGAGGGAAAGGTGAAATAAGCAAGCCCCCCCCATTGCCCCTGCCAAGGGAACAACCCTTACCTCAGGTTTTCATTGCTCTTAACCGTTTGGCCGCGTCAAGCAGCATCTGCCGAGTCGCTTCCCAGTCGAGACAGGCGTCTGTTATCGACACGCCATGCCTGAGCTGACTGAGATCCTGCGGGATCGGCTGCTTCCCCGCTTTCAGGTTGCTCTCAATCATTATCCCACGAATGGACCGGGTGCCTTGAACCACCTGATCAATAACCTGGGTCAAAACTTCTTGCTGCCGTTCGTGGTCCTTCAGTGAATTTCCATGACTGCAGTCCACCATGATGGACGGTATCCGGCCGGCATTCTCGAGGAGGGTTTCGATTTTCTGAATGTCTTCGGGGAAATAGTTTGGTTTATTATTGCCTCCGCGGAGGACAATATGGGCATCCGGGTTCCCGGTGGTTTCAACAATGGAGATGGTCCCCTTGCGGTTAATCCCCATAAAGCTGTGGGGGTGACCGGCGGCGCTGATGGCATCTAGTGCAATTTTGATATTACCGTCAGTACTATTCTTGAAGCCAACAGGAAAAGAAAGACCGCTGGCCATTTCTCGATGAATCTGGGATTCAGTGGTCCGGGCACCAATCGCCCCCCAACTGATGAGGTCTGCAAGGTAATGAGGGGCGAAGGGATCGAGCACTTCGTTAGCAACGGGAATGCCCCGGTCGTTGATGCCGTACAGCAACTGGCGCGCCAAACCCAGTCCCTTGGAAATCGGGTGGGTTCCGTTCAGGTCCGGATCGTTTATCAAGCCTTTCCATCCAATAGTGGTTCGAGGCTTTTCAAAATAGACTCTCATGACGAGGCAGAGTTGATCTTCTACCTCATATTTTAACTGTGCTAGAAGATCGGCATATTCCAGAGCCGCCTTGGGATCATGGATAGAGCAGGGCCCCACAACAACCATCAGGCGCCGGTTGCGATGATGAAGAATATCTTTGATTTGCTGGCGGGAATGAATGACAAACTCAGCAGTTTTTTCTGAAAGAGGAAAAACCTGCTTAATATCTTCCGGCGAGGTGATTGAAGTAAAACTCTTAACATTCAGGTTGTCTGTGCGTTTCATGTTTCCCTCGGAATGAAAAAATGATCGGTCCGACAAATTTTCCAGAAACGCCGGGGTCCGGTCTTTCTATACGGCCCCATATTCTTTATAACGGGCAGTCAGTTAATTTTTTCAGGAAAATTGTCATCAGCAATATTGAGCTGCCGGTGCATCACTCCTTGCCGAACAAACTTATTTTCAATACGAACTGTTTTGCCTTTCGTATTCCTCTTTAAATTCCGGCTTGGAACCTGCTTTCATAGTCATTTGGTGTCTCCTGGTTGCCAGTTAAGTTGATACCGGATATATATTTTGCATTGGACTTTCACAATCAACTCCATACTTTTCTTTCAATATTTTCTTCTGGGTCGTCCAAAGCTGGTGGTAAAACTCCATGCCCACGCACTGACCACTATCCAAAATTAATTCTGCTGCCTCGAGTGCTGCCGCCTCAATATATGCCGTCTTTATAATTTCACTGACGCGATCACCAGTTGAAGTCGACGTTCTATTCATGAATCCTCCGTATAAATAAATTGGCAAATAGAGACTCATTGCAATTGGGATCATTTATCCGGGTAACTTTCCCTCGGGAGCTCGAGCAGCAATAGACGCCTCGCACATTGCTGCCTCAACGGTACTTCCTTTTCCACTCGCCAACAAACTCCCTGTCTTGGAATTGACAATCAGATATTCATGCAAGCCATCCTGTGATCTGCCTCCATATCGACCAGGATGGCCCAGGCGAGACAATATCTTCCATGCAGTTAAAATATCCGGTCCGGATTCCATTTTCTCGTCCAGACCCAACAGCCCAGCCTGTATCAATTTCTCTCTCATTTTTTTTCTCCTTTGAGCGTGATTAATTGAAAAGCTCCTTTGCTGCTTTGGTTTACCAGTGTCTGTATCCAAGTTGAGCTAGTGAGCATCCGGAAACTCCGGATGGCACAAAGTGCGTTTCTGATTTGGAAACTAGCAATTTTTTGCCAGATCAAGGAAATCAAGCATTTGTGCGGAGGCGTAGTGCTTTACGCCGCACAAGCGAATGTGCTGATTGACGCCGAACTGGTGAAAAAGGGCAGTTTCCGGACAGAAACGAGCTAGATTTTTTCGACTCCTTAAAGCGAGTTTAAGACCGGAGGTAATGATTTCTTGTCCGGTGAAAGCGTGGGATTAAACAGTTGGGTTACGACATTTCCATGAAAAGTCCAAAGGGCGCCGCAGTCTCCACACTCTTGGAGGTTTTCCGCGAACCCCTCTGAATGAAGATCAGTTTCGATATGACTTTTCCTTCTGCAGGTTGGACATTGCATTTGCGTCCCCCGTTATCGTTTTATGAGAAAAAATACCTCAATAGGTATATAATGCATACGTCGAGGGAGGGATGCAAGCCCAAAACGCATTTTTTCTTTTATTTTTTGGTTGCTTAGGCGTCTTGCTGTTCTATGCAGTATACAGATTGTATATTTCCACGGCCAAAAGAACTGTTTGTTGCTTTGCAACCGGAGTAATGGGCTTGAATTATATAGTTTTTCGTATTTTAACTATTGTTCTATCTTTAAATCATTCAAGGCTCCCCGCAATGCAGAAACACCAACACAAGTTCAGAGTTGGTCATTTCTAGGCTTGGCCTAGAAAGAGCAGATCGGGGCATTCGCTCTCTTGCGAGAAAATCCCCTATTTGATACTGTCTCGATTTGCCAAGGAAAAGAGTGAGACAGAATTTCTATGGAACTTATGCATAACCCCATTTTCCTGCTTCTGGTTATCGTCATCCTGGGTGAGGCTTTGGGCCATGTCAGGCTCAAAGCGTTTTCATTGGGCTCATCAGCCATCATTTTCGTGGCCCTGGCTTTCGGCCATTTCGGGTATTCTCTTCCGGGGGAGTTCCAGACCCTCGGGCTCGTCCTGTTTATCTATTCCGTCGGTCTTCAGGCTGGTCCAGGCTTTCTCTCTTCCTTCAAAAACCAGGGCCTTAAACTCACGCTGGGCGCGACGGCCATTGTGTTTGTCGGGTTCTTGATGACCCTGGTCTGTTGCTGGGCTTTCCACTTTGACCTGGGAACCGGGGCCGGACTTTTTGCTGGAGCTTTGACCAGCACGCCAGGTCTGGCCGTTGCCGTGGAAGCGGTTGAAAAAAGTCAGGCTCCGGCGGCCTACGGACTGACCTACTGTTTTGGCGTCGTCGGCGTCACTCTGTTCATCAATCTACTGCCGAAAATCCTAAAAATAGATATCAAAGGGGAAGAGCAGGCTCTGCATCGGGAGTTGACCGAAAATAATCCTCCCTTTACCTACCACCACATCGAAGTGACCAATCCCAATCTGTTCGACAAACTCGTCAAGGACATCTATCTGAAGGATATTGCCCCGGTGGTCCTGACCCGATTACTGCGGCGAGGGGCAGAGGAGCCGATTCTGGTTGCTGGCGATACGGTTCTGCGAGAGGGGGATCACCTCAGGATTGTCGGCCGGGAAAAAGATCTGAAAAAGGTGGAACTCTACATGGGCAGGCCGATCGGAGAGGAAATCGAATTCAATCGCGGGATGATCAAGAAAAGCATCGTCATTTCCAAGCAGCAATCAGTGGGGCATTCCATCGGATTTTTGAATTTCAGGGAAGTATTCAATGTGCAGGTGTCTCGGATCACCCGCAACGGCATAGAACTTCCCGTAGAAACCAACACCCGCCTTCACCTGGGAGACGTGCTGCATGTTGTCGGCGATGAAAACGCCGTAAAAAACGTCAGCCGCATTCTTGGTAACGACGTCAGGGAGATCTACCGGGTCAACCTGCTGTCGATTTTTCTGGGTTTGCTCGCAGGATTCTTGATTGGGAAAATCCCCCTGCATCTCCCCTTGGTCGGAACCTTTTCGTTAGGCATCACCGGCGGGGTTTTGCTTGCTGGGTTGATTTTAAGTAACTTGTACAAAACCGGCCCCTTTGTCTGGGAAATTCCCTCCACAGCGAATAGTTTCATTCGAGAGTTGGGACTGGTTCTTTTTTTAGCGACCGTCGGCACCCAGACC
>CAMYNC010000227.1 GCA_947259685.1 uncultured Desulfuromonadales bacterium | reverse complement strand
ATACGATGCCGATCACTGCTAAGACCGAATCCCCCCCTGCCGGCATATCCTGCAGTCGTCCCTCTAATTGTCGCAGTTCTTCATCGGTCAGTACGGCCAGACGGTCCTGAACATCGTTGGGCTCGACACCGAAGGCAAGCATTTGTTCCTGGACATCAGTGCGCAATAAAGTTCTGTTGATCCGGGTCAACTGGTCTTCCCGCTGTGTCATCTGCATCGCTTCCTGGGTGCCGATGAACCGGGCCTCTGCCGCAGGGGTCAGACCCAGTACCAGAATGTTGCACACCATCAGGGCAACGACCAACTTTTTCAAGACCATAGTGATCATAGAGTATCCTCCTTAATATTCAAACTATACAAGCCGTGAACATATCCCGGTCCAAAGCGAAATGTCGATCGCAATATTAAAATCCGGGATACATTTAATTTATTCAGTCAATGTATTTCCAACCCATGGTAACTGTCAGATATCATATAATATATGGACTTTCGGAAACTACAGGCCAGCCTGAAAATGAACCGTAGTTAACCCTAAGTTGTTGAATTGATGAGAAATGAAAATATTCGTCATGGCAATCTTATCGAGAAAATCTGCGGCTTGTCCGCAGAATGTTATGGTTAGGCCTCTTTTTTCAAAGAGCCCTTTGTGACCCTTAACAAGGTACCTTTAATGCATGGCCCGTTTTTCATCTCTTTTTCTCTTGAGAACAATCACTTGTCTTGGTCAGACCCCGCGTGGCGCGTAGTCGCCATACTACATTAAGATAATATATCAATGAGTTAGCGTGGTCCGAACCCTTTGGTGACCTTATTCTTAACAGAGGAAGTATAGGATGTCCCCTTATGTACTTCCAGTTGGCCTATAATCATTTGCTGAAAGATCATGTCAGTCTTCCACCAGGGTCTCGCGCAGCTTCACCCCTAAATCACTCATCGAGAACGGCTTCTGGATGAAGTGCACGCCTTCGTCCAGCACCCCGTGGTGGGCGATGACGTTGGCCGTGTAGCCCGACATGAACAGCCGTCGGATGTCCGGATAGATGGAAAGCAGGTTTTTGGCCAGATCACGGCCGTTCATCTCGGGCATGACCACATCGGTCATGAGCAGATCGATGCGGCCTGAGCGTTCCTGGGCCAGATGGACCGCCTCGCCCGGGGTGCCGGCTGCCAGCACTTTGTACCCAAGCCTTTCCAACATCCTCGCGGTCATTTTCAAAATCGCCGGTTCGTCTTCCACGAGCAATATGGTTTCGATGCCACGATCCGCTGCGAGCGGCTGGCGTTCTTCCGTTTCAAGCGCCGCTTTGGCTGCGTGGCGCGGCAGGTAGATCTTGAAGGTTGTCCCCTGGCCCGGCTCACTGTAGACGTTGATGAAGCCGTTGTTCTGCTTGACCGCGCCGTACACGGTGGCCAGGCCCAAGCCGGTGCCCTTGCCAATTTTTTTGGTGGTGAAGAAGGGCTCGAAGAGGTGGGTTTTGATCTCCGCGTCCATGCCGCAGCCATTATCGCTCACGGCAAGCAGCACGTAGTCGCCGAGAACAAAACCCGGGTGCCGGGTGCAGTACTCCTCGTCGAAGGAGGTCTTGTCGGTCTCAATGGTGACCTTGCCCACGCCGGCGATTGCATCCCGGGCGTTGACGCAGAGATTGGCTAGGATCTGGTCAATCTGGGCGGGGTCCATCTTGACCGGCCAGATTTTCTTGCCCGGCCGCCAAGCAAGGTCGATATCCTCGCCGATGAGCCGCCGTAGCAGCTTGCACATGCTCTCAATATTGTCGTTGAGGTCGAGCACCCTAGGGGCCACGGTCTGCTTGCGGGCAAAGGCCAGCAGTTGGCGGGTGAGGTCGGCCGAGCGCTGGGCGGCCTTTTGTATCTCCTCCAGGTCGGCATGCAGGGGCTCGTCCGGTCCGACCCGGTCCAGGGCCAGTTCCGTGCATCCCAGGATGACCCCCAGCATGTTGTTGAAGTCGTGGGCCACGCCGCCGGCCAGGCGACCCACCGATTCCATTTTCTGGGCCTGGAGAAGCTGGGCCTGGAGTTTTTCCCGCTCCGCCTCCGCCTGCTTGCGCTCGGTGATGTCTGTATGAGTGCCCACCATCCTGAGCGGTTTCCCGTCGGCGTCGTATTCAACGATTTTGCCGAGCGAAAGAATCCACTTCCACTGACCGTCTTTTGTTTTTTGCCGGAATACAATGCGATATTCGGAGGTCAACCCGTTGACATAATCGGAGTATGCTTTTGCTGTGATCTCATGGTCTTCAGGGTGCAGGCGCTCAATCCAGAAGGCGTTTGTCTCAATGAACGTCTCAGGGTCATAGCCCAGCATTTCGGTATACTCGCGATTGACAATTGCCGCGCCGGTTTGGACGTTAAGGTCATACAAGCCCTGATTGGCTGCCTGTAGGGATAACCGCAATCTTTCCTCGCTCTCCCGTAGCGTTTCCTCTGTCTGCTTGCGCTCGGTGATGACCTCCGTGTAGATTATTATCCCGCCTATCGAACCATCCGCTTCATACCACGGCCGACACTCCCAACGGGTCCAATCCACGGTGCCGTCTTCCCGCTCATATGGATCGTCCTCCGCACTCGAAATCTCTCCCGCCAGCGCCTTCTGATGCACATCTCTCCACTTTTGAGGCAGATCCGGGAACACGTCGTAGTGATGTTTCCCGATGACGTCCTTTTCTTTGACCTTGTACTCGTCAAGGTAACGCTGGCTCACATAGATATATTTCAAGTCCCTGTCGTGCACAGCAACACAGCTTCGATTGTGTTCAATTATATAGCGCATCAAATCATAGGAATGAGCCAATGCCTCTTGCCCCAATTTGCGCTCGGTAATGTCTCGCCAGGTAGCGTGGAGCATAGTCTTCCCTTTTACTACAATAGGCATAAGAGAAACTTCGACAATAAACTCTCCGCCCTCGGCATTAACAAATGTCCAATCGAAACGATGCAGTACTTTTTTGTAGGCAAGTTCAATCATTTCAAGAGCTGATTCTTTTGATTTGTGTCCATTCGGCTGAAATTCTGGTGATATATTCTCAGGGGGTAGAAATAGAAATTGCTCCCGTGTCATTTTCAGAAGATCCAAGGCAGCTTGGTTGCAATCTACGAAGACGCCGGTCTCATCAATAAGCAATATGGCATCGGAAGATTTCTCGAAAAGTTTTCTAAATGTAAGTTCGCTCTCCCGCAGCTCCTCCTCGGCCTGCTTGCGCCCGGTGATGTCGCTAAGCATTACGTTACAGACCGGTGCGCCGTCTTCCACCTGGGCGACGATTCCTGACAAATGCGCCCAAAAGAGTGCGCCATCCGGCTTGACCAGCCGCAGATCACATTCCTGGGGTTCGCCCGACTCAAGGAGCTGTTTGCGATGCCGGTAGTAGATGTCCTGATCTTCTTTGATGATGAAGCGGGTAAGCGGCTGCTTGACCAGCGCGCTGCGGATAACGCCCAGCAGGGTGGCAGTGGTGCGGTTGGCTTCCAGGATCACGCCATTTTCAGACAGAATGCAGTAGCCCACCGGGGCCAGGTCATAGAAATTTAAATAGCGCGCCCTCTCGGCTTCGACCTGGGCCGTACGCAGTTCCTCGTTCTGCATCCGCAGTTCATGGAGCATCTGCTGGAGCTCTTCAGGGGTTTGCGCGGACAGGTTGGTCGGATCCATGTTCCGGGTTTGCTCCTCGGCCTGTTTGCTCAGCGCCGCCACGTCAGCGGACTTCTTCCGGGAGCTTTGCTGCTTATCGCTCAAGGCCTTTCCTCCTCTTTATTGCTTTCCGCAGGTTTTGTTCATTTATTGTTCATAACGATTCACCCTAAAGGCAACCTTTTGAACAAGTTGTAGATCTACATAACCTTCAGTTTGTAATGGTATACAGAATGACCGTTTGCAAGGCAACCTTGAAAAGAATCCACTGATTGAACAATTGTACATCTGTTGAGGATTCCTTTCGCCAATCATTAAGAGCCTAATCAGGGGACACAATACCAATTTCTCTTTATACTAAACCAAGTCAATGTATTCCCAATTTAAATGTTAATCGATTGTTTTGATTCAACAGAAAGAGAGATGTTCAGCGGTGACGACGCTGGAAATCTCGCCATTCGCTGCAATCATAGTTTGGGTCTTTTTTTCCACATGCAGCAACTCGATTTCCCTGACTTGTCGTTTATTAATTTATTGTCTTGTATTCATTCCCTTTGTCAGGAGGCTATCTCTGGCGGCGCTTTTTTCCCCAGACCGGATCTTGGCCGAAACGGTCCATCCACCAGTCATCGGCATC
>CAMYNC010000226.1 GCA_947259685.1 uncultured Desulfuromonadales bacterium | reverse complement strand
TGTTTTCGATTGATTTGAGATTGCCAATCGGGAAAGAAAACCTGCATTCTGAAGCTTCCACAATTCAATACTCCGTGGCCACGATTATCAAAACTTAGCAGTTGGGGAGGGTCAAATTAGGCCGATTTTGGAGCCAAGTGTAGTGACAAGACATTTGAAACGGCCAGAACCAAGCTGCCGATTTGCTCATCTGCCTAGAATCACAGCCATTACGATCCAGCTACTCGCAAATGTCCTGTCATAATGGCCTAGCGAGCCAATTGATCTTTTTTCGGTCACTTGGAGTCAGGGAGAAGTACTTGCCAAAAGTCGGCGAATTTTGAAAATTGTCAAACCTTCCGACACTGCAGATATATTTAACGCCTATCCAGCCAGGACTATATGCTCATCACAGATGGCGTTCAAAATCCATTCGTTGGTGCAGTATCCGGATAACGTCGATCCCGCCATTTGTCATTTTAAAGAAGATAACGTGAGAGCCTGATCTGGCTTTCCGATATCCTTTCCTTACATCACTGATATCAACAGAGGTCGATGGGTCACAAGCCTGGTGCCGCCCACAACTCGCGAACGTATTTCTCCGCTTGATCAATCCCGCATTAAGCAAGGGTGTAATCCCAGATATCACTCAGGTCCGACTTCGCCTTGGGCTCGATTGAGCAAGGGGCTGGAATTTTCACATGTAACTAGTTTTGCGTATGAATATGAATTACCGGAAATCCGTTCCAAAAGGTGAAGCTCCGATTTTTGAACGGCCGAATCTGTGCGATCTATCCTTGGATCTAGCGGAATCACATTATGAAATAACTTACAGGAAAACCTCAGACCGCATGTGCAGGCTAGGGCTTGCTTTGCTCTGGAATGGGTGAGTCGTGGGAAATAAGTATTCTGTTCCCAGAAGACCCGCTACTTTTTCGGCAATTCGTTGCGCGGGAGGACCGAATAGGTCGAAAGCCTGACACCGACCCCCAAAAAGCAATTCATTAAAGTAGAACCTTAAATTAATACTCAGTTGCTAAACCCTTGAACCACCTAGTAATATGCCGGGGAAAGACGAGAATTAACCTTGCGTGAATATATATTAACTTTCCGACAAAGGCTAGAGTCGTGTGCATCACATCCGCTAACATACCTGCTCTGGCTAGCAAACCCTTCTCTTCTATCAGTTCCCAAGCGGTCGAACAACCAATCGACAGGCGCCAAGCGCCTGTTTCAAACAGCCTCACCAGAAACTTCCAATCACAACAGCCTCAGATCATCGATGCCGAATTCGTCGAATTCTACAGCCCCAGCACCAAAGTCTTCAATCATAAGCGTTCCGATCTCGACATGGCCATCGAGCCTGCCACATAGCTGGGCCCGATAGTAACGAACCGGGCATCAACGGAAAAATCAGCATGGGCCAACAATTACCAGCAGCTTTCAGCACCCGCCACACCCTTGCCGGGTAGTATTATCAACATCTTTGCTTAGAAAACTGTCGGACTACCCTTGATCCGGCTGCAAATTCGACAGTTTAGCCTATATTTCAGTTCCCTTACGGCCTTTAGCTTCAACTATGAGCTCTCAAAGGAGACAGCATCTAGCACTACGTAACATTTAAGGTTTCGTAAATGCAGTTAAGAAAATGAATCCGGTGACACAGCGGGAAAGTGTCTGATTTATGCAGCAATCCAACACACCGAGGCATTCGACTTTCAAAACTTGCGATTTTTGTGACAGTTTTCGGCTTCCCCTAGCAAACCCCTTCCTTCCGGTTTCAAATGTCCTAGCAAAACTTGTTCGCAGATATCCAAAGAATTTTGAAGACTGATGTAGCGGGTTTCAGACCATAATCGGGGTGGGTTTCACGCAATTATAGGTGCCCAACTTCACCATAAAAAGCCCCCATGTAAATCACCCCGTTTTGCCCCTGGTTCGCGCTCAGTTCAACTCAACCGCTATCTGTTTGCAATTTTTCTCTGGATGTTGCTATACTTGCAAATTGTTACGTTAATTACCGTACAACTCTTTCGGTTATTTTTGCATAATTCGTTAACCAATCCATAATGAGGTCAATCGATGCAGAAAATTCTTGCCCTTAGCCTGACCGCCTTACTGCTGTGTGCCAACCTGCTTGCCGCTGTCGAATATCCTGACCAAAGCCTACACCGATCATGTGGCTATTGCGGCATGGATCGCGTCAAATTCGCCCACAGCCGCATGTTGATCGAGTATTCGGATGGCAGCAGTATCGCTACCTGCAGCCTGCATTGTGCGGCGGTTGAATTTGCCGTCAGTATCGACAAGACTCCAGCGAAGGTTCTGGTGGGCGATTTTAACTCTCAGCAACTGCTCGATGCTGAACAGGCAGTCTGGGTGGTCGGCGGGGAAAAAGCGGGGGTCATGACAGCGCGAGCCAAATGGGCTTTTGCCGATAAGACCACCGCGGAACAGTTTGTTACCGACCATGGCGGTCGCTTGGCCGACTTTGACCAGGCGATGAAAGCCGCCTACGAAGACATGTATCAGGACAGTATGATGATCCGCAACAAACGCAAAATGAAAAAAATGCAGATGCAATCGCAGCAGCAGGACAAAGAGTAACAGCGGTCGATGCGTTCATTTTGTCTGCTAGCGATATTTTTGCTGCTGATCTCAGCCGGCAGCAGTTTTGCGGCTGATCCTAAACTGCCGGGCAAGCGGGACCGCTGCCCGGTTTGCGGCATGTTCGTTGCCCCCTATCCCGACTGGGTCGCCACCATCGTCTTCAGCGATGATTCGCAGCTGTTTTTCGACGGTGCCAAAGACCTGTTTCGCTATTATTTTTCCTTGCCGAACCAGAACGACTCGCGGACCCGTGCAGAAATCAGCACCATCTACCTCACCGACTACTACAGCACCCGCCTGCTACCGGCCGAGCAGCTGTTCCTGGTGATCGGCAGTGATGTCTACGGCCCGATGGGGCATGAGTTGATCCCGGTGGCGGGGGCGGCGGAAGCAAAAACATTCGCGAAAGACCATCAGGGTCAGCAGATCATCAGTTTCGACCAGCTCACCCCGCAGCACCTGCCGGCCGATTGATGCGTCGCACGGTTTATTTCAGTGTTTTTATTCTCACCGCGACAGTCCTGCTGGCCGGCTTGCTGCTGCACGGGGCGCTGTCAGCTGAGCCCGGCCAGCTGGCCGCCAAGCGGCAGCTGGTGCAAAGCCTGGCCCTGACCGATCTGTCAATCTGGAGTGAGGCCCGCTATACCCGTCACCCCTCGCAAGCGGACCTGTTTACTGCCTTTCAGGATTATCCCGGCGCCTTTGACCACTTTCCCGCCGGGTCGATCCTCAGTCCGGTCGCGCCACAGCTAGATACCAGCCTCAGCTTTCAGAAATCAGGCTCACCTTAATGGCCGGCAAGCTGAAAATCCTCGAGCATGCCCTCAGCTGCCTGGCCAGGCGCAAACAGAAGAATCTGGCGATTCTGGCCGCTTACACCCTGACCCTGGCAACCCTGGCCTCGGTTTTATTTCTCACCCAGGCCCTGAAAACCGAAGCGGTCAAGGTGCTCGACGGCGCCCCCGATCTCATTGTGCAACGGCTGTCAGCCGGACGCCACGAGCTGATTCCGACCCGTTATGCCGAGCGAATCGGCCAGCTGCCCGGGGTTGGCAAGGTCCAACCACGGGTATGGGGCTACTATTACGACAGTTTGCAAAAGGTCAACTTCACCCTGCTCGGGATCAGCAGTGCCCCAGCCGAGTTGGAGCTGTTCAGCGGCACATTTCCCCAGAGCGCAAAACAATGTGCCATCGGCAGCGGGATTGCCAAGGCCTATGGCGTCAGCAACGGCGACAGTCTGGTTCTGGTCGATGCCCACAAGCAGACCCTGCTCTACGAAATCACCGGGATCTTTGATAGCGCTTCGAGCCTGTTGACCAACGACCTGATTCTGCTCCCTGAAGCTGAGCTGCGGCGATTTTTCAACTTCCCCGCCGACCAGGCCACCGATCTGGCGGTCGAGGTCTACAATGCTCGGGAAATCGCCACCCTGGCAAAAAAGATTAAATATGAGCTGCCCGATTCCCGGCCGATCAGCAAGAGCGAAATCCTGCATACCTACGCCACGGTTTTTAACTGGCGCAGCGGCATTATGCTGCTGATCTTCGCCTCGGCACTGCTCGCTTTCTGCATTCTTGCCTGGGATAAGGCGACCGGGATCAGCGCTGACGAAAAGCGCGAAATCGGCATCCTCAAAGCGATCGGCTGGGATACCGGCGATGTGCTGCTGCTGAAATTCTGGGAAGGGTTGGTCATCTCCCTGAGCGCCTTTCTGCTCGGCAGCATCCTTGCCTATCTACATGTCTTTTTTTTCGGGGCCAGGGTTCTGACGCCGATCCTGCAGGGCTGGTCGGTGCTCTTTCCCCGTTTTCAGCTGGTCCCGGCCATCGATCTTTATCAACTGTTGGTGCTGGCGACGCTGACCATCCTGCCCTATATCGCCTGCACGGTCATTCCCTCCTGGAAAGCTGCCGTGACCGACCCTGACAGCGTGATGCGGAGTTGAGTAAAGTGACCGCACTGCTGGAAGCCAAAGACCTGTGCAAAATTTACAATCGCCAGCGCCCGGATGAAGTCAGGGCTTTGCAGCAGATCTCCCTGCGCGTGGAGCAGGGGGAACTGCTGGTCTTCAAAGGCCCGAGCGGTTCCGGGAAAACTTCCCTGCTGAGCCTGCTCGGCTGCATGGCTCGACCGACCTCGGGAAGTCTCTATCTGGGCGACCGGGATGTCGCCAAGCTGCCGGAACGCTTTTTGACCGGTCTGCGCCGAGAATTCTTCGGGTTCATTTTTCAGCAGTTTAACCTGCTGCGGGAGCTGAGCGTTGTCGACAACATCCTGTTGCCG
>CAMYNC010000225.1 GCA_947259685.1 uncultured Desulfuromonadales bacterium | reverse complement strand
GTGGTAAATTTGCTTCTTTGGGTCTGCTGCAGAGAATGGCGTGCTACGAAATGTGCACATTCATGACCTAGGATGGTAGCGACCTGGGCTTCATTAGTACAGCGAGCGAGCAGCCCGGTATTGATATAGATGCTGCCGTTCGGCAATACAAAAGCGTTTAAGGCCGGCGACTTGAGAATATGAACTCGCAGAATCCCCTGAAACTCGGGATAGAGGCGCTCGACAATTTGCTGCAGATAATTCTGTAGCTGAGGATTGTTGTAAAGGTGGTCGCTGAAGGTCAAATTCAGATCAAACTGTTCAGAAGCCTTCCACAGCCGCTTCTCCTGATCGTCGGTAAAACCGGCGGTTTCGGCATTTTTATAGGGCTGCACCGAGCTGCAACCAACCAACGCCAGAAACAGGGCAGCTAACAGCGGGATCAGGCTCCTCATGGTTGATACCCGGAGAATAGCTCGCCGAGCATATAGCGGGCATCCTCGAGTTTCCGCAGATCGCGGTTGCCGATCACCTGATTATTTCGGAACCACAGCAGATCACCAGTCTGCAGATCAACCACGCCTACCTGTAAATGAGAACTTCCCGGTGGCATGGCAACCCCGACCAAGTTCGCCATGGTCATCATCGCCACCCGCCCCTTGGTGGAAATAAAATCGGTTCCAAGCAGGAACAACGCTGCCTGGGCGCCGGTTTTTTCTTGTAGAAAGCGCAACCCCGGGCCAAGGGTGTAATCGAAATTTTCAATTTTGTGTACCCAACCATAGTCGGGAAAATTGGTCGTCAGGTAGGCAGAGCCGGCAACCGCTTCGTAAAGCAGCAGATATTCATGGATCAACTTTTCTTCGGCAGCGCTCAATTCCGGCAGCTGCAAAACCTGCAGTGGACCGCGGTCGGCAAATTGCTCAGCTACCGACCTCTCCAGTGCTGCTTTTGCCTGCGCTGACCAATCAGGTACTTCTTCAACCATGCCTCCGGCAAAAACTTCATGCACCCGCACATCGGCTGGGAGAAAGAGTAACTTCTCTGGCAGTGGGCGAACAACTTCGCCAGGCAGCGACGACGTTCTAACGACCACCGGCGATGAAGAGGTCGCACAGGCCGCCAGCAGCCCGGCCAGCGACAGCAATAATAAGATTCTGAATGAAAATAGCAACCGCAGCAGCTTTCTCACAGGGTGAATTCAGCAGGGATTTCAGCTCAATATAGCTGTTTTCGGCCCCTGACTGCAACGCTGCTCTGGCTTTGGTGATATTCAGGATGGTACTGATTGACTAGGAAGGAATCGAATCAAGAGCTGCATGAGAGCATCGAACAACCGGCCCGATGGCGAGCCCACTCTGGACGCTTGGCGGCGAACTCCTGGCTCTCCGGCTGCTCAGCATAGGGATGGCGCAGCACCTCGAGCAGATCGCTCACCAGACTGTGATCACCGTTTTCGGCTTTGTCAATGGCCATTTGTGCCAAGTAGTTGCGCAGCACATACTTGGGATTGACTGCCTGCATCTGCGCGCGGCGTTCTTCTGGACAACGGCCATCCCTGGCGACCCGGCGCAGATAATTACGCAACCAGCCGGTGATGCGAATGCGGTATTCCTCAGTTAGCTGATCCGGCTGATAGTAGGCCTCCTGCAGGGGTGCCAGCAAAGCATCATCATCTAGCTGTCCCGGCGCAACCTGGCCCGCTCCCACCTCGGCCAGTTTCCGGTAGAAAATCGTCATGTCGGTCTCCACCAGTTGCAGCACTGCATCCAGTTCTTTGCACAGCGACTCATCGCTGGCAGTGTCAAACTGCTGCAGCCCCAGCTTCTGCGCCATCATCTCCTGCCAGCCACGCTGGTAACAGACGCCGTAAAGTTTAAGGGCCTCTTCCAGCGGTTCAACTTGCCCAATCAATGGATAGATGGCGTTAGCCAGTTGGGCCAGATTCCACAGCGCAACCTGCGGCTGCTGGCCGAAACAATAGCGGCGCCCCTGGGCATCGGTGGTATTCGGCGTCCAGTTCAGATCATAATCCTCCAACCAGCCGTAGGGACCATAATCGATGGTCAAACCCATAATCGACAGGTTATCGGTGTTCATCACCCCATGAACAAACCCGACCCGCATCCAATGGACCATCAATTCTGCAGTGCGGCGACAGATCTCCTCGAACCATTGCAGGTAGGTCGCCACACCAGGGTCTGGCAGATGAGGAAAATCGTGACGAAGGGTGAAATCGACCAGCTGGCGCAGCTGCTCGAGCTCATCGCGGAAGGTGAAAATCTGAAAACTACCGAAGCGGGTAAAGGAGGGTGAAACCCGGCAGACAATAGCTCCAGGTTCCTGCTTGGGATGCCCATCGTAGAACATGTCGCGGGTCACCTCTTCGCCGGTCAGCACCAGGCTCAATGCCCGGGTGGTGGGGATGCCAAGATGGTGCATCGCTTCGCTGCAGAGAAACTCACGCACCGAAGACCGCAGCACCGCCAACCCATCCCCCTGCCGCGAATAGGGGGTCAATCCGCTCCCTTTGAGTTGCAGCATCCAGTGCTCGCCACGGGCATTCAAAACTTCTCCCAGGTTGATCGCCCGACCATCGCCCAACTGTCCGGCCCAGTGACCGAATTGATGCCCCCCGTAACACATGGCATAAGGGTCCATCCCCGTCAGTAGCCGGTTACCGGCAAACACCTCGGCAAACAGCTCAGTCTCACACGCCTCGCCTGAAAGTCCCAACAGTTCGGCTACCTCGCGGGAATAGGCGACCAGCTGCGGCTGTGCCACCGGAGTCGGCCTCACCCGGGAGTAACAGGACTTAGCCACCTGACGGACCTGGTTGCTGCTCTCCGGGTCGGCTGGCAACTCGCGCAAAAACCGATTATCGAACTTCAGCGCCTCCAGGGCTTGGACCGGTGATTCCGGTTGCAGATCAAGTTTCATGGCTTGATTGTCGCATTTCAGATGGTTTGGAGGCAAGAGGAGCCAACCGTCGCAATCTGACCCCGGCGCAGATTCTCATTATAAATTCGGCCAAACATTCTTTACCTCCCCAAAACAGGTGATAAAGTTGATCAACACCAGCCATCAAGAATCGTTCTCAACCAGCTAAATTATGGAGCCAAATCATGAAAACTCTGCTTGCATTGTCAGTCCTGCTGTTAATTGCGTTCCCGGTTTTTTCCGCCGGGCATTCTGTCGATTATCAGGTCGATGGCAAAACCTACGAAGGCTACTACGTCAGTCCGGCTACCGATGCCCCACTGATCCTGATGATTCACGATTGGGACGGACTGACCGGCTATGAAGTCAAGCGCGCCGAGATGCTCTCGCAACTGGGTTATGCGGTGTTTGCCGCCGACCTGTTCGGTAAAGGGATACGGCCGACCGAGGTGGTCGACAAACGCCAGCACACCGGCGAGTTGTACAAAGATCGAGAAAAGATGCGCGTCCTACTGAATGGCGCCCTGGCGACCGCTAAGGCGCAAGGGGGCAATATAACCAATGCCATCAGCATGGGCTATTGCTTCGGCGGGGCGGCGGTGCTGGAACAGGCCCGTTCAGGAGCCGACCTGAAAGGCTTTGTCACCTTTCACGGCGGTCTGAAAACCCCCGAGGGGCAGGATTATTCGCAAACCAAGGGGAAGCTACTCATCTTCCACGGCAGTGCCGACACCGCCATCACCATGGACCAGTTCGCCGCCTTGGCAACAGAACTGGAACAGGCTGGGGTCGCACATGAGATGATCACCTACAGCGGCGCACCGCATGCCTTTACCGTGTTCGGCAGCGAGCGCTACCGTAAGGATGCGGATGAAAAATCCTGGGGTCGTTTCAATGAATATTTGAGCCAGACGTTGAAAAAGGGACCCTCCGCTATCCCTGCTTCCCCGACGGGTATTTCGGTGCAATAAACCAGAGCGAAAAACCAGACTTTCTCTCTATTTTTCGGAGACTTCCCCTTCTCCAGTGCAGCGAACATGCTATGCTTTAGGTATGCACTGACCCCGCCACCGGCTGACCGAACAGGCGGGCCTCAAGGGGGTGTGGATGCGAGCGAATAAGGTCAGAAATATGCTGCGCACCATCGAAAGAGAAGCCCGCCTGACAGCCTCGCTGACCAGCAAGTTGGCGTTCGATTCACGGGTCATGGCAGCCTTGGAGCAGGTTCCACGCGATGCCTTTGTTTCGCCGGATCTGCTCGATCAAGCCTTCGACAACGGTCCGTTGCCGATCGGCATGGGGCAAACCATCTCCCAGCCCTATATCGTCGCCCTGATGACCGATCTTCTCGAACCGAAATCCTCTGACACCATTCTCGAAATCGGCACCGGGTCCGGTTACCAGGCTGC
>CAMYNC010000224.1 GCA_947259685.1 uncultured Desulfuromonadales bacterium | reverse complement strand
CAGCATTGTCCGGTTAGAACTTTGCATGGTTCTTTGAAATAAAAAAATAGTTGAAAAATCAGCCAGATGCTGGATTTCTAGCTTGACATTGAGTAGAGAATCGCCGCGGCGCGTTTCGTAACTATCCGATATTTAAGGAGTTACGACATGCGAAGCTTCAAACGGCTGAAACAAAAACAAAAAACACGGGCATTTAAAAAACTGCTGGCCCCAGCTCGAAAACAATTTCCAACAATTGCTCCACTTGATTCCAGAGGTGATCGACCGTTGCAAATGACTTTTGATGAACAACTCAATGCTTTGGTCTATTTTCACCTGGAAGAATTTGCCTCTGGTCGACACTTGCTCCAAGCCCTTGAGCAGAATGACTTTGCCAAGGAATGCGTTGCGCCCCCGAAAGGGATCAAAAAGAGCGCCTTCTTCGAAGCCATCAATACTCGTGGCCTTGAGCAACTCAGTCAACTCTTTGCAGCTCTGGTGGCGGATGCCAATAAGATCCTCCCTGCTGAATATGCACATTTGGGAAACCTGGTATCCATAGACGGTTCTCTCATCGATGCGGTCCTTTCCATGGAATGGGCCGACTATCGGAACGGAGCAAAGAAGGCCAAGGCGCACATTGGTTTGGACATCAACCGGGGCATCCCAACCAAGATATTCCTGACCGACGGCAAAGAGGGTGAACGACCGTTTGTCGAGAAAATCATCGAAAAAGGACAAACCGGCGTCATGGACCGGGGTTACCAGTGCCACCGCTGCTTTGACCAGTGGCAGACCAATGAAAAACAGTTCGTCTGCCGCATCCAGGAGAGAACCACCAAGACGCTCATCAGGGAGAACACCGTCACCCCCGACGGTATCGTCTTCTTCGATGCGGTGGTGCTCCTTGGTACCAAAAGTATAAACCAAACTGAGAAAGAACTGCGTGTAGTCGGTTACCGTGCCGACGGTAAGGACTACTGGATTGCAACAAACCGGCACGATCTATCGGCAGAAGATGTCGCCCAAGTTTACAAACTGCGCTGGAGTATCGAGACCTTCTTCGGCTGGTGGAAGCGACACCTCAAGGTGTATCACCTGATTGCCAGGAGCCCATATGGATTGATGGTCCAGATCCTTGGCGGGCTCATTACTTACCTGCTTCTTGCAATCCACTGCCGTGAGGAGCATGGAGAGAAGGTCAGCATCAATCGAGTCAGAGAACTACGCATGCAAATAGCAAATGAAGCGGCTGAGCTTCAGCAAAACAAAAGATCGTCACGCAAAATCAAACAGTTGAAACGAAGGCGTCGTCGTGCAAAAAACTAACCGGACAACGCTGAGGTCATTGTCCATTTCACCCTCATAAATATTTGTAATTCTACCAAAGGTCTTACTGATGGATAGTACCCTGCTGGAAAAACCCTGGGATACTCTGGAAAGCATGATCAATGCCGAGGATGCCGCGCAGATCATGGTTTTTCTCGATCAGCTCAGTCCTTCCGAAACCGCTCGGGCGATTTCCCGCCTCGATGCCGAGCTACAGATCCGCCTGTTCAGTCTGCTCGCACCTGATAGCGCCGCAGAGGTCATTGAGGATATCTCTGAGGAGCAGGCCGCTGATCTGATTGAGGAGCTGCCACCACAGGAAGCCGCAGCGATCCTCGAAGAGCTTGACAGCGACCATGTGGTCGATCTGCTTGGCGAAATGGATGATGACAACGCCACGGCGATCATTGACCGGATGAAGCCGGAAGATGCCGAAGAGGCGCGACAATTCCTCGAGTACCCTGCTGAGACTGCCGGTGGAATCATGGTCTCTGAAGTCCTCAGTTTCCCAGCTTCCATGACCATTCGCGAAGTGCTTGCCGATCTGCAGAAAAATCGTGAAACCTATGCCGGCTATCATGTGCAGTATCTCTATGTGGTCGATCAACGGCAGCGGCTTTGCGGTGTCCTGCGGATGCATGATCTGCTGTTCCCCGAGTATCAATTGCGTCTGACTGAAGTGATGCTGGAAAATCCACACCGCGTACCGGTGACCGCCGGTCTTGAAGAATTGGGCGATTTTTTTGCCGAGTATGATCTTTTTGGCGCTCCGGTCGTTGATCCTGAGGGCCAACTCCTGGGGGTCGTCTTACCGGAAGCGGTGGAGGAGGCCAGGCGCAAGGTATCGGTGAAGAATTATCTCGGTCTGTCGGGCATCATCGGCGGTGAAGAATTTCGCTCCATGCCCTTGCTGCAGCGTTCTGGGCGGCGCTTATCCTGGTTGAGTCTGAATATTGTTCTGAACATCATCGCCGCCAGCGTTATCGCTGTTTACCAGGATACCTTGGCCGCTGCCATCACCCTGGCGGTGTTTTTGCCGATGGTTAGCGACATGAGTGGTTGTTCCGGCAATCAGGCCGTGGCCGTCAGTATGCGTGAATTGTCTCTCGGGCTGGTTCGCCCCCAGGAATTACTACGCGTCCTCGGAAAAGAGGCCAGCCTTGGTGCGATCAACGGGGTGGTCTTAGGGGGCTTGCTCGGTGCAGTGGCCCTGCTCTGGAAAGGGAATCCTTATCTTGGCCTGGTGGTAGGTGGCGCGCTGGCGGCCAATACCCTGGTGGCTGTCTCGCTGGGGGGGCTGCTGCCGTTATTATTGAAACGTCTCAAGATGGATCCGGCGCTGGTTTCCAGCCCGTTGTTGACCACGGTGACAGATATGTGTGGCTTCTTTTTTGTCCTTAGCTTTGCGACCCTGGTGTTACCTAAACTGGCTTGAGCAACTGGACCAATAACATTTTATGGACATCCACTTTACTCAACTTAAATGGCCAAACCCGAAAAGATTTCACCGCAGAGATCGCAAAGGCCGCGGAGGGATGCAAAGCAAGCCTGATTATCTCTACGTTCTTTGCGCTCTCTCCTCAAGGCGCCTACTTCTGGCGAGTGAGTGAAGCGAACGGGCGGTAAAAATGAATTACAAACTCTGATAATACCTGGTGGAGCCAAGTGCATAACCAGATAGCATTTGTACCAAGGAAGAATGTCATGGAACAGATCAGTTTGCAGATATTAACCCAGACCGGCTTGACGATTTTGGCGCTGATCCTGTACTCGGGGCTGCTTAGATTGTCCCGCCGGTTGATTGCTGCCTACGGTGCCCAGCACAGCATCAGTGAAAAGCGGATCGTTTATACCAAGAAGTATTTCCGTGCGGGACTCTTTATTCTGCTGTTGTTAGCCATCACCCTCATCTGGGGGATCGATTTTCGCGGTGTTCTGATTTTTGCCTCTTCTTTCTTTGCCGTGGTCGGCATCAGCCTGTTCGCTTCCTGGTCGGTGCTCAGCAGTGTGACCTCCAGCGTGATTATCTTTTTCCAGTTTCCCTATCGGATTGGCGACAGAATCCACTTGATCGACGGCGATGACAGTATTAACGGGACCATTACCGATATGACCCTGTTTTATATTCAGATCGAAACCGCAGCAGGGGAGGAGATTGCGTATCCGAACAATCTGGCAATACTGAAACCGATCGGCCGGCTGCCGGCGGAAATGGGTCCGCAGGAAACAGAGACAGCCAGCGGGAAGATTAGCAGAAAGAGATGACTTTACCTCTAGTACAGCATATATTTTAAATCTTCGGATATAATCGTTTTAACTTGATTCGCGCATCATTCGTATGGAACTGCCAATCGACCGTGGACTGACGATTGTTTCGATCAGCATTCCATGCTGCCACTTCAGTTCGCATTTTTTCAATACAGTCAATTCGACCTGCCAAACATTGTCGCTTCAAAACGCTGAGCTCAATTTCTGCTATGTTCAGCCAGCTCCCATGTTTAGGGGTGTAATGTATTTCAAGGCGGCCGGCCAGACGTCTGGCTTCTTCCGGCGGAAACGCCGTGTATAGCGAGGCTATATTGTGTGTGTTGAGGTTATCCATAACTAAAACGACTTTCTCGGCGTCAGCATAACGTTCTTCGAGCATCTCTTTGATAAAATGTGCCCAGTCTACTCGTGTCCGCCGTTCAGTAATTTCTACTTTACGCTTTCCCCCAAGCGGTTCTACCTCAATGAAAATGCTTGCGACTCCCTTGCGAACATACTCATCATCCATCAGAACTGGATGACCAGGGGCAGCTGGAATCGGTTCATGCACCTCCCCAATTAACTGCACACTTGATTCATCCATACAGACAACCGGAAATTTTCGGTCATACGGTCGCGCATATACTTCGAGAACATCTTCCATCGCCGCAACAAAGCTAGCATTTTGGTCGGGCGGTATTTTCCAGTACTTGCTCAGGTGAGGCTTAAGTTCATTTTTTTTAAAGTGTTGCATACCGTCATCGGAGAAACGCTCGGTA
>CAMYNC010000223.1 GCA_947259685.1 uncultured Desulfuromonadales bacterium | reverse complement strand
AACAACATCCAAATGTCGGGAAACCAGCTTGCCCAGGTCAAATTATAGCCGCCCCTGCCCCAGGAACTACTGGAAAACAGAGCCGACGTCTGCGCAACAGGCCGCGAGGTCGCTGAAACGTCCGACATCGTCGTCATCATGGTCCCCGATACGCCGGATGTCGAAACGGTCCTCTTCGGTGATGACGGCGTGGCCCAGGGACTGACCCCCGGAACGATCGTCATCGACATGAGCTCGATTTCCCCGACGGCCACTGCCGAATTCGCCGGTCGGATCAACAAACTCGGCTGCGATTATCTCGATGCGCCTGTCTCCGGCGGCGAACCGCGCGCCAAGTCCGGGGAACTGACGATCATGGTCGGCGGTCCGCGGCCAGCTTTCGACCAAGCACTGCCGCTGCTTGAGGCAATGGGTTCGACCGTGACACTGATCGGCGAACGCAACGGCGACGGCCAGGTCTGCAAGGTCGCCAATCAGATCATCGTCGGCATCACCGTACAGGCCGTCGCCGAGGCACTGCTCTATGCTTCAAAGGCCGGAGCCGACGCCCGCAAGGTGCGCGAAGCACTGATGGGTGGCGCCGCCGGTTCGTTCATTCTGGAAAATCACGGTCAGCGCATGATCGACAGGAACTTTGCCGAAACCTTCCGGGTCGAATTGCAGCGCAAGGACCTTGGTCTTGCGGTGGAGGCCTGCAAGGAACTCGGCATGGTACTGCCCAATGCCACGACTGCCTGGCAACTGCTCAACGCCTGTCAGGCCCAGGGTGATCTCAAGGCGGATGCCATCTCCATTCTGACGATTTTGGAAGGAATGGCCAATCACAAGCTGGATGCCTGATAAATCCAGCGTGCATATTCAGCGCTCACAGCAATCAGACCGGACGATAATATTTCATGGCATTGTCATGAAAAAGCTTGCGCCGGTCTTCCTCGGCGAAATCGGCGGTCATGGCCTTGAATCCTGAAAAGATGTCATCGAAACGGAAACAGTACAGTGCGCAAACGAAATTTCGAGTGGCCCTGGAAGCAACCCGGGGATACAGTACAATCAGCGAAATTGCAAGCAAGTATAGCGTTCATCCGACCCAAATCAGCAACTGGAAACAACTGTTGGTGAAAAACGGAGCCAGCCTCTTTGAAGGCAAGCAATCCAAGCCGAACAAAGAATCAGACGCAGTCGAACGCGAGCTGTATGAGCAGATGGCGCAAGCGCCCACTTCGTGAAAGGCCGCCTACAGATGGAACTGGAATGGTTTAAAAAAAACGTTGCCCATTTCAGTTGACGCCAAGCGCAACTGTATAGATCCGACGCATCCTGAGTTAAGTATACGGCGACAGTGTGAACTGTTGGAGCTGAATCGGTCCAGCTACTACTATCAAGGGTCTCAAGAGACGGCCTACAACCTGGAGTTGATGGCACTCATTGACCAGCAATATCTGAAGACCCCCTTCTACGGCAAGCGCAAGATGAAGCTCTCGCTTAAGGAGCAGGGGCACAATGTGAATATCAAACGGGTTGCCCGCTTGATGCGGCTGATGGGAATCGAGGCCATCTATCCCAAACCAAGGACAACCATTCGCTCAACGGAACATAAGATTTACCCTTATCTGCTGAAGGGCTTGACCATTGACAGACCGAATCTGGTCTGGTGTACAGACATTACCTACATCCCACTTGGCAACGGATATATGTATCTTGTGGCTGTGATGGATTGGTCGGGTGCCCCTGGGCGCGATATGTTCTCTCTTGGCAGCTATCGAATACGATGGATACTCAATTCGGTATTGATGCTCTTGAAATGGCTTTCACCTATGGCAAACCGCAAATTTTCAACAGTGACCGTGCGCCCGTAGGGGCATTCGTAAGCAGTAGAGATAGTACTCTGTTTTGTGTGGAGAAAGAAACTGCCCAGCGTCTTACCCAATGTATTTGTCAAACGAAAAGTGATCCAGTTGATAAGAGAGTGCGTAATTGACGTTTGAGGTGTAAAGTGCCGGTCTCCAGAGTAGCGGCAGCAATATGGACAAGGCTTACAGAATTTCACGAGGTAGTGAGTAGAATCTGCATTAATCGAGTGGATATAAGAAGTAACGAATGGTCTCTGGAGGCAATAATGGGAACCACACAATCGTCATTGACGCAGTTTGCGTGTCAGATTAGAGATGTCCGATATATATTAGAGAATCACAACTGCGACCAGTGCCAGCAAGCGGCGGAGAAAGTGGGTGAAGTAGAACGTACGGCAATAGATATCGATCTGGACCAGCCGGTTCTCTTACAGGTGAGGGTGAGTGTGCACTATTGTGACTTATGTTACGACTTTGGCAGTGACATAAGATTCGATCTTTACAAAGAAATATGAGATAATAAGGGTAAATATGATCGGCATTCAAATGTTATCGTTATCCCGTTGAAAACCGATGGCAAGAATTTTCTCTAAATGAACTGCCGAGTATCCAGAATGAGACACAAAATCTTGGTCAAGTGATAGGGATTGCGTCGTCATTACTGACAGTTTACTCCATGCCGCCTCATTAAGTTGGATTTCTTCACCGTTTTCACTGTGAACTCAAGATTGTTCTTGAAGGAAACGCTAAAATTGAGCGCCACCTCGGGTATAGGGCTGACCACTTCGATCTGGTCGGATCAGATTTCCTATACCAATAACTCGAACGGATGCCTTCGAGATCGCTGTTTTTACCCTCTTCTATCCCATTTTTCTTAACATAACCTTCGCTGCAAAAGTCGAGTTATGTGTGCATTATTTTCGCGCCCAGCCGCCCTTTCTACGGCCAGATGTGATCTACACGAATCGTGTGGTGAGCAAGGCAGTGGCCTCGGTCTTCGAGGATGGCATGGCCATGCGCCGAGTCTCGAATCGTCTGGCCCGCGATTTCTATGTGCATCCGAGCGAAGGCATCATTCGTCAGTGGTGTCGCACCTACCAAGCGAGCTTTGATTTTGCGACCGATTATCAGCCTTGGGTGGTGGAGAACTTTTCCGGCATTCTATGTGTGGATGAAGTCTATCAAGGACGTCTAGCCTTATTGTTGGCGGTCGATCCAGCTGCCCCTAACGGAGACCGTTTAGTCGGCTATCAACTGATGGATGAGAGCGTGACTAGCCAGGAAGTAGAAACATTTCTGGAGCAATTGAAGGAAGTAGGTGTGGACCCAGATGAGGTATAGATGTCCAGAAAAGTTTTGTCCATGAAGTAAGAAAACGAGTAAACTAAAAGGATAAACAGTCATGCCGCTCTGGCACCCAAATCAAGGATAGAAATAGCAATGAAAAAAGAGCGAAAAGTATCGGAAAATCAGCTAAAGCTCGCCCGTCTACGAACAAAGTATAAGGCATTGAAGAAAGCGGGTGATATCCGCGGTACGCTGCGTGCAAAGGCACTGATGGCACTCTACCGTGGCGAAAAACTAGAGACAGTGGCCCGTTGCTATGACGTGAGTCCAAAGAGTCTCAAGAAATGGCAAGCAAAATTTGAAGCAGAAGAGCCATTATCTGATGAACCGCGCTCAGGACGCCCACCCAAGCTGTCCAAAGAGCAAGAAGCTGAATTGAAGGCCAAGCTGATGGAAGATAATCAGCGAGTCTGGATTGCCCGTCATATCCATGTCTGGCTGTCGACCATGTTTGGGGTGACATTGAGTGTCAAGTATCTTCCAGAGTTGTTACGCAAGTTGGGCTTTAGTTATCAAAAGGCGGTCCACCTGCTAGTCAAACGCAATAATGAAAAACGGCGTCACTGGATTCAGACGCGCTTGCCGGAAATATACGCAGACCATATTCGCGATGGATGGCGCATTTTCTACCAGGACGAGGTTGGGTTTCAGACGGAAGGGACACTCGCCCATACCTGGGCACCCAAGGGAGAAAAGGTGCAAATCAAAAATTTTGGTCGTCATGGGCGCGTGAACTTGATCGGTGCCTTCGAACTCGGGACAGGCATCTTTCATGGCGTACTGACCTCATTTCGGGTGAATGCCCAACGCTTTCGTCGCTTCATTTTACACCTCAAACGGGAGATGAGAACCGACAAGATTCTCCTCATCTGTGACAATGCTACTTTCCATAAAGCCAAGTGGTTCCAAGAATGGGCCAGCACCCAATGCTCCTGGCTTCGCCTTGAATTCCTCCCTGGATATTCACCCGACTTTAACCCCATTGAGCGTCTCTGGCGGTGGATGAAGACCGAATATACGTAAGAATTCACCTAAATTAAGGAGGGATATCAATCCCCCAAAAATAACATAAACAAAAAAATCCTTTTACTTTTTCATCTATATTACTTTCAAAAAATTGACATCCCTCCTTAACCTAA
>CAMYNC010000222.1:4588-8909 GCA_947259685.1 uncultured Desulfuromonadales bacterium | reverse complement strand
CCTGACTGGAGCATTACCTTGGCGTGGCCAGGGCTGAGAAGATCACTAACGAGGAAATCGGGGCTGTGCAGGGGATCTGTATGGCGGTCAGTGCCGGGCGGGTGAATAGCCAGCTGCGCGAAGTGGAGCATCGGCAGAAAAAGCCGTAGTGAGCACAGGGAGTTGAAACCGAAAATGCAGGATCATTTAGTCCGGGTTGTCAGCAAGGATGGCTTGTTACGTGGCATTGTCGCTGACACCACCACCTTGGTACGGGAAATTTGTCAGAAACAGCAGACCGATCTGACCGCAACGGTGGCTCTGGGGCGGGTATTGACCGGCGGCGCGCTGCTCGGTTGCCTGTTGAAAGGCCGGCAACGGCTGGCCCTGGTGGTCGAGGGTAACGGTCCGCTGGGGCGGCTCAGTGTCGAGACCGATGCTAGCGGGCAGCTGCGGGGTTCGATCCGCAATCCGCAGGCTAACCTGCTACCGAAAGATGGCCGCTTCGATGTTGCTGGCGCCATCGGAAAAGCCGGATTTTTGCATGTCTGGAAAGATCTGGGCCTGAAAGAGCCCTATCAGAGCATGGTGCAATTGCAGACCAGCGAGGTTGCCGAAGATCTGGCCTGGTATCTGACCAGCTCGGAACAGGTCCCGTCGAGCGTGGCTCTCGGGGTCGAGCTGGACAGCGCCGGGCAGGTCGACCGTCGGGGACTTCGCCGTGATGGGTCGCACTGCCGTCACCGAGGGCCGGGCTTTGCTGGCCCACTTTGCCGCCGACTACCAGTATGCTGCGCCAGGGGCTGACTCCGGGCCAGATTCTGGCGCAATTGTTCGCCGGGGTGGATTTCCGTATCCAGGAGGAAACGCCGCTGAGATTTAACTGCCCCTGCAGTCCGCAGCAGATAGAAGAGGTGTTGATCGGTTTGGGGCAAGACGAGTTGCAGCGGCTGGCCGAAGAACAACCGCAGGTTGAGGTGACCTGCGAATATTGCCGCGAGGTTTATCGCTTTTCCCGTGAGCGGGTGCAACAATTGATCGATGGAGGCCAATGAGGCTCCTGGCCTTCAGATTTTTTTTGTTGCGAATTGATCGGCGATTTGGCGGAATTTTCGATTTTGAGCGCCGTGGTTTGCCGTTTCAACCGGACCGCAAACAAAAATTTAAGCCGGTCTTGAATTGCGGTGTCCAGCTTAAGAAAAACAAAAAACCACGCCTTCTTCAATCATTAGAAATCCAAACAGCGTTTGATTTGAAAATCGACCGCTTCGCGCTGCTCATAAATGCCAAAAATTGCATGCATTGGTTTCCCTCCGGTTTTTGAAAAGCTAAGTAATAACGTCAGAATTTATGGATGGTTAGCCAGCTCTAATTGCATACAGTATACTGTATTTTTTCCTTGACATGTTTTAGCTAATATCCTAATTTTCGACACGCTAAGGCGTAAACGATACCTTTTACGTCCGTGTCTCATGGTCCACATTCTTCAATGGAAGGAGCGGGTTTTATGCTGGAAAGTTATCTGCCGATTATCGTACTTATCGGCATCGCCTTCGCGTTCGCGCTCGGTTCGGTGGTGATGTCTCGCCTGGTCGGGATGAAAAAGCCAACCGCGGTCAAGCTGGCCCCGTATGAGTGTGGGATGCCGCTGATCGGTTCAGCTCAGGAGCGGTTCTCAATCAAATTTTACATTATTGCCATGCTCTTTATCCTGTTCGATATCGAAGCAGTCTTTTTATATCCTTGGGCGGTTATGTTTAAGCGCCTGGGGATGTTTGGTTTTATCGAGATGGGTGTCTTCATTATCATCCTGCTCGTCGGCTTTATCTACGTGTGGAAAAAAGGAGCTCTGGAATGGGAGTAGATCAGTCCAAGACCCTGGGTAGCGGTTTTGTAACGACCAGCCTGGACAAGCTGGTTAACTGGTCGCGTTCGCGTTCGCTCTGGCCGATGACCTTTGGTCTGGCTTGCTGCGCGATCGAGATGATGGCCGCTGGTGCCGCGCGTTTCGACCTCGACCGGATGGGGATTCTGTTCCGCGCTTCGCCGCGCCAGGCGGATGTCATCATCGTTGCCGGAACCGTCACCAAGAAGATGGCGCCGGTCATCAAGACCGTATATGAGCAGATGCCGGAGCCGCGCTACGTCATCGCCATGGGCGCCTGTGCTTCTTCCGGGGGCGTTTTCGATACCTACAGTGTTGTGCAAGGGGTTGATGAAATTCTGCCAGTGGATGTTTACATCCCAGGCTGTCCACCCCGCCCAGAGGGTCTGCTCTACGGCTTGATGAAGCTGCAGGAGAAGATTATGGCGGTGAAGTGGTCAACGAGGCCTGATGGCCGCCAGCGATAAGGACAGGAACAAGTCAATGAGCGATCAAGCGATTGTTGAAAAGCTGCAAGCGAAGTTTCCCTCGGCCGTTCTGGGTGTCGTCGAGCATCGCGGCGAAACCACTGTGACCGTTGAAAAGGAGCCGATTGTTGAGATCTGCACTTTTCTTCGAGATGATTGCGGTTACAACCTGCTGACCGATCTTTGTGGCGTCGACTACCTTGGTAAGTCGCCCCGCTTCATGGTGGTTTACAACCTTTATAATATCACCACCAAACAACGGCTGCGGATCAAGTGTCCGGTTGAGGAGCAGGATGCCAGAGTGGATACCGTCAGCGTTGTCTGGGGGACTGCCAACTGGCATGAGCGCGAGTGCTGGGATCTGATGGGGATTAGCTTCAATAATCACCCCGACCTGCGGCGTATTTTGATGCCGGCTGATTGGGAAGGACACCCGCTGCGCAAGGACTATCCGGTTCAAGGCCCAGATCGTGAGCCTTATCAGGGTCGTCTTTCCTGACGTGACGCTATAACAAATTCCTTAACTGGACGAGGCATACAATGGCAGTTACCACTGAAACAATGACCATCAATATGGGACCTCAGCACCCCTCGACTCACGGTGTGTTGCAGCTGATCCTTGAACTCGATGGCGAGGTTGTGCAGAAGGCGACCCCCCATATCGGTTTTCTACACCGTGGGACCGAAAAGCTTTCAGAGTATCGTACCTACCATCAGATTATTCCACTGACCGATCGACTCGATTATCTGGCGCCGATGAGTAACAACCTCGGCTATGTGCTGGCGGTCGAGAAGCTGCTCGGCATTACCGATCAGATTCCGGAGCGGGCCAAGCAGATTCGCGTCATCATGGCCGAATTGACCCGGTTGAAGAGTCATCTGGTCTGGCTGGCCTGTCATGCTCTCGATATCGGCGCCATGACCGTCTTTCTCTACTGTTTCCGTGAGCGTGAAGAAATCATGGATATCTATGAGAAGGTTTCCGGCGCGCGGATGACTTCCAACTACTTCCGCGTTGGTGGCCTTTCTGACGATCTGCCGGCAGGTCTGGATCAGGAGATCCGCACTTTTGCCGAGTCGATGCCTGGTCATATCGAAACTTACGAAGGGTTGCTGACCGGCAACAAAATCTGGCAGATGCGGACTATCGGTGTTGGCAAAATCACCGCTGAAGAGGCAATCGATATCGGTATTACCGGGCCGGGTCTGCGCGCCTCTGGTGTTGATTGGGATCTGCGTCGTGATAATCCGTACAGCGGCTATGAAGACTATGATTTTGAAGTCCCAGTTCGTGACGATTGCGATACTTTTGCTCGTTACAAGGTGCGTCTTGACGAGATGCGTCAATCCAGCCGGATCATCCTGCAAGCGCTTGATAAGCTCGCAGATGGACCGATCCTGGCCGACTGCCCGAAGGTTTGTCTGCCGGTGAAAAAAGATGTGGTCAATACTATCGAGGGTTTGATCCATCACTTTAAGATCGTTACTGAAGGTTTCTCGCCTGAACCGGGTGAAATCTACCAAGGAATCGAGGCGCCGAAAGGTGAGCTTGGTTACTACCTGATATCCGACGGTTCGCCGATGCCTTTCCGGATGAAGATCCGTCCGCCGTCCTTCGTCAATCTGCAGGGTCTGCCCCAGATGGTTGAAGGGAAATTGCTGGCTGACGTTATCGCTGTTATCGGTACGCTCGATATCGTTCTCGGTGAAATCGACCGTTAACCCTCAAGAAAGTGATCGGATAAGAGGTCATCATGACGGAAACCGCTGAGCAGGTACAAGAAGAGGCAGTTGAAGAAGTTGATTTGACTGCAGCCAACAAGGTTCTCGACAAGTATCAGGATATGGACGGCGCGCTGATGCCGGCGCTGCAGGCGATTCAGGAAGAGTACGGATATATTCCTGAGGAGACCGTGCATCTGACCGCAGAGCGCTTGAATGTTTATGCCAGCCAGATCTACGGGGTGTTGACTTTTTACGCCCAGTTTCA
>CAMYNC010000222.1:0-4468 GCA_947259685.1 uncultured Desulfuromonadales bacterium | reverse complement strand
CGGTGATACCATCAAAGAGCGACTCGGTATCGGCCATGCGGAGACTACTGAGGACCTGCGTTTTACCGCTGAGTATGTCGCCTGTATCGGCGCTTGCGGTATGGCTCCGGTCATCATGGTTAATGACGCGACCTACGGTAGTATCACTGTCCAGAAAACGGACGAGGTTGTCGAAAAATACAAGGCAATGGGCTAATTCTGCCATACACCCTGCTGGTATCGAGGATTGATTTATGTCCGAAACTGCTGAAAAGTTAAAAATTCTGATCTGTACCGGAACTGGTGGGTTAGCGTCCGGTGCCGCCGATGTTGCCACCGCCTTCGAACAAGAATTTGAAAAGAAGGGTGTTGCGGCACAGGTTGGTGGTCGTTGCGAAGTCAATGGTACCGGTTGCCGCGGTCTCTGTGCCAACGATGTTCTGGTTGACGTTTGCATGCCAGGTAAGGATCCGGTCACTTATGACTTTGTGACTGCTGAGCTTGTGCCGAAGATTGTTGATGAACACATCCTCGGTGAGGGCCCGATCGAAAAGAAGGTTGCAGGTCCTTACTACCACAAGTTTCTGGAAAAGCAACAGCGGATCATCTTCTCGCGTTGCGGGACGATCGATGCAGAGAGTTTAGACCAGTTTCTTGAGACGGGTGGCTTTAACGGTATTAAAAAAGCTGTTTCCATGACTCAGGATGAGGTCATTGAGGAAGTTAAGAAGTCGGGGTTGCGTGGCCGTGGGGGCGGTGGCTTCCCGACCGGCGTCAAATGGTCCTTCGCCAAGGCGTCGCCGGGTGATCATAAGTACTTGATCTGCAACGCTGATGAGGGTGATCCAGGTGCTTTTATGGACCGCTCAATCCTCGAAGGCGACCCCTACGGTCTGATCGAAGGGCTGATGATCGGTGCCTACGCCATCGGCTGTAAGTTTGCTTACGTCTATGTTCGGGCTGAATATCCGCTGGCAATTAAGCGCCTGCAGATGGCAATTGATACCTGTTACGAGAAGGGCATTCTCGGCGAAGATTGTATGGGGCTCGGCTTTAAACTCGACATGCGGATCAAGGCCGGGGCCGGTGCTTTTGTTTGCGGTGAAGAAACCGCACTGATGGCCTCGATTGAAGGTCAACGCGGCATGTCCCGTCCGCGGCCCCCGTTTCCGGCGGTACGTGGCCTCTGGGGGAAGCCGACCAATATCAATAACGTTGAGACTTTTGCCAACGTTGCTTACATCTTCTATAACGGCGCCGATTGGTATAACGCCATCGGTACTGAAGGTACCAAAGGCACCAAGATTTTCGCCCTGACCGGCAAGGTCAAGCACACCGGTCTGGTTGAGGTTCCTGCTGGGACCACCATGAAGGAAGTTATCTACGATGTCTGCGGTGGCATTCTCAATAACCGCAAGTTTAAAGCGGTTCAGGCTGGTGGCCCTTCAGGTGGTTGTCTGCCGGCAGATGCTTTGGATGCGGAGGTCGATTACGATTCGCTGATCAAGGCGGGGGCGATGATGGGTTCCGGTGGTCTGGTCGTCATGGACGAAACCACCTGTATGGTTGATATTGCTCGCTTCTTCCTGAACTTCACCCGGGTTGAATCCTGCGGTAAGTGTATTCCTTGCCGGATCGGTCTAAAGATCATGCTCGAGATCCTGGAACGGATCACCTCCGGTCAGGGCCAGGAGGGTGACATTGAACTGCTTCAGGACATGGCTTACGACATCAAGAAGAGTTCGCTTTGCGGTCTCGGCCAGACGGCTCCGAACCCGGTTCTTTCGACCATCCGCTACTTCCGCCACGAGTATGAGACGCACATCAAAGAAGGCGAGTGTCCGTCTCACTCATGTAAGGAATTGCTGCACTTCCGCGTCATAGAAGATAAATGCAAAAAGTGCGGTATTTGCCCGCGGGTCTGTCCGGTAGACGCGATTGTCTGGGAGAAGGGTCAAGTCGCAACGATTGATCTGGAGAAGTGCACGAAGTGTACCTCCTGTTACGACGCATGCCGCTTCATGGCAATCGATTAGTCGCACTCACAGTCTTTGAGTTGATACGAGGTCACGATGGTTAATCTGACGATTGACGGAACACAGGTAACGGTCAGCAAGACTGCCACGATTTATGAGGCAGCCAAAGAAGCTGGCATTGATATTCCGGTACTCTGTTATGCCAAGAAGCTGATGCCCTACGGCGCCTGTCGCGTCTGTCTGGTCGAAGTGGAGCAGATGAAAGGGCGTCTGATCCCTTCCTGTACCACACCGGTGACCGAGGGGATGGTGGTTACCACCATGTCGGACGAAATCCGCAAAGTACGCAAAACTGTGCTTGAGTTCTTGCTGGTCAACCATGTCGTTGATTGTCCGGTCTGTGACAAGGGCGGGGAATGCGACCTGCAGGACCTGACTTACGAATATGAAGTGGTCAGTAACCGCTTTGAAGGTGAAAAGTTCGATCTGCCGACTGACGAAGTCAATCCGCTGATCGAGCGCAACATGAACCGTTGCGTTCTATGCGGTAAATGTGTCCGGGTTTGCGACGAGGTTGTCGGCTACGGTTCCTACTCCTTTATCAACCGGGGCTTTGAAACCAAAATCGCCACCGCCTTTGATCGCGGCCTGAACTGCGAATTCTGCGGCCAGTGTGTTTCGATGTGCCCGGTCGGGGCCATTCTGCCACGACCTTTCAAGTTCAAGGCCCGCCCCTGGCAGCTCAAAGAGGTCGATTCGGTCTGCGGTTACTGTGGAAACGGCTGTACCGTAACCATGGGCACTAAGGACAACAAGGTTCAGACCATCCGCTTCAATGATAAAACCGGCGTTAATGACGGCAACCTCTGCATCCGCGGTCGTTTCGGTTACTCCTATGTCAACAGCGACGAGCGCTTGACTACGCCGCTGGTTCGCAAGGATGGCGAATTGGTTGAAGCCAGCTGGGAACAGGCGCAACAGGCAGTGGTTGATGGACTGCAGCAGGCAGGTGATAAGCTCGGTATTCTCAGTGGTGCCCGCCTGACTAACGAAGAATTGTTCCTGGTTAAAAATCTCGCTAAGACGCTCGGCACCGAAAATCTCGATCACTCCGGTGGCGAATGCTACAAAGGTGTCTCCGAAGGTTTGCAGCAAACCCTGGGCATTCAAGCCTCGACCGCGACCTTCCCGCAGGTTGAGCATTGCGATGCAATCTTGTCGATCCGCTCCGATTTTTACGAGACCCATCCGGTCTTCGGCATGGTGGTTAACCAGGCGATCCGGCGCAATGACGCCAAGCTGACGGTCATCGGCGATAAGAAGGGCAAATTCACCAAGTTGCCCGGGGCCCGTACCCTGCTGCACAAGCCAGGCATGGAACTGAATCTGCTCAACGCCATGGCTGCGGTGGTGATCGAAGAAAAATTGGCCAAAACCGACAAGGTCGAAGGTCTGAAAGATTATAAGAAAGCGCTCAAGGATTACTCGGTCGAAGCCGTCGCTGCGGCCACCGGTGTGGATGCCGAAGCGATCCGCCAGGCCGCCCGTGAGCTGGCCAATGCTGATAACGCTGCCATCTTGCTCGCTTACGGTCTCCCATACACCGCCTACAGTAAGGAACTTGGAATTGCTGCCGCTAACCTGGCGATTTTGACTGGTGTTGCCGGCAGCCAGGGTTCCGGGCTTTACCTCTGCGGTGAAAAAGCCAACAGCCAAGGTGCTATTGACTTGGGAATTCTGCCAGGTAACAAAGGTCTCGGCGCTCAGCAGATGCTTGACGCTGCTGCCAATGGCAAGCTCAAGGCCCTGTATGTCATCGGTGAAGACCCGCTCAGCAGCTATCCTAACCGCGTTTTGGTCGAGAAGGCTCTCGAGGCTCCCTTCCTGGTGGTTCAGGATCTGTTCCTCTCGCCAACTGCGCAAAAAGCCGATGTGGTTCTTCCCGCAGCCTCTTTCGCTGAGAAAAACGGCACTTATACCAATGCTGAGCGACGGATTCAGCAGCTGCGTGCCGGAATCACATCGCCGGGTGAGGCGAAGACCGACTACGCTATTTTACAGCAGCTGATCGAAGCTCTAGGCGCAATCGCTCCCGTAGACCCTCAAGCAGCCTTTGCCGAGTTGGCCGCCGGAACCGCCGGCTACGAGATGGTCAGCTTGGAGATGATCGGTGCTCAGGGCTATGTCTGGGGCGGTGACCAGTTGGCTCTTGAATTCAAGAAGCTGGTGCCGGTTGCCGGTAGTACTGAAATTACCGGCAAGTATCAACTGCTGGTCGGTAGCACCTTGCATCACAGTGGGACCATTTCAACTCGTGCCAGTGGGCCGAGTGCGGTTGTCTCGGAACCCTATATTGAGCTTTGCCGTGAAGATGCCGCAGAACTGAACCTGCAGGATGGCGAACGGCTCAAGTTGAAGGCCGAAGGTGGTGAGATTTCCGCCAAGGTCAAGGTCGATTATCGTCTGCCGAAAGGGGTGTTGTTTACTCCTTACCACTTTGCAGAATTGCAATT
>CAMYNC010000221.1 GCA_947259685.1 uncultured Desulfuromonadales bacterium | reverse complement strand
CAATCCCCGGGCCGTTGTCCGCCACCTCGATCCGCAACATCTTATCGGCTCTGACCCGAATGGTGAATCTGGGCGGTTTCTGTTGCTGGGGATTTTCTGCCATGGATTGAGCACCGTTGCGTAGCAGATTGAGCAACACCTGCTGAATCTGGTCGGTATCACAATGGATCGTCGGCAGCTCCTGCGGGATGTCGAGCTCCAGTTCGATCTCGCGAAAAGCGTACTTTTTTTTCAAATCGTAATCACTGCGCGCCAACTCCAGGGTTCGCTCAATCAATGAGCCAATCTGACATGGGGAGAAACAGGACACCCGCCGTTGGGCAAAATTTACCATGTCTTCAACAATTCGCGTGGCCCGCGCGCCGGATTGAAGAATGGTTTCCAGGGTTCCGGAGATATTGCGGGCGGCAAGATAGGTTTGGATCCGGTCAAATTGCAGACCGCAGTCGCGGGCAACCTGCTCATTTTTCGGCAACTTTCCCTGCAAGCGGTTACGCAGGACCTGGGCGTTCTGAATCATGACCGCCAGCGGGTTGTTGATCTCGTGCGCCATGCCGGCCGCCAAGCTGCCGATAGAGACCATTTTTTCCGTAAAGATCATCATCTCTTCCATCCGCACCTGTTCATCAATATTGTCTGCGCGGATCACCAGACCATCCAAGCCGCCGCCAGAAAGTGGGTAAACGATGATATCGAGATAGTGCCGGCGCTCCCCGATCTGCCAGACGACCTTATGTTGCAGTTGATCCTGGGCGGTTTTCAGAGCCCGGCTGATCAGTGGTTCCAGGTCGGCATGATGAGGAAAGACCTCGGCCAGTTGCCGACCGATGGCATTTCCAGTGGTCACGCCACTGAACTCTTCGGCGCGGTGATTCCATTGGGTGACCTGTTCCAGCATGTCAATGGCGATAATCAGCGAGGGCATCGAATCGATGATGCTATACAGCAGACTTTGCAGACTGGTGGTTTTTTCCTGGGCTTTATGCAGGCGGGTAACGTCATGATAAACACCCACCAGATAAGGGTTACCAGCTTTGTCATGGAAAGCTTTTTTCCGCACATCGATGCGTGAGGCCTTCCCTTGTTTATTGGTAATGGTCGATTCGTAGGAGATCGGCGAGGTCTCCTGCAGGGCGAGCAGGTCGGTGGTCTGAAAACGCTCGGCCTCCCGCTGGCGATAGAGATCAAAGTCGGTTTTGCCGAGCATTTCGGTTTCGCTGTAACCGACAAATTCATTCAGTGCCTGGTTCACCAGGCAGTAGCGCGACTGCTCATCCTTAACAAACACCGGGTAGGAAATAGCGTTGAGAATATTATTAAGAAACAGCTGGCCGTTGATCAATTCAGTGATGTCGGTCATCACTCCCCAGATCTCCTGCAGATTATTCTGCCCATCGAAACTGGCGGCTTTGTTGAAGAGAACTTCGCGCTTTTTATCACCAACGGGCAGGCTGGCCTGATAGCAGATTCTTGACATCCCCTGGGCTAATTGGTGATCGGCCTGGTTATGGATCTCTGCTAACTTTCTTGGCAGCAGATCGAAACAACTGCGGTCGATAATCTGATGTTTGGGATGTTGCAGGAAATCGCAAAAGGCTTGATTGCAGCTTAAGTATTTCCCTGCCGCGTCTTTGCAATAAACCGGATTCGGCAGCGCTTCGATCAGGGTGGTCAGTTTCTGGGACTCCTCTTGTAGCCGAGTCTGCAAGCTTTCCAATTCAGCCCTGGATGAGCGAACTTGTTGTTCAAGGCGGAGGCGGCGCTGGCGTTCGCGCCAACAAAGAAACACTGCCGGTAGCAAGAAAAGCGGTAACAGCCAACTGGGAAAGGAGTCGACCTCTGCGGGGGCTTCGGCTGCTGCCAGAGACAGGGGGAAAAGCAAACAGGTCAGCAGGCTGAGGCCCAGCTTTGCGGGAAACAGCGGCAGGTCGCAGCGGAAAAGCGCATAGTGCCGGACAGGTTGTGGATATTGCATCGATATTCCCGAATGTCTACGCCGGCCACTGCTGCTCAGGTAAATAAATTAAGCTTCGCGGGGGACAACTCCGGCTTTTAGCAGCGCGTTGAATTCTGTATCCGGCAGCGGCCTGCTGAACAGGTAGCCCTGGAAGGCTTTACATCCCTTGTCCCTGAGAAAGCCAAGTTCGAGTTCGGTTTCCACCCCTTCGGCGATAACCTTCAGGTCAAGGTGATTGGCCATAGCAATGATGGTTTCAACAATCGCCGCGTCATTTGGATCACTTTCGATGTCCCGCACAAAGGACTGATCGATTTTCAGAATGTCGAGGGGCATCCGTTTCAAATAGGCCAGAGAAGAATAGCCAGTGCCGAAATCGTCGATCGATAATTCGATGCCCAATTGTTTGAGGCCCTGCATCTTTTCAATCGTGTCAGCGATATTGTCGATTACCATGCCCTCGGTCAGCTCCAGCCCGAGCTGGCTAGGATCGGCTCCGGTCTCTTCCAGGATAGTGCAGATCTGCTGAATGAAATCAGGCTGGCGGAACTGGCGTGGACTGACATTGACGGCCAGGTGCGGGATCGGCATGCCCTGGTCCTGCCAGCTTTTCAGATATTGGCAGGCGCGGCGTAAAATCCAATCGCCGATAGGTAAAATCAGGCCGGTGGCTTCGGCCACCGGAATAAAGGTGGCCGGCGAGATAAAGCCCTTTTCGGGATGTTTCCAGCGGGCCAGGGTCTCTGCGCCGTGGATGATCCCCTCAGCGTTGACCTGAGGCTGAAAATAAAGCGAGATTTCGTTTTTCTCCAGCGCATAGCGCAGTTCTTTTTCGATTGCCAGCCGGCTGTCGGCGGCCGACTGCATACTCGGCAAAAAGAAGCGGATGGTATCGCGACCTTCTTCTTTGGCACGATACATAGCGGTGTCGGCATGGCGCAGGATATCGTTGCCGGTTTCTTGCGACTCTTCCCCGGAAGGGAACATGGCAACCCCGATGCTCGGCGTCACGTGCAGTTCATGCCCCATAATGTGATATTTTTCCGCTAGCCTGGTCTGAACCAGTTCAGCTTTATGCTGTGCCATGGCGGCGGCATTCACCGGGTCGTCGCCCAGTTCGGAAAGCAGCAAGACAAATTCATCCCCGCCCAGCCGTGAGACGGTATCTTCGGCGCGCATATCCAGGGTCATCCGCTTGGAAACTTCTTTGAGCAGTGCATCGCCGACTGGGTGCCCCAGCGAGTCGTTGATGTTTTTGAAGCGGTCCAGATCGAGGAACAGCATGGCTCCGTAATGCCCATAGCGATGAGCCCGGGAAAGGTTCTGCTCCAAGCGGTCGAGCAGCAAGCGGCGATTGGGCAGCTCAGTCAGGGCATCGAAGTAGGCCAGGTATTCAATCCGTGCCTCGGCCTGTTTGCGCTCGGTAATGTCGCGCAGGGTGCCACATATTTTAGCCAAGCCGTTGATGTCCTGGTAGCGGGCGTTCAGCGAGCAGGGGACCAGGGTGCCATCTTTGTCCTGCAGATAGATTTCATAGTCGGTGACGCTGCCGGTGGTCTTCAGACGCGATAACAGCTCCTCGCGATTTTTCTGGTGGGGGAACAATTGTTCGATATTGCCGGAGAGCACATCTTCCCGGCGGTAGAGGGATAAGTTGGAAACTGAGGGGCTAACCTCAATCACCATGCCATCCACGAGCATTTCAAAGTAAACATCCTGCAGATTTTCGAAGATGGAGCGATACTTTTCTTCATTTTCTTTCAATTGCCGATGGGACTTGTTAAGGTCGCCGACCGCCCGCTGCAGCGCCTCGGTACGCTTGGTCACCTCTTCTTCCAGGTGTTCCTGGTAAGCGCGGTTTTCCTGAATCAGTCGAGCCCGCTCCATTGCCTGGCTGATGGCATGGATCAGCACCGACATATCCTGGATCGGTTTTAACAGGTAGTTCCAGGCGCCGAGGCGGATCGCTTCAATGGCATCGCCGATCACCCCGGTGCCGGAGACGACAATGATCGGTGTTTCCGGAGAGCGCTCTTTGAGGGTCGCCAGAACTTCCAGGCCGTCAACCTCCGGCATGCGCAGATCACAGAGCACCAGGTCGGGTTGCTCTTTATCGAAAACCTCCAGCCCCTCGCGGCCATTGCGCGCTTCGACAACCCGGTAGTCGAAATCTTCCAGAAACAGACGGAAGCTATCGCGGATGTTTTCTTCGTCATCAATCGTCAGGATGACGGGGTTTTGCCGATACTCCATTGACTGGATCCTGTCAGTGTGACATCAACTTCCACCAGGCACCGCAGGTGCTGGTAAGCCGCTGTAATGATTTAAGAAGAATCAGGGGAAGGCCACCCAAAAGTCTAACATAAAACCTCCCAAGTGACTGGCGCAAAGGCCATTGCAACTTTCTGTGCCAGAGTCAGCGATTATGCCCTTAAAGTTAAGGTTGGTCAAACTTAATTATTATTTAGTAGGAGAACGACGCGAAGCACCACTTGAATTCTGTTTATCGATCCGGACTGATTGCCGACCTTTGGCTCTTCTGGGGGGGGGGGGGGG
>CAMYNC010000220.1:2439-10509 GCA_947259685.1 uncultured Desulfuromonadales bacterium | reverse complement strand
GTAGAATCTCATGTGCAGGCTCCTTTGTTTGAGTTTGTTGTGATTCTCAAAGGATACCGGGTGGTCCGGTATTTTGGAGGGGGCCTGCACTAGTATCAATTTAATCAACCGGACGGAAAATACGTCTGCGCTCAATTGAAAAGCAAAATCTAAAATTGCGGTGGTGGCCGAATCTTCGCGTCGCCGCCGGTTATCATGAACCGTTAGCTGCAAAAATGAAGATACCAAATTACTACTACCAAGATTTTTGGGTAACTAACTCACTGTTGTCTGCGGGAACCGGCTTTGTTCTTGGCATAATGTCAACGGCCATTCCTGTTTATATATAATCAAAAGTGATCACGTCCGAAATACGCAATATCGACCATGATGTGATTATTCAGAAATTATTACGAGGACTCTGTCAGAATGGCCGAGTTGGAAATTTCGGCAGAACTGGATAGGGGTTTTCTACAGACTCGTTATGCCTCTGAAATTGAAAAAGGTTAATTTTCCTTTGCAAATACCAACTTTGGTGGCAAAATTCAAATATGAGCCCAACGATATTTCGTGATGGAAAATACCGGTTTTTCTTTTTCAGCAGAGAGGAAGAGAGAATCCACGTACATGTCGTTTCACCAGAAGGTGAAGCAAAGTTCTGGCTTGAGCCAACCGTAGCCTTGGCCGACTACGTTGGACTGAACAGGAGGCAACTCCTCCGCCTCCAAAAAATAGTGGAGAACAGGAAAAATGAGATCATCAGCGCGTGGAAAGACCACTTCTCTTGAAATAACCAATATTTCCCAACATGGATTTTGGTTATTTTACGAAAACCACGAGTACTTTGTTCCTTTTGAAAAGTTCCCATGGTTCAAAGATGTTGAATTAAATAAAATATTCAATGTACAGCTAGAGCGTGCCGGACACTTCTATTGGCCCGACCTCGATGTAGACCTCAGTGATAAAATCCTTCGTAATCCAGAAAAGTTTCAGCTCGTGAGTAAGGCATAACAACTCAACCTTAGGGTTCAGAATTGATCGTAATGCCCTCCAATTGCGAAAATGTAAATGTAGTTATCATCAAATTTATAAATGAGCCTGTCTTTTTGGCTCAAGCGGCGTGACCAAAACCCAGAAAGGTTGTGACGAAGCGCTTCTGGCTTGCCAGTGCCAGCAGCAGGATCACCCCGGAGCATTTCTTTCAAAATTGTGCACAGCGCCCTATGTAAGCGTTTATCTTTTGCTCTCAGTGTTTCATAAGCAGTCCACGTGTTGCCCTCAAACACCAAGGATCTCATTCGTTTCTCCATCCGTTGGTGTATATCCAGAACGCTTTGCGTGAGTTTCCGAGGATTCAGCAATTTGTCTCATGAGGCTGGAATTTTGAAGAACATAAAGAGTCTCTTGTCCTCGCTCCCAGTCCTCAGCGCTGATAACCACAAAGTCCTCTCCACTTCGGCGAGTCACTTTCAGCGGCAGGTGCTCGTGAGCAACCTGCTCCACATAGTTTTTTAAATTGTCGCGAAATTTGTTAACACTTACAGTATCCATAAATACACCTCACTTCCGTACGGTACTGCCGTACACAATAACAAAGAAGCCCTAACAATGCAATGAGCGCGGACGGAAAATACGTCTGTGCTAAATTGAAAAGTAAAATCTTAATTGCGGTGATTCATGCAAGTTCAGTTCATCGCCGGCACTCACATGCCTGGCTAACGCCAAGAAAAGACAAACCTCTTGCGCTGGGACAATTAGTCTCTGAGCGATGTAAAAATTTCTTGGGCAAGCGGTTTGGGGAGCCCCGGAACCTGATAGAGGTCTTCTACAGATGCAGCGCGAAGCCGCTTTAAACTGCCGAAATGTTTCAGCAGAGTCTTACGCCGGGCGGGACCGACACCGGGAATATCTTCAAGAGATGAGCGCAAGCTGGCTTTAGCGCGCAATTTTCGATGGTAACTGATGGCGAAACGGTGGGCTTCATCCCGCAGCCGTTCGAGCAGAAACAGGGTCGCCGAACCACTACGGAAAGACACCGGATTTTTGCGCCCGGGGAGAAAAAACCGTTCTTCACTCCTCTCCACGGCCTTGCCGCGGACATTGGCGACGACCCGACTCTTGGCAATCCCGACCGCGCCGACCTGCCCCTGCAGGCCAAACTCGGCCAGCACCATGGTCAGCACGCCGAGCTGACCCTTGCCACCGTCGATCAAGATCATCTGCGGCAACTTGGCCTCGTCGACCCCCCGCTGTAGACGGCGGCGTAAGACTTCCGCGAGCGAGGCATAATCGTCGGCACCGACCACGGTTTTGACTTTAAAGCGTCGGTATTCAGCCGCTGCCGCCTCAGCATCCTGCAACACCGCCATACTGCCGACCGATTGATTCCCCTGCACGTTGGAGATATCAAAACACTCGATCCGGCGCGGCAGACTGGGCAGGTGGAATTTTTGCTGCAGCTCCAGCAGCAACTGGTCGCGCGCTTCACGGCGGCTTCCCCGTCGCCGGTAGGCTTCGCTGGCGTTGCGCTGAGCCAGCAGGCAGAGGCGTTGCTTCTCACCGCGCTGCGGCGCCAGCAAGGCGAGCTTGCGTCCACGCTTTTCCCTCAACCAGTCGGACAGCAGTTCAGCATCGTCCAAAGCGAAGGGAAGCAGCAGCTGATCGGGCAAAATGACATCGCGTGAGTAATATTCCTGTAAAAAATCGGAGAGCAACTCCGGCAGATCGAGGGTCCATTCCAGCGGATAACTGCGCCGGCCAATCAGTTTCCCCTGGCGGATAAACAGGATGGCCAGTTCGACCTCACCACCATCCTGGTGGAGGCCGATAACATCCTGATTGCCACCACCGTAGTCGGCCACCTTCTGCTTTTCGACACTTTTTTCAATGGAGCGGATCTGGTCCCGCAGCCGGGCGGCGTCTTCAAAGCGCATCTCACTCGCAGCAGCCTGCATCTGCTGTTGCAACCGTTCAACCACTTGCGATTCGCGCCCCTCAAGCAGGTCGATGACCCCATTGACCAGCTGTCGATAGGCATCCCTGCCGATCTTGCCGTGGCAGGGGGCACTGCATTGCCCGATCTGATGAAACAGACAAGGCCGGCCCCGCTTACGGCAACGTTCGATCGCCGAACGACGCAAGGGGAAAATCCGGTAGATTTCTTTCAGGGTCTGGCGGATCGCACCCGCCGAGGAGTAGGGTCCGAAATACTGCGCTCCGTCGTTTTTCACCTGGCGCACCACCTGCAAAGCCGGAAACTCATCCTGCAGATCGATACGCACTGAAACATAAGTTTTGTCGTCACGCAGATCGATGTTGTAGCGCGGCCGGTGTTTTTTGATCAGGGTGTTTTCCAGCAGCAGGGCTTCTTTTTCCGTATCGGTGACAATCACCTCGATCCGCTGCACCTTTTCCATCAGCAGCGGAATATGTGCCCGGCCGTCACCACCGGCAGAGAAATAGCTGCGCAGACGGTTGCGCAGATGCTTGGCTTTGCCGACGTAGAGAATCTCATCCTGCCCACCGTACATCTGGTAGACCCCTGAGCTGCTTGGATATTTGCTTAAATCAAGAGACCATCGAAATGAGGCGGTTGCGTGAATCCATTCTGGAGCAATATATTCCGGGGATCCGGTTACGAAGGGACCCTGGCCTACTTTTTAGGCACGGTCACAATCTTTGGCAAACTGAAAAAGCGCGATCTGGCGTTTTTGGAATCGATGGTTCACGAGCGCCATTACAAAGCGGATGAGATCGTTTTCGAAGAGGGCGACATCGGTTCCGGGATGTACGCCATCCGCTCCGGCCAAGTAAAAATATTTACTAAGGATGAGCATGGCAACGAGTTGGAGTTGGCAGTCCTTGAAGCCGGCGATTTTTTTGGCGAAGTTGCCCTGACCACCTCGCGGCCGCGGATCGCATCGGCGCGCACCACCGAACAAACCGTGCTGGTCGGCCTGTTCCGGGCAGATATGCTTGAAACGGTACGCAAACACCCGACCCTGGCCTCAAAAATTCTGCTCGGCCTGAATCGCGCCATCAGTGACCGGCTACACCAGAGTAATCAGCAGTTGCAGGAGCTACAACGCATCCAGCACGTCAGCCAACCGGAGACGCCTGAGACATGAGTGAACATGGCGGTTTCAGCCGCGCCCAAGTCATTCTGCTCTATTTTGTCCTGACGGCGGCGATTGCCTCGGGGATCGCGATCTTTTCCTCGGCCTCGACAGTGACCGGAATGTTCCGGACCGCCACCGACGGGCTGTTCCTGCCGATCCTGATTTCTTTTATCGCGGCCTTTTTGCTCGACCCGGTCGTGCAGTTTTTCGAGCGGGAAACGATCAGCCGCAGCGCGAGTATTTTCATCGTCTACTTACTGCTGGTGGTGGTTTTAAGTCTGCTGTATTTATTGATCGGCCCTCCCAACTGGAAAGGCATGCTGCAAGCCCTCAAGGCTGATTTCCCCCGCTATATCGGCCGCGCCATCGATTATCTCAATATCCAGATGGCGACCGTGCAGACCCACTTTCCGATGGTCAAAGATTACGACATCACCAGCAAACTGCGCGAATGGGCACAATCGGTGTTTGAGCTGGTCCTGATTGCCACGCCGAAGTCGGCCATGCGGATCGGCAGTCTGTTTCTGCTGGTGCCGCTGTTCTCCTTTTTCTTTTTACGCGATAGCCGCCGGATCATGCGCGGGCTGATTTCGCTGACGCCGAACCGCTATTTCGAGATGGTGGTCGATATTTACGACCATGTCAGCTGGCAGCTGGCCCACTTTATCCGCGGCCGGATTCTCGAAGCGTTGATCATCGGCATTGTTGTCTGGATGGGGCTGTCGCTGACCGATATCCGCTACGCGCCGATCCTTGGCGTCATTGCCGGAGTCACCAACCTGGTCCCGTATATCGGGCCGCTCGTCGGGATGATTCCGGGGCTGGTGATCGCCCTGGTCGACCTGGGCATGGGCGGTCAGTTCTGGTGGATCCTGTGCGTTTACCTGCTGATCGCGCAGATTATCCTCGACAATTTTATCCTCATCCCGATCCTGATCTCCCGCGTCTCTAACCTGCACCCGCTGCTGGTCATTCTGGCGATTATCATGGGCGGCAAGCTTTATGGGGTTCTGGGGATGATCATCGGCGTGCCGATCGCCAGCATCATCAACATCATGATCATGGAAATTCGCCAGTATCGAACGACTTTCACTCCCGAGGCACGGATTCTGGTTCGTGAATGGGAAGAAGAAAGCTGATGCCGGTTGACGACCTGCTGCTGCAGCAGGTGATCGCATTGGTCGAGCAGGTCGCCGCCTATCAGCTCAGCCACTTTCGCCGCCTACCGCCTGGCGGTGGTGAAGAAAAGCTGCCCCAAGAGTTTGCTAGCGAAGTTGATCTGCGCTCAGAACAGCTGCTGATCGAAGGATTGAAAAAGCTGCTGCCAGGAGCCGGTTTTTTTGGCGAGGAGACCGGAACTCAAGGCGATGAACGGCTGCGCTGGATCATCGATCCCCTCGATGGCACCAACAACTATCTCAGCGGCCTGGAACAGTTCTGCATATCGGTCGCCCTGGAAGTCGACGGTCGCTCCGAGTTAGGCGTGGTGCTGCGCCCGGCCTCTGGCGAATGCTTCAGCGCGCTAACCGGCCAGGGCCTGTCGCGCAATGGAAAACCCTGTCCCCAGGGAGTCGATATCACCCTGAAAACCGCCCTGATCGGCACCGGCTTCCCCTACCGCTCCAAAGACCTGGCCAGCTGCTTTTTCCCCTGCGCCGAAGAGGTCCTCTTCGCCAGTCGCGGAATCCGTCGGTTTGGCGCGGCGGCTCTCGACCTCAGCTATGTGGCGGCAGGTTTTCTGCAAGGGTTCTGGGAAACCGATCTGCAGCCTTATGATGTTGCTGCGGCGTTGCTGTTTTTGGCAGAAACCGGCTGCGCTGTCAGCAACCACCGCGGCGAAGCTTACAACCCCTATCGGGATCGGGTCCTGATCTGCGGCTTTCCGCAGGTGCATGAAAAATTACTGCCGATAATCGCCCAGCACTATCCGATCTCAACCTAAGCATCGCAGCCGCTGCGCTTAAAACCCACCCCAGTTCAAATACCACCCCAGGGTTGCACTGCCAGCGACGAGAATGCTAGCGTTGCAGAGATGCTTCGGCAAGAAAGGGGGATTGATGTCTGTCGCCTGTCAAAGCTGCGCATTTGAAAGCTATCAACAGAGCCTGCCACCGCTGCTTGACAGCATCGGTGCGGCCGAGGTCTTTGCGCGGCAAACCAAAATCCTGCTCAAACCGAATCTCGTAAACACCTCGCCGCCACCGATCACCCTGCCGGTAGCAGCGATGGAGGTACTGGTACGCTATATCCGCGATTGCAGTAGCGCAGAGCTGATTATCGGCGAAGGCACCGGGATGGCGAATTTGAACAGCTTTGACGTCTTCCGCTGTCATGGCTACGACAGGTTAGCAGAAAAATATCAACTGCAATTGGTGGATTTGAACGAAGCAAAGAACCGGCAGCTGAGCGATCCGGAAGCAGAGGTGTTTCCCGAATTCTATCTGCCGGAGCTGGCGTTTGAATCTTTCATTGTCTCCTTTGCCGTCCTCAAAGCCCATAGCTTGGCCGATGTAACCCTGGCGATGAAGAATATGCTGGGTTTCCCCAGCCATCACCACTACCAGCAAGGGGGCCATTGGAAGAAATCAGCCTTTCATGCCCGGATGCACCTGGCGATTTTCGAATTGAATCGCTATCGCTCACCAGATCTGTCGCTGGTGGACGCCAGCGTCGGTATGGCGGAATTCCATCTCGGCGGACCGACCTGTGATCCGCCGGTGAATAAACTTCTGGCCGGCTTCGACCCGGTCGCTGTGGATGCGGCAGGTGCCCGATTACTTGGTTTTAACTGGCGGAATATTGAGCATATCCGTCTGGCGAATGGCGTGCTCGGCACGGCGGAAGGCTGAGGCAAGGCAACGGGCAGGAAGCGGACTTGGTGCAGGGTGATCCAGGTTATCCAGTGTATCCATCCTCCCGCAGGAGCCGTTCATAGCAGTTCAATACCAGCTCGCTATGTTCGTCAACGGAGAATGGCTGCTCCATCTCATTGACAGCCTGAGCAACCAGATTAATCGCAATTTTCATCAACGAGCGATTATAGGGCTGCCACGCCCGCTGAGTCAGCGAACTACCCTTTTTAGCCTGACAAAGCATCTCCCCTGCCCCCCTCTCTAGCCACTGACGATTCACATTCTGCGTCAAACACAGCAAACGGAGCAAATGCTCTGAGGGCTGCCGGAGTCCGTTTTCCACCATTGACAGATAACAGCCGGACACGGCTAACTGTTTCCCCAGTTCTTCCTGGGAAAGATGCAAAGCATGGCGCAAAATACGCAGCCGCTGCCCGATCTCTATCTGCTGGCTGCTGACTTTCGTCATCCCCCTCCTACTCAGGTCGGAGCACGGCCTCCAGGGTATACTCAGCCTCTTCACCCTGTTCGTGACGGGAACAGAACCCGCAGGTGAGTAAGGTAAAACAAGCACGATAGTGCCCTTGCTGCCAGCCCAGCTGCTTGCCGTTGGTGCGTGGCCAGCAGCGAATAACCAAGGCCGGAGCACACCAGATCATCAGTGCCAAACCAGCCAACCAGCCGGTCGATATATTCAGCGGAAGCAGGAGCAGAAAAGCAAAAATCAGCGCAGAACCGATCAGGTAGGGCAGAACAATTCGGGCACAGAAACTGCCCAGGATACCTACGAGCGGCAACACGACCAAGTAGAAGAAAAACGCTGCGAAAACTGCAAGAACAAATTCAATCATCTGAACCCCCTCTCTGCCAATTCCCATCTACATTGGCGATACCTTTGTAACCAGATACGTTAACACTCTGTTCATTGCGTTTTGGGGGCACCTCCTCCATACCGGTTTTCCGGCCAATTCAGCAATTTCTGTAATAAGGAGAGTCTCTGCGAAGTAGCGGGAGGATAAAAAGGAGAAGCAGAACTTCCTATTGCGGAAATTCTCTGTTTATCAACTGAAAAACCTATCTTTTGTTTAACGACTATCACCGGCGCAACGACCTGTCAACCG
>CAMYNC010000220.1:0-2392 GCA_947259685.1 uncultured Desulfuromonadales bacterium | reverse complement strand
CAGAAACCAAGAGGAAACCCCTGACTGGTGGCGACTGACGACCTAAGGATCAGCGGGCTTGGGCAATTTAAGGGCACCAAGTGCGGCGAGGCCGGTGACAGCTGCTGACAGCAGAAAGGCCGGTGAAAAACTGCCACTTTGCTCGGCAAGAATCCCCGCCAGAGCCGGCCCCAGGGTCTGCCCGCCGGCAAAGAAAAAGGTAATCAGGGAAAAGCCGCTGGCCGCTTTAGCAATCCCCAGATAATCGCCGACCGCGGCCGCCATAATCGCCGGGATCGCGAAAGCTGCGATGCCGTAAAGAAACACCGAAGCCAGCAAAGCAACAGTTCCTAAGCCGGAACCGGCCAGCAGGTAAGCAAGGGTTTGCACCACGAAAACCAACAGCAGCCCTTTACGGCGACCGATCCTGTCTGACAGCGAGCCAAAAATAATTCCGGAAAACATGCTGAAAAAACCGACCCACGACCAGAACTGTCCTGCGGTCGCCTCCGAAAAGCCGAATTCCTCCACCATGCTGGTGACGATAAAGGTTCCGTACACCATGTAGGTGGCGCCAAACGCTAGATAGAGCAGACCGAGATACAGAAGAATCCGGCCGGGATGCTCAGGCTCCTTGACAGATAGCGGGGCACTGTTGCTCTGGATACTGCCGATCGGTTGGAGTCCCAGAGCCTCCGGGTCATTGCGCACCAACAGCGCAATCAACAGGCTGATCAGCAGGGCAATTCCGGCCAGCAACAGCCAACTGATCCGCCAGCCCTGCTGACCGTAAAGTTGATTCAACCAGGGGATCAAGATTCCGGCAAAAATGATTGCGCAGCCGTTGCCAATGATCATCAGGCCCGCCGCTCGGCCCCGCCGCTCGCGCCGGAACCAGTGAGCAATCAGCACCATGGTCGGAATGTTGGCCAGCCCGCTGCCGACGCCAACCAGGGTATAGAGCAGTAGCAACGGGAAAAAGCTGTTCGCTTGCGCCATGCCGGCCATACACAGCGCAATCAGCAACAGCCCCAGGGTAATCGTCAGACGCGGTTTAAAGCGCTTCAGCAGCGCTGGAGTTGCAGCGACAGAAACCAGATAGCCGACGAAATTCCCGGTGCTGACATAGCCCAGCTGATCGTAGCCGAGCGCTAAGGCTTCGCGCATTCCGGGCAGCAGCATGCCGAAGGCAAACCGGGCTAAGCCGAGGCAGGCAAACAGGGTCAGGATTCCACAGACAACGATCAACCAACCGTAATGAAATGGCAGTGGCAACGAGGATTTTGACATAAAAAAACGGTCCGCTCTGAGAGGGCTGGCGACAACAGGACGGCCAATAAGGCCGCCCTGTAAAAGTTGTCTATTTGGTTATCTGCTCAATTCTGGATCATCCAGGTGCCGTCAGGCTGGCGGCAAGCGGTGCCATATGCTTGTTGCTGCTGGCCAGCAATATCCACCGTCTGCCGGTACTCACGACAATACTGCTCGGCCCCCTGCTGATAGGTGCGAACCGGGGTCAGCGAACCGGAGTTGCCGGAATCGGGGTTGCGCCAGCTGGTGGTTTCATTGGTGCGGGTATACTCCAATGAATACTGAGCATTCTGCCCCATGGCCATCCGGTCGGCACGGTCCAGGGAGCGGCCGATCTCCTGGCCAAAAAAAGCCCCGGCCAGGGTCCCGATGGCAATGGCAACCACATTCCCCGTACCCTTGCCGATATTCGAGCCAAGCGCCGCGCCACCGGCCGCGCCAAGCAAAGTTCCCGCCCCCTCTTTCGGGCCCATTGGCTGCGTACAGCCGGACAGGGTGAAAAGGCCGAGCAACAATAAGATGAATAATTTTTTCATTTGCCTCACTCCTTTGCTTTGCGGACGCGTGTTCGCGGCAAGAGCGGCGCGCAAACATCTGCCCCAACATCACCCGTAGCCTATATTTTAACCGATTTGCCCGGTCATTGATGCTTCTAGGCTGCTAACGCTGAAAAGCCAGCTTCAGACCGAACAGCAGCAACACAAACCCGGTCAGGCCATCCAAACACTGGTTGACGCGGCGATTCTGCAACCAGCTGCCAGCCTTTTCTACGGCAGATGCCAGCAGGCACTGGTAGGCCATGGCAATGACAAAATGGACGGCCGCTAGCAGGGCAATTTGCGGCAGCGGGGGTTGAATCGGGTCGATAAACTGGGGGAGAAAAGCCAGGTAAAAAACCAAGGTTTTGGGATTCAGAACGTTCGACAAAAAGCCCTCCAGCAGCGACCGGCGAAAACGGTAGGTTTTCCCGGCTGGCAAGAGCGCTGCCTCGTGTAGTCTGCCTGACTTGTTAAACAACCGCAGGATGCTGCCACTCCCAAGCCAGAGCAGATAACCGGCACCGACCAACTTAAGAGACTGGAACAACAGGGCCGATTGCAGC
>CAMYNC010000219.1 GCA_947259685.1 uncultured Desulfuromonadales bacterium | reverse complement strand
CGGATCAAACTGCCATTGTAGGGAGAGATTACTTGGAGATTTTTCGACGTTTTCTGCACTTTAGTTGTCATAACAGACAGACCTTTTCCTTCAGTTCGTCGATCAGCACCCGGTTGTTCTCGCTGTAATCGACCGGCAAATCGATCAGCTGCACTCCGCCGGTAGTAAAACAGCTCTCCAGCAGTGGCGCGAACTGCTCGCTGGCGGTCACCCGGTGCCCCTTGGCGCCGAAGCTCTCGGCAAACTGGACGAAATCGGGGTTGCTGAATTCCAGGCCGAAATCGGGGTAGCCCATGCCGTACTGTTTCCAGCGGATCATGCCGTAGGAGGAATCGTTAAGGACCAGTACCACAAGGTTGAGGTTCAGACGCACTGCGGTCTCCAGCTCCTGACAATTCATCATGAAACCGCCGTCGCCGTTGATCGCCAGCACCCGCCGCTGCGGCCAGAGTCTGGCAACCTCCATCGCCGAAGGCAGCCCGGCCCCCATGGTCGCCAGGGCATTATCGAGCAGTACGGTGTTGGGCTCTACGGCCAGGTAGTTGCGGGCGAACCAGATCTTGTAGACCCCGTTGTCGAGGGCGATCACCCCGTCATCCGGCATCACCTTGCGCACATCGGCCACCAGCCGTTGCGGCTTGAGCGGAAAACCGGAGTTTGCGGTGTTTTCCTGGAGATGTTCACAGAGATGCTCCCTGACCCGCCGGAAATAGTCACATTCCTGATCCAACTTGCCGACCATGCGAGTTAAGCAGTTGATACTCTCGGCGATATCGCCGACCACCTCATGCTGCGGGAAATAGACGTTATCGACCACCGCCGAGCTGAAGTTGATGTGGATCACCTTTTTGCCATCATGCTCCATAAAGAATGGGGGTTTCTCGACCACGTCGTGGCCGACATTAATCACCAAATCGGCCCGATCGATGGCGCAATGGATATAGTCATCGCTCGAGAGTGCTGCGGTTCCCAGACACTGCGGGTTGTGCTCGTCGATCAACCCCTTGCCCATCTGGGTGGAGAAAAAGTAGATGCCGGAATCCCGAACAAAATTTCCCAGAGCGCTGCGCACCCGCTTGCGGTTGGCGCCGGCGCCGACCAGCAGCAATGGATACTTGGTTAGCTTGATCATCTGCGCTGCCTCAGTGATCACTTTGTCGCCCGCTTTAGGGCGGTGGGTATGGCTGATGTCGAAGACCGGTGCCGTGTTCTCATCGACCAGCTCGGCGGCGATATCCTCCGGTAGTTCCAGGTGCACCGCGCCGGGGCGCTCTTCCTGGGCCAGACGGAAGGCCTCGCGAACCATCGAGGGAATCAGGTTGACGTTGACGATCTGCCGGGTGTATTTGGTCAGCGGCCCCATCATCCGCACCACATCGACAATCTGGAACTGCCCCTGTTTGCTCGATTTGATCGGCTTCTGCCCGGTAATCAGCAGCATCGGGAAAGCACCGAGTTGGCCATAGGCGGCCCCGGTGACCAGGTTGGTGGCACCGGGGCCGAGGGTTGCCAGGCAGACGCCGGCCTTGCCGGTCAGGCGGCCATAGGTAGCGGCCATAAAGGCAGCGCCCTGCTCATGGCGGGTCAGGATCAGTTTTATGGCTGACTTGCGCAGAGCTTCGAGAAAATCAAGGTTCTCTTCCCCCGGCACGCCGTAAATGACTTCGACGCCTTCGTTCTCCAAGGCTTTGACGAACAAATCGGATGCATTCATATTCTGAACCTTCCTCGGTTGCGAACAATACTCTGCTCTTCAGCCCTCCCACCAAGAAAACGACAAGCGAAGAGCAAATATCACTCTTCGTAAACCAACACCCGGATCAAGCCGATGGTGCTCCCCTCCTCATGGGTGGTGCTATCACTGACCGATATCACCTTTTTAATGCGGTTTTTCTCAATAAAATCGTTCACCCGGGTATCCAACTCGTCCAGTTCTTTGCGGGCCCGAAAGGGCTCCAGCGGCTCACCGAAAGTTTTCACTTTGATCATTCTGACCTCCTGTTGCGTGGGTTGATTTCTTCCTCATTAAGTATAGCGCGGCAAAGCATGCCTGCAGACATCGGCTTTAGTGCTTCCGGCAAAACCGGCTGAGGATTTTTGACCTGCTGAAGATTGCCTTAGGCCGGCTGCTGGAGTATAACCTTGGACTTCACCTAAACGACTCGGAACGAGGGAATTATGGGCTACCGCAACCTGAGGGAAACCGTCGCCGACCTGGAAGAATCGAACCAGCTGATCCGCATCGACCAACAGATCGACTCGAACCTGCTGGCCGGCGCCATCCAGCGCCGCGTCTATCAAGCCGAGGGGCCGGCGATCCTTTTTACCAACCTTAGAGATTGCCGCTTTCCCGCGCTGGGCAATCTCTACGGCACATTGGAGCGAACCCGTTACCTGTTTCGTGACACCCTGGGCCAGGTGGAAACCCTGGTCAAACTGAAGCTCGACCCGAAGAGTTTGCTTAAAGAACCGCTGGCAGCCCTTAAAGCCCCGCAGGCAGCCTGGAACCTGCTGCCGAAAAAAATCGACAGCGGGCCGATTTTAGAGCGCCGCACCAGCATCAGCAAACTGCCGCAGCTGAAAAGCTGGCCGGATGACGGCGGCGCTTTTGTCACCCTGCCGCAGGTCTATTCGGAAAGCAGCATAAAGCCGGGTCTGCGTCATTCCAACCTGGGGATGTACCGGGTGCAGCTCTCTGGCAACGACTATCTGCAGGATAAAGAAATCGGCCTGCACTACCAGATTCACCGCGGTATCGGGGTCCATCACCAGGAAGCGCTGCAGCAGGGCAAGCCATTTCGGGTCAATATTTTTGTCGGCGGTCCACCCAGTCTGAGCGTTGCGGCGGTGATGCCGCTGCCGGAAGGGATGCCGGAACTGGCCTTCGCCGGGCTACTGGCCGGCCACCGGATTCCCATGGTCCAATTCCCCGGACAGCTGCCGATGCCGGCCGAGGCCGATTTTGTTATCAGCGGCACGATCGACCCGACCCGGCAGAAACCGGAAGGCCCCTTCGGCGATCACCTCGGCTATTACAGCTTGGCGCACGATTTTCCGCTACTGCAGGTCGATACCGTCTTTCATCGCCCGGAGCCGATCTGGCTGTTCACCACCGTCGGCCGTCCGCCGCAGGAAGATACCAGTTTCGGGGCATTTATCCATGAGCTGACCGGCGCCTTGATCCCCGATGTGCTCCCCGGCATCAAGGCGGTGCATGCCGTCGATGCCGCTGGTGTTCATCCGCTGCTGCTGGCGATCGGCAGCGAGCGTTACACCCCGTATAACGAGCTGAACCAACCGCAGGAGATCCTGACCCAGGCCAATGCGGTACTCGGCCAGGGGCAGCTGTCGCTGGCGAAATATCTATTGATTGCTGCGGAAAATGATAATCCGCGCCTCGACATCCACGACATCCCGGCTTTTTTCCAGCACCTTCTCGAACGGATCGACTGGCGGCGCGACCTGCACTTCCAGACCTGTACCACCATCGATACCCTCGACTATTCCGGTCACGGCCTGAATCAGGGCTCCAAGGTCGTGCTGGCCGCTGCCGGGCCGCAGCGGCGCGAATTGCCCACCGAGCGACCTGCTGAATTGAGTCTGCCGCGTGGCTACAAAAATCCGCAGCTCGCCCTGCCGGGAGTCCTGCTGATTGAAGGGCCGAACTGCAGTAAATATCAGCCAGGAGAAGATCCCGACCTGCTGCGTTTCTGCAAAAAGTATTCAGCGAAAGCGCCAATCAACGCCTTTCCGCTGATTCTGGTAGTCGATGACAGTGCTTTCTGTGCTGCCGCCTTGAACAATTGGCTGTGGGCGGTCTTTACCCGCAGCAACCCGGCAGCCGATATTTATGGTATCGGCAGCAGGATTGTTGCCAAACACTGGGGCTGCAGTGGTAGTCTGGTGATAGATGCCCGCTGCAAACCACACCATGCTCCGCCGTTGATCGACGATCCGCAGATTGAAAAACAGGTGGATGCCCTGGGCGCAAAGGGCGGCCCGTTGTACGGCATCATTTAGTTACTTGGTTGCACTCGCAAATTTTCGCCTCTGCCCGTGCGAGAAAGATGTCCGCCCTGATGAGTCTCCCAGAATTTCAGAAAAAACAGGCGCAAAGGCTGCTCGATAACTTTTGCAGCGAACTGGCGGCCGATCTGCAGCAACCACGGCGGGTCCGTTATCTTCTGGAAGGTCGGCAGGCCAACCTGTTTGAGCTGCACCCCACCGCCGGCCGACTGCCCCTTGCCCAGCTGCGCTACAGCCCGGAGCTGAACCAGTGGACCTTGCATTTTCAAAACGGGGAACGCTGGCAGCTTTACATGAATGTCAATCCGACCCTTGATCTCAGCAAGTTGCTGACGGCCCTCAAGCAGGATCCGATGAACCATTTCTGGCACCATTGAACCCATCGCCGGCCAGCAAAGCCATGCCCTTGCCGCTGGCCGATTACATTTTCCACTGGAAATATACCTGCCCATCAGATATATTTAGAACACCGTTATAACTTGTCTCGACATGGAATCTTGAAGTTTTTACTTCAATATTTTCAACTTGCTAACCACAGCATGCTGCCTATCTGTGCCCCTGCGACTGGAGAATTCCCTGCCAGCAAGATGAAGAAACTGGTCATCGTTTTAACCCTGCTGCTGAGCACCAGTCTGCTCGGCGGAGTGGCCTTGGCCGAGGAGTTTGCCAACCGTGGGGAATGTATGGAAATGGCTGGTGCGGCAGCTAAAATGTTGCTTGAGGACAGGTACGCCGGGATTCGCGAGGTTGCCAACCCTGAGGGGAAATTTGTCTGGAAGGATTCTTATGTGTTCCTGATGGACATGAAAGGGAATATGCTGGCCCACCCATTCATTCCACAGCTGACCCAGAAGGGGCCGCTGTTTTATGTGGCCGACAAAAACAAAGATAAGCCGAAGATGATCTTTCAGGAGTTTGTTGACATTGCCCAGAAAAACGGCGAAGGCTGGATCAGCTACATGTGGCCGAAACCGAACTCTCGTGAGCCGGTCGACAAGTTCACCTACATCAAACGGGTCGGCTACACAGATCTACTGGTCGGCGCCGGCTTCTACCCTTAAGCCGTCCCTGCCCCTGCTAAAACTAAGCCCCCCACAATGTCGTTGTGGGGGCTTGGTGCTTACAACCCTCAGGAGAATAGAATGGAGCGCTCGCAGGCATCGAGCCAGGCGGACAAGCGACCAAGATCAAAGGGTTTTTCAAACACCTGACAGCCGAGGGAGTTGGCCTTGCTCAGCTCCTCGTGCGTCAGACATGAGGAGAGCAACGCCGGATGCCGCTGACAGAGCTTACAGCCTCTGGCCTGTTGTTTTTCCAGCATCTGCAAACCGGTCAGACCAGGCATCCGGTTATCGGTCAATAGCAGGTCGGCACAGGCAGCATCCGTCCTGCAACGGCCTCCCTCGCCAGAACAAAAGGGCACTGCTTCCGCCTGAGCGTAGCTGGCAACCTCATAACCCCGCATTTGCAGGACTTCGGTCAGCAGTTCACGGCAGAAATCCAGATCGTCAACCACCACGGCCTTCAGCTTTTTCGCCATACCACCCTCCTGATAACACAGTTGATCGTCGTAGTATAGCGGTCCCTTCTGACAAATTTCTGAAATCCAAGCTAATCTTTATTTCTCTTAAACTTCAAGAGCTTAGCGACGGCAGATCAGCGCCACCCCGACCAACAGCAGCGCCACTCCCAACAGCCGTTTGAAATCGACCGGGATGCCGCGCATGCCGAACATGCCGTAGTGATCCATCACCAACCCGGCGGCCAGTTGCGAAACAATCGTTAACGCAAGGACCGCGGTAGTGCCGATGCGCGGCACGGCGAAAATCGTCATGGCGACAAAAAACGCCCCGTAAAAGCCGCCGGTCCACTGCCACCAGTCGGCTTCGCTGGCCCGCCGGAAGCTGCCTTGATTGCTCACCAGTGAAATAATCAGCAAAACCAGGGTGCCGACCGCAAATGAGACCGTTGCAGCGTGTAGAAAACCGGTCTTTTCAGCCAGCCGGGCGTTGATCGAAGGTTGAATCGCCACCGCCACACCACCCGCCAGCATGGCGGCAATCAATCCCAGATTAGACACCTATAGGCTCCCTTCAAGCTGCCCCTGACAAGCCAGGCAAAAGGGTGATTCCGGCCGCGCCTTGAGGCGCGCGTAGCCGATCGGCTCTTCACAGCGCCGGCATTCGCCATAGCGCTGCTGCTTGATCGCCTGCAAGGCCGATTCAATCAACTTCAGCCGTCGCTGATGTCCCTCGCGATTGGCTTTGGCCATCGCTTGCTGCTGCAGGGCATCCATCCGCGACAAGCGACCGATCGGCTGATCGAGGTCAACCGCCGCGCTGCTCTGCCGGGAATCGGCCAGTAATTGCTGGAGCTGCGCTTGCAGCTCGCTCAGATCCTGCCGCAACTCGGCAAGCTGTGCAGCGTTGAGCTCAACCATTAAGCGGTCCGCCGCCTGGCCAGCTTGGAAACCGCCTTAAAATCGGCGCCACCAGCGACCCCGACCAACTGGAACAGCGCCGTTTCGGTGGTCGTAATTACCGCCCCCATCTGCGCGGCCATGTTGACAGCGGTCTGGTAATCGTTCTTAAACCGGGAGCAGATGGCATCGCTCACCAGATGCACTGTGTAGCCTCGATCGAGCAGATCGATCAGGGTCTGGTAGACACAAACATGTGCTTCCATGCCAACCAACAGCACCTGTTTGGCGCCAATCTTTTCCAGCGCGGCGATAAAATTCGGTTCCCCGGCGCAGCTGAAGGCGACCTTTTCGACGCACTGCTGGGCGGTCGCGGCCGCGACCTCCTCAATGGTATGCCCCAGGCCGCGCGGGTACTGTTCGGTGGCGATCACCGGCAGTTCCATCGCCTGAAAGCCTTCCAGCAGCATGTTGATATGGCTGACCACCTGCCCGCAGATCCGCTCATCCATCGCGGGAATCAGCTTTTCCTGGACATCGATCACCACCAGTGCAGCCTGTTCTTTTTTAAGCCAAAATTTATCTTTGATTTCTGCCATTTATTCCTCCATATATTTTGTTCAGATTTATGAATCTAGCAGTATAGATTTTCGCTCGCCGGCTTGCCAACAAAAACCGCTCAACGCAAAAAGGCCGCCCCAAACGGGACGGCCTTTTTGCGTTGAGCGGTTTAGTTCAAGTCTTAATGGCATTCCTCTTCGTCTTTATGGAAGGCCGGCATGATCATGTTGATGAAGTAGAAAAGCACAAACGGGGTCACCATAACCGTCAGGGCGCCGAAGAAGCCTTCTTTGAAGGTTTCCATATCGTGCGGAATGATCGGCAGATGGTAGTGCATGAAGCCGGCAAAACTCAGCGAGAAGGCCTGACCACCGATAACCACGTTCCAACGCATCATGAACACCCCGAAAAGGACCAGGGCACAGGCGATGGTGGTCCGCCGGACATTGCGCCCCGGCAGAATCATCATCAGGAAGGGCAGGACATTACCCAGACCATACTGCAGGATGAAGATCTTGGTGAAGTCCCGGTCCAGAATGACTTCACGCAGGATGTCCCAGGACTTGACCTGAGTATAGCCGCGGAAGATCAAGTCGAGAACTTCCAGGGTGATCGCCGCAATCATAAAGTACATCAGGTAGTTGGCGACCATGGAGACCTCTTCCTGCTTGGCGCCTTCGAGTTGCTCGGCAGTCGGGGCATTCGGATCATCAGCCCAACGGGCCATCTTACGGCGCGCCATGAATTTGCGGATTTCCTGGGTGATGACATAACAGAGGATACAGAGGGCGATCCCGGAAACAACCGCCGAACAGATGAAAATAACCGGCATCAGCGGAGTCATCCAGAGAGCGTTCGCCTTGACCGAACCGAAGATGAAACCGGCATAACCGTGCAAAAAGCAGGCAACCGGGATACCGATAGCCGCCATCATCGAGCAGGCCTTGTGGTCTTTTTCCTGCGCTTCCTTGCTGGTATCCCAGGCACCCAGGGTCAGGGCGGTGAAGATCGCCAGACGAACAATATCGAACACGCTTTTGAGCTCTTGTGAACGGATCTCTTCAACCTGCCGGACGAAATAGACGCGATAGACAAACCAAAGCTCAGTCGCAACAATGCAGGCGTAGGTGGTGAAAACGATGCCGAAGGCCGCAATTGCCGAGGTAAAGTGCGGCGTCATCATGACGTTTATCCCTCGAAGCGGCTGCTGCAGGTGCAACATCAACGGCATCATCGCCACCGGTAATAGCGCAAAGGAAAAGACCAGCGAGAACTTGGCGATCTCTTTAAGCTTTTCCACATGGAATCTCAGCGGCTTGTTCAATCATGATTAGCGCACCTCCTGTGCCAAGCCGATATAGAAGGCCTGGGGCTTGGTTCCGAATTCATCTTTCAGCACCCCGACCCGCTCATTCAAGATGAGCTGCGTGCTCGGGTCATTAATATCTTTGATATTGAGCATCTTCCGCGCGCCGAAGGGGCAGGCGTTGACACAGGCGGTCTCCAGGCCCTTGGTGATGCGGTGATAGCAGAAAGTACATTTATCGGCGACATGATCGGTCGGATGGAAGAAACGGGCACCGTAGGGGCAGGCCATGATGCAGTAACCGCAGCCGATACACCACTCTTTATCAACCAGCACCACACCATCATCGGTCTTGTAAGTCGCTCCGACCGGACAGACCTGGGTGCAAGGGGGAGTTTCACAGTGGTTACAAAGCTTCGGTACGAAGAAGGCCTTACCGACATTCTTCGGATCGATTTCTTTGTACTCTCCTTTGCCGAGGTCGATACGCGATTCGGTGTAACCGTACAGAGCACCGTCGGGGCTGTCGATATAACGGCGGTCATCTTTGGTATAGACGTAGCGCTCTACCCAGGTCCGGGTGACATTGGCATTGAAAGGGATATCGTTTTCGGTCTTGCAGGCCTTGACGCAGAAGCCGCAGCCGACACACTTGTGAGTATTGAGCAGAAAAGCCCAGTGGATTTCAGGGTTTGCCGCCAGAACTTCTTTCGGATCAACCAACTCGAGAGCCGAGAGGGGAACCGAGGCGCCGGCCACCACCATAATCGTATTCTTCAGAAAATTACGCCTCTCCATGGTTACATATCCTCCAATCTCGGGTTGTGCGGATCGTGACAATCCACGCACATGTCGTCGACGTTGTGCTCTTTCGGATCGATGCCGGGAATCCGAGACCGCTCACTGGTGGTGTAAGGCAGATCGGTGTGGCAACGCAAGCAGACGTCGCGGCCGCGATCGATCACCAGCACTTCGGGGTCTTCCGGGTGATCGAAGGCCGGACCATGACAGTTTTCACAGGCGATGGTGCCGTGCAAATCTTCGGTACGGATATCAACCACATCGCCATGGCACTCGCCACAGAACTCGTGCATGTTGGTCTTACCGGTATCACTGTACTTGACCGGTTGTGCTTTCCATTCCTCTTCATTGGAGAGGCGATGGTATGAGTACATGAAACCACGTTCCCCGGAACCGAAGTCGTTCGGAACATAGAAGAGTCGGAAGACCAGGATTCCAACCACCAGTGCGATGACCGCAAAGAGCGGCCGCCAGACATGACTTTTCACTGTTTTATCCTTCCTGCTAGATGGCTAATTCAAGCAAACCAGAGTGCGAAAAACTAAAGTAGATATCCAAGCCATTTTCGAAAAACCGGCTCTCAAAAGTGGGTCAAACCTAGGCCGCAGAGCAGCGCAAAAGCCATTCAGAACTACGAGTGGTTTGCATTAAGCTGTTTGCGGAATGTCCTAGTCTGTGACAGCACCAGTTAGACCGGTGCGAGATGAACAAAACACTTGATTATTTAACGAAGACTGCCGCCACCGGGAGCACAGGCGAAGCATTGATTGCTTTCGCTCAGTTGGCGGTGCCCTTCAAGGTTCAGCAGCTTTCAGACCTACCTGACTGTGATGGTGTTACGAATAGAAAAGCAGCTTCCAGCCCAGCCTAACAGAGCGCTTGGCAGAGTATAACAAGGATTCAATCTTTGCTTGACCAGCAGCCCACTGTATGGATTCAGCTATAACGCCGGACAACACTCCGTCAAATCCCTAGAGCGACGTAAAATAGTATTTTGTTATTTTACTGTCAACACAAAAAACTTTTTCTGGACTTTTTTTACAAATCTTAACTCTCTATAAAACAAGTGGAATTTTATAATCTGTGCCGGCCAAAAGGCATACCATATTTTTATTCCTATGAAAAAAAAACAAATCATCTATTCCGCGTTTTGCCCGAACAAAAGGCCCGACTTGGTAATTTTTATCATCGCACTCGGTCTGCCCAAGAGAATCTCAATGAATCATTCTAGCTGGTCTGGATTCCGCTTGTCGTCCTTGCCGATAAAGAACATCTGGTCACCGATATGCGAGCCGACACCGTCATCGGCGACATGAAAATCGCCGTTTAGGATCGGAATCCCAACCCGCAACAGCATGGTAAAGATGAGCATCCCGGCCGCCCAGATTCCCATACTGACGATGATCTCGATCCCGGATGGCGAATACTCGTAAATTTCATGCAGCACATCCGGCACAAAACCCGGGATAACCAGCCCCATCCCCTTTTCGATATACACCCCGATGAAAATCAGGATACAGCCGATCACCAGCGTCACGTGATTTTTCCGCGTTTCAGGAATCAGGAAAATGAGAAACGCGGTCATGTTAAAAATAATCGCCGTCCAGATCCAGGGCACCAGCGCATTATGACCATGCAGGCCCTGCAACAGGTACTTGAGGGGAGCCAGGTGAACCGTATTGGAATAGTAATCCTTGAAAACCTCGGCACCAAGCAGGAACAGATTGATAAACATGGCGTAAGCGATCAACTCAGCAACCTTATGAATCGCCTCGTCTTTAATCTTGAACTTGGTGTACTTGCGGATCAGTAGAAAGATGAGGATCATGAAGGCCGGGCCAGAACAAAATGCCGACGCCAGAAACCGTGGTGCCAGAATCGAAGCGTTCCAGAAATGCCGTGCCCCCAGACCGTTGTAGAGGAAGGCGGTGACCGTGTGGATTGAGATCGCCGCAGGAATCGACAGCAGCAGCAAGGGGGTGGTGAAATTCTTGTTCGGCACCCGCTTGTAGTAGGTCTCATAAAGGATATAGACGGCAATCACCAGGTTCAGGACCAGGTAGATGTTCAGAACCACCACATCCCAGGCCAGCATGGAGGTCGGAAAGTTTAGGATGCCAAGCTTCGGGATCAAATGCCAGAAACGATCGGGACGGCCAAGGTCGGCAGTAACAAACATCAGACACATGCAGATCGCCGAGATCGCCAGCAGCTCGCCGAGTACCGCGATCTCCTTGATCGGCTTCCAATGATAGACGTAAGCCGGGATGACCAACAGCACC
>CAMYNC010000218.1 GCA_947259685.1 uncultured Desulfuromonadales bacterium | reverse complement strand
TAGAACAGAAAAAGACCTCAAAGCAGATCCCATTCCAAGTTATCATCTCATCTAAAATAAGTATTAATCATTCCTGACGTATTAACTACAATACCTCCATTAGCCTGTCAGCCGACAGGCAGGCGTGTCCATTCGGACATGAATTCAAACAGTATGGAGGTGTACCATGACAGAATTACGTCAAAAGATGATCAAGGAGATGACAATCAGGGGTTTTTCAGTAAAGACACAGGAAGCATACATATCGGCAGTAGCAGGACTTGCAGGATATTACAAGCAATCACCGGAGAAGATAAATAAGAATATGGTGCAGGACTATCTTCTGTATTTGATGAAGGAGAAAGAACTTGCATGGAACAGCTGCAATGTAGTTGTATCGGGGCTGAGGTTTTTTTACACTCACACTATTGGGAAAAAGTGGGTTTCTTTAAGCATTCCTCCCCGCAAGAGAACGAGACGGCTGCCGGAGGTCCTGAGCAAAGAAGAGCTGGAAAGACTTTTTGGCGCTTTAAGCAATCAAAAACACAGAGCACTGCTGATGACGGCATATTCAGCTGGGTTACGAGTCAGTGAAGTAATAGGACTGAATGTTACGGATATAGACAGCAAGCGAATGATGATAAGAGTGCAGCAGGGAAAGGGAAGAAAGGACCGTTATACGATATTGTCTGAACGCTTGCTGAAAGAGCTGCGTATATATTGGAAGATGTACAGTCCAACAGTGTGGCTTTTCAGCGGTCAGGATCAGAGCCGTCCGCTTACAAGCCGTTCTGCACTGGCGATCTACAACAATGCAAAAGAGAAGGCAGGCATCACAAAAGGAAACGGCATCCATACCCTAAGGCATTATGCCGAGTACCAGATTATGCCGAGTTGTGTGGAAGTCTTTTCTTAATATCCTTATATTTTCTTATCCTTAACTAACCTATCAGCACTTGATTACTCGGCATAATTTCATAGTATGTTCCCTCTTACTGAATGAATTTCAGAAACATACCTAAAGTAAGGAGGAAACATGCTGGAACATTTATTCTCAAAATCAGTTTTAACACGCTTGTATGTCGGCCCATTGGAACCTTTCCTGAATAGTTTTGCAGCTTTGCTATTGGAGAGAGGCTATGCAAGGCCAAACGTTAAAGACAAGATTCGATTTGTAGCAAGACTTAGTAAATGGCTCCATCAACAACATCTTGAAGTCAATGACCTGAACGATCAATTGATTGATCAGTTTATCAAGCGCAAAGGGAGAAAGGGACCTGTTCGCCGGGGTTATTTTGCAACTTTAAGATTGCTGTTTAAACATTTAGGCTGCGCCAATCCTCCTGCTCCTGTGGTAGATGAGAATTACATTCGCCATCGCATTGAGAAAGGATTCGCGCAGTATCTTTCACAAGAACGCGGACTTTCTCCAGCCGCATTAGCAAACTATATTCCCATGGTCCGGCGTTTTCTTTCCGATCGTTTTAATGAAAGCACAATACGGATAGACAGACTGTGTCCACGTGATGTAACCACATTTCTTCTCAGCTATACAAAGACTGCCAAGCGTAGAACCGCCAAATTAATGGTGACTTCACTTCGCTCTTTTTTCCGGTATCTTCGTATGCGTGGAGAAATCGCCATTGATGTGGCTGAGTTCATACCAACCGTTTCAGACTGGCGATTGTCAGACTTGCCTAAATCGCTTGAACCACAACAGGTAGCATGTCTTTTGAGCGCCTGCGATCAAAGTAGTAAAGTTGGCCAACGTGATTACACAGTATTATTGCTTCTGGCACGACTTGGCCTGCGTGCCGGAGAAGTTGCAGCAATGAATTTGGATGACATCAATTGGGAGGCCGGGGAACTTGTCATTTGCGGAAAAGGACCCCGAAAGGATCGCCTGCCGATTCCCTGTGATGTAGGTGAAGCTTTGGTTGCATATCTTCAACATGGCCGCCCTGTGTGCTCAACGCGGCGAGTATTTATTCGTGCAAGAGCGCCTCACCAGGGATTTTCAAGCTCTGTAGCCGTCTGTGATATAGTTCGACGGGCTCTTGTACGAGCGAACCTCCATCCGCCTTGCAAGGGTGCGCATCTGTTGCGCCATTCGCTGGCTGTTCATATGCTTCAGAAAGGTGCATCTTTGGGTGAAATAGGTGAACTCCTGCGACATGCCTCGCAAACTACAACGGAAATATATACAAAGGTCGATATGGCAGCTTTGAGATCGCTTTCTCAACCATGGCCGGGAGGTGTTGCATGAGCGAACTACGGACTGCCCTTCAGGAGTACCTAAGTGTACGACGGCAACTCGGTTTCAAGTTACGCGATGAAGGAAGTATTCTTCCGAAATTCGTGCTTTTCCTTGAGCAGCAGGGAGCTTCTTTTATTACCAGGGATCTGGCTCTCCGTTGGGCCATGCAGCCAAAAGATGTTCTGCCGGCACGGTGGGCAACACGACTACGTATGGTGCGTCTCTTTGCGCAGTACCAAAGCGCTGCCAACCCCAGAACCGAGATCCCGCCACAGGGGCTGCTTCCATATTACTATCACCGGAAAACTCCTTATATTTATACAGATAAAGAGATTAAGCGATTGCTTGAAGCTGCAAAGCAACTTCCTTCAAGGATAGGTCTGCGGCCATATACCTATTACACTTTATTTGGATTGCTTGCAGTTACCGGCATGCGAATGAGTGAGTCCGTCAGTCTTCAATGCAAGGACGTTGATTTAACGCAGGGTATACTTACCATTGTCCAAACAAAGTTTGGAAAGTCACGACTGCTCCCCCTACACCCATCTGCACAGCGCGTACTTAAACAATATGAATGCCGGCGGGATCGAATCTGCCCGAATCCACAGGATCCGAACTTTTTTCTATCTGAAAGCGGCAGCCGATTAACAGGTGGGAACGTGCGTCACATGTTCGTTAAACTGTCACGACAGATCGGCCTCCGAGGACCGCACGCCAGTCATGGCCCCCGTCTGCATGATTTACGGCACGCATTTGCCGTACGAACAATATTGAACTGGTATCGGGAGGACATCGATGTGGAACGGCAACTGCCCAAATTAGCTACCTATCTTGGACACACTCATGTACATGATACCTATTGGTACCTTTCAGCCGTACCCGAACTTATGCAGCTGGCCATCAAACGTATGGAAAAAGCAGAAGGGGGAACTTTGCTATGAAGCCCAACACCACTTTCCCGGGATTATTAGAAGCATTCTTCACAGATCGCCTCATGAGCCAACGACAGGCAAGCCCCAACACTATAGCTAGCTATCGTGATACTTTCTGTCTGCTTTTCAGATTCGCAAAACAACGGCTGAAGAAGACGCCCTCAACGCTGACAATCAAGGACCTCGATTCGCCTTTCATCGGCATGTTTCTTGAACATCTTGAAAAAGATCGGGGCAATAAAGCTCGCAGCCGGAATGTTCGCCTGGCAGCGATTCATTCTTTTTTCAAGTACGTTGCATTGCAAGATCCATCTCACAGTGCAGTGACACAGCGTGTATTGGCAATGCCGACAAAGCGATATACTCGCACACCAATTGACTTTTTAACAAGGTCGGAAATTGATGCTTTACTGGCAGCGCCTGATCAGAATACCTGGACAGGCCGTCGGGACAGGACACTTCTGCTTTTTGCGATTCAAACCGGGCTTCGAGTTTCAGAGTTGATCGCTCTTACTATCCCGGACCTTGTACTTGACCATGGGGCACACGTTCGATGCAAAGGGAAGGGAAGAAAGGAACGCTGCACCCCTTTACGTAAAGAATTAGTATTTGCATTACGGGTTTGGCTGCGTGAACGTCATGGTCAGCTCGATGATCCTCTTTTCCCCAATGCGCGAGGGCGCTCTCTCAGCCGGGATGGAGTTGAATACCTCTTAGCCAAAAATGTAGCAGTTGCCGGACAACAATGCTCTTCTTTGCAAAAGAAACACATCACCCCACATGTGCTTCGTCATACTACGGCTATGGAGTTGCTCCAGCATGGTGTGGATCGTTCTGTGATCGCTTTATGGTTAGGACACGAATCATTAGAGACCACTGAAGTTTATATACAAGCAGACCTTAAAATGAAAGAACAAGCACTGGCAAAAACAAAACCCATTAATGTACGACAAGGCCGATATCAGCCGGATGACCATATCTTGGCTTTTCTTAAGAGTCTTTCTAACGTGAAATGAATTGGGCTTGCGAAGCAGGATAGTTGTTCTGCTTATTTTGCCTATTCGTTTTGTAATTGAATGGAACCACTTAACACTCTTCGCTTTATCGTTAAGTCAAAACTTGCTCGCAGGGATAATCTGTTTCGCAAGTTCCGTATATCTGGGGTGATTATACTGCGAAGCTTGAGGGTAAGTGTACCGGATTGGTCCATTGGGTTGGGCGTGCTCATCTTTTATCAAGCGGGCTTTGAACCGCGTTGGGGCCTTTGTTGAGGACGTAGGTGTAGATCATGGTCGTGGAAACGTCGGAGTGGCCGAGGAGTTCCTGGACGGTGCGGATGTCGTAGCCGTTCTCCAGAAGATGGGTGGCAAAGCAGTGCCGGAAGGTATGGCAGGTCACCCGCTTGTGGATGCCTGCCTGGAGGGCGGCCTTGGGCACTGCGCGCTGCAGGGCGGTCTCATGGTAGTGATGCCGGCGGCGTTCCCCGGTTTCGTGGTGCAGGTAGGTTCGTGTCGCCGGGAACACCCATTGCCACAGCC
>CAMYNC010000217.1 GCA_947259685.1 uncultured Desulfuromonadales bacterium | reverse complement strand
TCAACCGATAGAACTTCGTATAGCTCGCATTCCCCATTGTTCTCATTAGAACATTAAGTGACTCCATGTATTTTACAACTCAGAATAGCCAGAATAGCTCAATATTGTATATTCCTCAATTTCCCACTATTCTCTCATTTAATTACCTGACGAACCAAACAATGACTGACGAAATATTAACCTTAAAAGAAGTCGCGAGATATCTAAAGCTGGCAGAGAAAACAGCCTATCGCCTTGCGGCAGAAGGTAAATTGCCAGGCTTTAAGGTGGGCGGTAGTTGGCGGTTCAAGCGTGGGGAGATTGAAACCTGGATTGAGCGGCAAGTAGAAGAAAGAAAAGGGGGCGGTAAAAAGTGATAACCGATTACCACACCAAGTACTTTGCTCACGAGCTGACCAACGTTGTTCACCGGTCAGCGTTGAAAAGCTCGCTGGGCAGAAACAGGTAAAGGCTATCGAAGCCCAGCGCAACCAAAAGCGACGTACCTTGTCCGACGCGAAAGATCAGGTGGACAGATAGCGCGAAGAGTTTATTGAGCAGATCGAAGGAAAGCTCGCCCAAGTGATGAAGCTTGAGCACCTTTTTGTGATTCGATGGTCGTTTGCATAGTGGAATATTGAGACTGTGCCAGGAGAATAACATGACAGAACCAACGATAATCTGCCCCAACTGCAAGACGGAGATCAAGCTTACCGAGTCGCTGGCTGCGCCGTTGATTGAGACCACTCGCAAGCAGTTCGAGCAGCAGCTGGCGCAGAAGGATAGTGACATTGCCCAGCGTGAACAGGCTACGCGTGAAAAGGAAAGGCTGTTAATCGAGGCCAAGAACAAACTAGATGAGCAAGTAGCCGATCAGGTAACGGAGCAACTGAAAAAGGATCGTACCCGGATTGCAGCGGAGGAGGCTAATAAAGCCAAACAGGCGGCGGCAACTGACCTCGAACAGAAAGCGCAGGAGCTTTCTGAACTGCAAGTCGTGTTGAAACAGCGCAATGAAAAACTGGCTGAGGCGCAAAAAGCACAAGCTGAGCTGATCAAAAAACAGCGCGAGCTGGATGATGCCAAACGCGAACTCGAGCTCACCGTTGAAAAACGTGTGCAGGAAGGTCTTGACGCAACTCGCCAGCAAGCTAGGAAAGAAGCTGAGGACGAACAGAAACTCAAGGTAATGGAGAAAGAGCAGACTATTGCCGCGATGCAAAAGCAGATCGAAGACCTCAAGCGACGCGCAGAACAAGGCTCACAGCAATTACAGGGCGAAGTGCAGGAGCTGGAGCTTGAAAACTTGTTACGCGCTAAATTCCCTTTCGATATTATTGAGCCTGTAGCCAAGGGTGAATTTGGTGGGGATGCGCTGCAGCGTGTTGTCAGCGCCAGCGGCCAAGCGAGCGGTACTATTTTATGGGAGACCAAGCGCACCAAAAATTGGAGTGATAGCTGGTTGGTCAAACTGCGGGAGGATCAACGCACTGCGAAGGCGGAAATCGCTGTAATCGTCAGCCAAGTGTTGCCGAAAGGGGTTGAGACATTTGAAATGGTCGATAACATTTGGGTAACCCATCCCCGCGCCGCCTTGCCGGTCGCTGCAATTCTTCGCCAGACATTGCTGGAAATTGCCACGGCGCGGCAGGCCACTGAAGGACAGCAAACCAAGACAGAAATGGTTTACCAGTATCTTACCGGTCCACGTTTTCGCCACCGGGTGGAAGCTATTGTCGAAGCATTTTCGACTATGCAGGTAGATCTGGATAAGGAAAAAAAGGCCATCATGAAACAGTGGGCCAAACGTGAGGCGCAGATCGAACGGGTTATGGGGGCGACAGTTGGAATGTATGGTGATTTGCAAGGGATTGCAGGGAAGTCGCTGCAGGAGATTGAGGGGCTTGAGGTGTCGGCACTCGAAGGTCCAGAAATAAATCAACTGGCGGATGTCTAGGGGAACGAAAATGGAAATAAAGACTAATCCATTTAAACGTGGTTCCGAATGGAGGCAATGGGATTTACACATTCATACGCCAGCATCATTCCATTGGTGCGGGCAGAAGTTCGATGCAGATCCAAATTCAAAAACCAACGTGGTTTTGGTCGACGAGATGATCTCTGCTATTAATAAAGCTGAGCCTGCAGTATTCGCATTGATGGATTATTGGACTTTCGACGGCTGGTTTGCACTAAAAAAGCGATTGGGTGAGCCAGGTGCGCCAAAGCTGACGAAGACTGTCTTTCCTGGGATTGAGCTGAGGCTTGCTGCACCAACAACGTGCCGTTTGAATGCGCACGTACTTTTCTCTGATGAGGTCGACGACCAAACCCTTCGTGATTTCAAGACTGCGCTACAGGTCGAGATTGTCTCACGACCATTGTCGGATTCTTCTCTCATTGCTTTAGCTCGCATGGTGGGTGAAGACAAGCTACAGCATCATGGATTCAAGAAGACAGAGGTTGTTGCGGGTGATGATAAAGCACTTCTCGCCGGCTCAACAATTGCTGAGATTAATTGCGATAGCTACAAGGCAGCTGTAGAGAAGGTACCAGACGGATATGCGATAGGTTTTATGCCTTATGATACCAGTGATGGGCTAGCGGAAGTAAAGTGGCAGGACCATTACGCCTATTTCCTTGGGCTATTCAAAGCTTCCCCGATATTCGAATCTCGCAATCTCGATCTTCGAGGAGCATTCGTCAATGAGGAAACACCTGGTAACGCGAAGTGGATAAAGAATTTTCAGGCCGGACTCGGGGATGTGTCTAGACTTGTTGTTTCCGGAAGTGATGCACACCGATTTATAGGGATAAAAGGAGATAATGACAAACGGGGGTATGGAGATTTTCCATCGGGAAAGAAAACTTGGATAAAGGCTGATCCTACGTTCTGTGGATTGCTCCAAGCCATTAGGGAGCCTGCAAAGCGTTCCTTCGTCGGCGAGATCCCTCAAAAACTCTCCGAAATCAGTGAGAATAAGACTTTTTTCATCGACACGGTCGAAGTGTCAAAGAATCCAGGAGCAACGGGGCATGGGGCATGGCTTGACGGAAGCAAGCTTCCTTTAAACCCTGATTTGGTGGCCATTATAGGGAATAAAGGAAGTGGCAAGAGCGCACTTGCCGACGTCATTGCGCTACTCGGTAGCTCTCGGCAGAAGGCGCATTTTTCGTTTCTTAAGAAAGATAGATTTAGGGGCAGATCAGGTGAACCAGCAAAGCACTTCGTAGGGGTCCTGACCTGGCGTGACTCAAGCAAAGAGGAAAGAAACCTAAACGATGATCCGCCTGATGACAAGGTGGAACTCGTTCGATATATCCCGCAGGGCCATTTTGAGGAGTTGTGCAATGAGCACGTATCGGGACGTTCTAATGCCTTTGAGCGCGAACTTAGAGCAGTTATTTTCTCCCATGCTGGAGACTCGATTCGGCTTGGAGCGCTCGACTTTGAACAGCTGATTGACCAACAGGAAAGTAGCTTCCGTGATGAACTCAATGAGCTTAGGAAAGATTTGAAGAGACTGAACCAAGAGATTTCCGGGTTTGAGGATCAATTGCAACCGGATGTTAAGCGATCTTTACAGGAAATGTTGTCGCTCAAGATTAGGCAGATCGATGAGCATAACAAAATTAAGCCCGCAGCAGTGCCTAAGCCGGCGGATGAGCTGACAGAAGATCAAAAGACAGCCGCAGCTGCATTAGAGGATCTATCCACAAAGCTGAAGAGCGTGGATGAGACAGTGATAGCAAATGCAAACGCCGAATCGTCACTGGCTGGGAAACTCAAGGCTCTCCAGAGTATACGTGAGCGATTGCGGATGCTGGAGCGGTCATACAAACAGTTCCAAGAAGAAACAGCCAAAGATGCTGCGACAATTGGGCTAAAAATATCGGATTTAGCCACACTGACACTGAATACCGCATTTATTGACCAATTGGCAACGTCGATCCCAGCGGATCAAGCGACCCTGCAAACTGCCGCTGCAAACATTGCGCAAGATAGAACAAAGTTGCTAGCGGAACAGACGGCGCTAAATGCAAAGCTCAATGCACCGCAACTTCTTTATCAGCAAAATTTGAAAGCAATAGAAGCTTGGGAAAGCAAATTGAATGAGCTGAACGGGGCCCTCGACGCTCCCGACACCCTAAAGGGGCTACAGGCGCGGATCGCTCAACTTGATAGCCTCCCCGATACCCTCAGTGATCGTTGTGCCCAGAGAATCAAATTGGCTGGTGATATTTTCGATGTGCTTGATGCCCAAAGGAAGGCACGGGAACAATTATTCAAGCCTGTACAAGACCTGATTCAAGGAAACAGCCTGATTCGAGATGAGTATAAACTTCAATTCCAGGCAACCTTGGGTGGGTCGCCAGATGCGGTGGCTGGGTCATTGTTCGCCCTTATCAAACAAAACTCAGGTGAATTTCGAGGCGAAGACGAGAGCTATGGGGCTGTAAGAAAAATTGCAGAACAGTATGACTTCAACCAGAGAAGCGACATTATTAATTTCGTGACAGAGCTTCACGAAAAGATTGTTGTAGCCGCAGGTGGTAGCGGAAAGTCCGCCATTGGCATCACAACTATCCTTAGAAAAGATAAGACTGCAAGCGATGTTTATGACTTGTTATTTGGCCTCTCGTTTCTCGAACCACGATACTCGCTGCTGTTTCAGGAGACACACATTGAACAACTGTCACCAGGACAAAGAGGTGCTATAAGAGAATCTGGATAACGAAACAGTTGTGAGCTTGCTCGCGCCTGTATTGAGTGAGGCCAAGAAGAAGCGGCAAATCATCATGGTTACGCACAACCCGAATTTGGCGGTCTTTTGTGATGCGGAGCAGGTGATCTACTCCAGCTTTGATCGAAAGAATGCGTCGAAGATCGCATACATGAGCGGGTCAATTGAGAATCCCGTTATTAACTCGCATGTTGTTAATGTGCTGGAGGGAACCAAGCCAGCATTCAATAACCGTAGAATAAAGTATCACTGAGCGAATATGACTAAAAAACAAAAAAATAGAACTCATCTGGATCGGTAAGGAGAACCGGCCGAAACTGGAGTCGAGGATTCTGCTGGAAGACCCGGAGAAGTCGTATCACGCGAAGCATCGGGTGACGGAGAACGACATTTTCGACAATCGACTGATCTTCGGGGACAACCTGCTGGCCTTGAAGGCGCTGGAGGCGGAGTTTGCGGGAAAGGTGAAGTGCGTGTTTATTGATCCGCCGTACAACACGGGCAGTGCCTTTACGCATTACGACGAAGGCGTGGAACATTCGATCTGGTTGTCATTGATGCGTGACCGGCTGGAAATCATCCGAAACAGTTCGAGCGCCAGACGCGCCGTCTGCTACGATCAGTTAATGCGACGAATGCGGATCACTTTTGAGTAAGGATACAGTTAAATTTTCGTAATGCATCTCAGTAAAACAAGCATTTTAGCCGGTCTTCAGTGCGATAAACATCTTCATCTTCTGTTGCACCATCCTGAACTGGCAAGCCGTTACGAATCTCCCGCAGCAGTGACGGGTAAAGTAGTGGGTGAGCATGCGCGTCTGGAATTTTCTGGTGGTGTGTTGGTAGAACGTGGGTTGCCAGGATCAGATCCATTTGCTCAGACAATAAATTTACTGAATGACAAAACTGTAAATACAATATTCGAGGCAGGTGTCCATGGTGATGATATCGATGTCTTTATCGATATATTGGAGCGGGCGGGAGA
>CAMYNC010000216.1 GCA_947259685.1 uncultured Desulfuromonadales bacterium | reverse complement strand
GCATGGCTAACAGGATACCGACCACAATAATCGCTAGGAGAAAGGTGCTCATCTGCTTGGCTGTTTGATCGGCCTGAGCGGTGCTTTCGGCCATCGTTTGGCGTGCGGCGGAGACAATCTTCTCCAACTCCGCTTGCGCTCGGTCGAGAACCGGAGCGCTGACCGTCAAAGCGTGGGTCTGCATGGTGCGATGAATGTTCAGCGCACCTTCGATGGGAGTTTGCACCATATTGATTGCTGCTTCGATCGCGAGAACGCTAGGCTTGATCTCGAGAGTAAAGGTCTCATGGGCCAGCTCGGGTTCATCAATCTCAAAGTAGTCGAAGATCGAAACCATCGATACGCCGACGTTCTCAAGCTTTTGCAGCAACTTCTTTTGGGCTGCGGCAATGTCGCTGTTTTGACTTTTGAGCTGTTGAGCCCATTGGCCAATCTCAGTTTTAAGGGGATCTTTTTCAACCGAGATTTCGACGGCATCCATGATGTTTTCACTCAGCTGGATTGCCCAACTCTGATAGGAAGAAAGTTTTTTCTGCGCTTGCAGGGCCAGTTCTGCCGGATTATTGATCTGTGCGGAGTCGTACTCTCTGGAGAGATCGAGAAAAGCCTTTAGGTTTGGCAGCCAGGCGTTCCACTCATTTTGGAAGCTTTGCCAGAGCAAGCGGATTTCGCCCTCGCGATTCAGAGAGTCGACCGTCTCGATCGCTCTTTCCGCTGCAGCGCGGGCGGTTTCGATCTGCCGATATTCATACTCCCGTTGCGTCAGGGAGAGGGTGCCATCCAGCAGGGTGCGCTCGGCACTTTTCATCGCTTCAAGCGATTTGCTGAGGGTCAGGATCGCTTCTAAGGCCGGGACGTCTTTCTGGCTGATGCTGGTCAGACTGGTATTTATCTGGGAGGACCCCCACCAGCCGGCCAGGCCGACCAGCATGCAGACCAGTGCCACAAAGCTGAATGAACCGAAGAGTTTTTTCTGCAGACTGAGGGAACCGAAGATCCTGTTCATAGACAACCCTTGATAGTTGGCAGCGGCCAGCTCCTCTGAGCTGGCCGCGTTGGTGATGGGCTTCTGCTTAATTAAAGAATTTCTGGCCGGCCGGGGAGCGGAAGAAGTCGATCAGTTTCTGCGCTTCGGGAGTCGGCTCGCCAACGGTGATCAGTGCCAGCGGCCGGCTGATTTCGTCGGTTTTGACAATTTTGCTATCACCAGGATTCTGCGCGTAGAATTTTTGGCTGACTGCACCGGTGGCGCCTTTGTCTTTCGAGACGTGCTGAAGCTCCAGCCGGGTGCTCTTGACGATCGTTGCGTCAGCAACATAGTCAGCCTTGTTCATAACCTTTTTCTGGAAAACGGCGCGGGTGGCGCTGCCGGCGTGGCTGGTGACCACCTTGACCGGCATATCCGGACCGCCGACATCCTTCCAGTTGGTGATTTCGCCGGTGTTCAATTTGGCCAGTTGCTCAAAGGTGAGTGCGTCGATCGGGTTGTCCTTATGCACGATGGGGACGATGACGTCCTTGGTCATTTCGTGAAAGATCAGGTTGTCGGGAATGCTGATCTCCTGACCGGCTTTCGCGGCCGCTTTTTTCGCCGACTTGATGGCGCTTTCCAGTGGACTGGAAGCAGCGGCGACCACAGCTTTACCTTCGATCAGTGCCATCATCCCTTTGCCGGTACCTACCCCCAGAACTTTTATGTCGTCGCCGGTGGTGGCTTTGTAATCAGCGCCACCCGGCTCCAGGAATGCTTTCTGGCAAGTGGTCGAACCCCAGACCTTGATGGTACCGGCCATCGCCAGGGAACTCAGCAAAAAGCAGCAACAGGCGGACAGAGACAGGATTTTAAACAGGGCTTTTCTCATCGGTTGGTTCTCCTTTTGTGGGTCATTTTTTAGCTTGCCAGCAACGGCTGAATCGCTGACAGGAAAGGTTGTTTATTCTTAGACTGGCGAGTGGGTCAATGGAGCCAGGTTAGAGCATATTTATTTGAGTGTCAACATTTGAATGATCAAATCTTATGTTTCCGTCTGCCTGAATTCATCTTTTGCTGCTTCGTGTTTAATGACTGCGCGACGGAATCGGTCCCGAATCAATTCTTTTAAGTACTGGAAAGCTGGGGCAGGGAATAGATATTTTTCTTGACTTAAGGGAGGTTTTGGTTGTAAATGAAAAACGATTTCAATTTCATGGATTGCCGATTCCTTCTTTCCAGATCGATTCTGCCGAATAAGACAACCTGGCTGTGGAAACCCAGCTTCCCTCTATACTCAATTGTCCAACTGTTGAAGAGAGCCTTATGCCGAACTCATTGCGTCAACTCGCCATCAACGAAAAAGCCCGCATCATTTCCATTTCTGCCAGCGGTGAAATCAGCCGCCGGCTGCGGGACATGGGTCTGGTCCCCGGCACCGAACTGCAAGTGGTCGGCCGCGCCCCGCTGAATGATCCGGTGGCGCTGCGCTTGCGCGATTTCACCCTGACCCTGCGCAACAATGAGGCCGATGTCATCATGGTGGAAAAGGTCGTAAACTTAACATGAGTTTTGCAGCAACTATCGCCCTGGCAGGAAACCCCAATTCAGGCAAGACCACCCTTTTTAACGCGATCACCGGGGCTCGGCAACGGGTCGGCAACTACCCGGGAATTACCGTCGAGCGCAAAGAAGGCACGATCACGGTCAAAGATGTCAAAGCCAACCTGGTCGACCTGCCGGGTTGTTATTCCCTATCTGCCTACAGCCAGGAAGAGTTGGTCGCGCGTAAGGTCCTGGTCGATGAGCGCCCTGATATTGTGGTCAATATCCTGGATGCCACCATGCTGCAGCGGCATCTTTATCTGACCATCCAGTTTCTCGAGCTGGGCGTGCCGGTCATGCTGGCGCTGAACATGATGGATGCGGCGAAAAAGCAGGGCCTGCAGATCGACAGCCAACAACTGGGCAAGCTGCTCGGCTGCCCGGTGGTCGAAACCATCGCCCGCTCCGGCCAGGGCAAGCAGCAGCTACTGGAGGAGGCGGTCAAACATGCCCGGCAGCGAAACGGCAACTGGCAGCCGCTGCAGATCTCCTACGGGCCCGACCTTGATCCGGTGATCGACGAGATGGCTGAGTTGATCGCCGCGTACAATTTCCTGACCGACCGCTATCCGGCCCGCTGGGTGGCGCTGAAATACCTGGAAAATGACGAGGAAATCTGCCGCATCGGTCGCGAGATCGGCGCCCCGGCCGAAGAGCTGGAAGAGCTGGTCGCCAAGTCCCGTGAGCATTGCGAGAAAACCCTGAAAGTGGCCCCGGAAGCGATCATCGCCGATTATCGCTACGGGCTGATCAACTCGATCCTCAAGCAAGAAATTGTCACCAAAGATCTGACCCAGCAGCGGATCGATATGACCACCACGCTCGACAGCGTTCTGACCAATCGGCTGTTCGGTCCGCTGATCATGCTCGGGGTCCTCTACGGCATGTTTCAAATCACCTTTACCTTCGGCGAGATCCCGATGGGCTGGCTGGAAAGCCTGTTTGCCTGGCTGGCCGATACCGCCAGCATGCTGATCCCGGAAGGGATGCTGCGTTCACTGGTGGTCTCCGGGATGATCGACGGGGTCGGCGGGGTGATGGGCTTCGTGCCGCTGATTGCGATCATGTTCATGATGATTTCCTTTCTCGAGGACTCCGGTTACATGGCGCGGGTCGCTTATATGCTCGACCGGGTGCTGCGGATTTTCGGCCTGCACGGCTATTCGGCGATGCCGTTTATTATCTCCGGCGGGATCGCCGGCGGCTGTGCCGTCCCTGGAGTGATGGCCACCCGGACCCTGCGCAGCCCGAAGGAGAAACTGGCCACTTTGCTGACCGCGCCGTTTATGCCTTGCGGCGCCAAACTGCCGGTTTTTCTGTTGCTGGTGGCGGCCTTTTTCGCCGAGCATAAAGCACAGGTCATGTTCTCGATCACCATCTTTGCCTGGTGCATGGCGCTGCTGGTCTCCAAGCTGGTCCGCTCGACCCTGATTAGAGGCGAACCGACCCCTTTCGTGATGGAGTTGCCGCCCTACCGGATGCCGACCCTGAAGGGGATTCTGATCCACACCTGGGAACGGGCCTGGCAGTACATAAAAAAGGCCGGCACCGTGATCCTGGCGGTGTCGGTGCTGCTCTGGTTGGCGATGAGCTTTCCCGGCCTGCCGGAGGAACGCATCGCTGCCTTTGACGCGGAGCGCCAGGCGCTGAACGCTGCGGCAGCAGGTGAGGAACAGCAGCTGCTGCTGGTCGAGCTCGACAATCGGCAGGGTCAGGCGAGCCTTCAGCATTCTTTTGCCGGCCAGCTCGGCACCCTGTTTGAGCCGATCAGCCAGCTGGCCGGTTTCGACTGGCGGACCAATATCGCTCTGATCGGTGGGTTTGCCGCCAAGGAGGTCATCGTTTCCTCCTTCGGCACCGCCTATTCGCTGGGTGATGTCGATCCGGAACAGGCTGAGGCGCTCTCGGCGCGGATTGCCAGTGATCCGAGCTGGAACAAGTTCACGGCTCTTTCTTTGATCGTTTTTGTGCTGCTTTACGCCCCGTGCTTTGTCACCGTGGTCACCATGGCCAAGGAATCCTCCTGGCGCTGGGCATTGTTCGCCACGGTCTTTAATACTGCCCTCGGTTTCGGCTTTGCCGTGGGGATCTATCAGCTCGGCACCCGGTTTATGGTTTAACCTCCGCTGAACCTTTGGGTGCAGCTCAGATTTTTGAATCACTCATTCAATCCAAGCACTTGCACTCTTCATCCACCTTATATCCACTGATTCAGGTTTAAGCCTATGCTGGTCGAAATAACGGAGAATGCTTATGGCCTTTTGGGATAGCCTGATCACCTTCGCGATCGTGGTCGCAGCCGCTTACTATCTCTACCGCAGGTTCAGCAAAGTGGATAAATCTGAAGGTTGCGGAGGCTGCGGTAGCGGCAGCGCATGCTGCAATGGCCAGCATGGAGAGCAGTCATCCGGCGATTGCGATTCTTCCCGCTGATCTTCTGAACAATCAATAATCTTTCCAACGGCCTGTCAAAACAGCGCGCCCTCCAAGGCGCGCTGTTTTACTATCCAGAGGGTGGCGACAACTGACAACCGGAAAGGCGGTTTAATTATCGACTGACGGTTTTTATTGGCTGCCAAACCTGCTATACATTAAGCAATCGTGTTCATCAGCGCGAAGTCGCCAGACTTCGACAGCCAGAACCACTCATTCCATCCAGAAGAGGTAACAATGTCGGATTGGCAAGACGGTCCCTCCAGCGACGAGCTGGAAAAAAAAGTGATCGAAATCAGGGATAAGCTGAAAAAGAATTTTAACCCCCAGAAGGGTGTGTTGCCGGTACTGATCCTGGTTATCCTGCTGGCGCTAGGCGCCTATAGCAGCTTTTACGAAGTGGATACTGAGGAAACCGGCGTGGTGCTGCGGTTTGGAAAGTTCTCAAGCTTTGCCGAGCCAGGCCTACACTTCAAGATTCCCTTCGGCATCGAGCAGGTTTATTTGGTGCCGACCGGTCGGGTGCTGAAAGAGGAGTTCGGTTTTCGTACGGTTCGGCCCGGGGTGCGCACCACCTACACCAAGCGGGGTTTGGAGGAGGAATCGCTGACCCTGACCGGCGATCTGAACGTCAGTGACGTCGAATGGATCGTGCAGTTTCAGGTCTCCGACCCCTTCAAGTACATCTTCAATATCAAGGATCCGGTTGGCACCATCCGCGACATCGCCGAAGCGATGGTCCGCAAGGCGATCGGCAACGCCAACGTCACCGAGGTGCTGACCACCGAGCGGGCCGCGCTGGCCAGCGACATTCAGCAGAACCTCCAGAACACCCTCAACGATTATGACATCGGCGTGCGGATCGTCACCGTCAAGTTCCAGGATGTTAATCCGCCCGACGCCGTCAAGGAAGCCTTCAACGAGGTCAACGAGTCGGAGCAACAAAAAGAGAGCCTGATCTTCCAGGCTCGCGAACAGTTCAATCGCGAAGTGCCGCGAGCCCGCGGGGAGGCCAAGCGCGCCCTGCAGGAAGCCGAAGGTTATGCGGTCGAGCGGATCAATAAGGCCCGTGGCGAAACCAATCGTTTTGTCGCTCTGCTGACCGAGTACCGCAAGGCCCCAGAGGTCACCCGGCGGCGGATTTACCTGGAAACCCTCGAGGAAGTGCTGCCACGCCTTGAAGAAACCTACATCATGGACGGCGAGTCGGTCGGTGCCCTGCCGCTGCTGCCGTTACGCAAGTCGCTGGAAGGAGTGGCCAAATGAAAGCGCCGGTTATTGTCATCATTATTGTCGCGGCGCTGCTGATCGGGCGCGGCGGACTCTACGTCGTCAACGAAGCCGAACAGGCGATCGTCACCCAGTTCGGTAAGCCGGTCGGCGATGTCGTCGACTCCGGTCTACACTTCAAGCTGCCCTTCGTGCAGAAGGTCAACCGTTTCGAAAAACGCATCCTCAAGTGGGACGGCGATCCCAACCAGATCCCAACCAAGGATAAAAAGTTTATCTGGGTCGATACCACCGCCCGCTGGCGGATCGCTGATCCGCTGCTATTCTTCAAGACGGTCGCCACCGAACGGGGTGGCCAGAGTCGGTTGGATGATATCATCGATTCGGTGGTCCGCGATGCGGTCTCCGGTCACCTGCTGTTCGAACTGGTCCGCGGCAGTGATTACCTGGCTCAGGGGGTTGAGGCCGTTGAGGTCGACGAGGCGCTGATTCCCAAAGAGGGGCTGGTCGGCCGTGAAGAGATCCTTGCCGGAATTCTGGAGAAGGCCATCGCCAATACGCCTGATTACGGCATCGAGCTGCTCGATGTGCAGATCAAGCGGATCAACTATGTCGAGCAGGTGCGTACGCGGGTCTACGAGCGGATGATCAATGAGCGGAAAAAGGTCTCCGCCCAGTTCCGCTCCGAGGGCGAGGGGGAGAAGGCCGAGATTCTCGGCCAGATGGACCGTGAGCTGAAAGAGATCAGCTCTGAGGCCTACCGCAAAGCGTTGGAGGTTCGCGGTGGTGCCGATGCCGAAGCGGCGTCTATTTACGCCAACGCCTACAACCAGGACAAGGATTTCTACGCTTTCCTGCGCACCCTGGAATCGTACAAGAAGTCGATTCAGAAGAATGGCCGACTGGTGATTTCGACCGATTCCGATTACTATCGTTACTTGAAAAATGCCGAGTAGTTTGTAGCAAAAACATCATTGATACAAATTCACGGGTCTTCCATTCAGGAGGGCCCGTTTTTTTTCGTGCGCCCGGCAGGGCGCGTGGTGCGAAAGCACCGTCCGATCAACTGTGGTGGTTGGTTGGTGACTTGGAGGTGAGAGTCCTCTGCGGAC
>CAMYNC010000215.1 GCA_947259685.1 uncultured Desulfuromonadales bacterium | reverse complement strand
CATGCCGCTGTTGCAGGATGTCTTCTGGATCGGCATGGCGGTTACCATTATGACCGGACTGGCCTTTGGAACAGTCCTGACGATGCTGGTGGTGCCGGTACTTTATTGCATCTTTTTCAAGGTGCCGTCACCTGGAGCCACAGACCCTGTGGCTAAAACCGAGTCATCTTGAACCCTTACTGATTTCTGGCAACAAGCCTTTTTTGAAATCGAGTGTTTTCAACAGGCAGTTCTTTCTTAACAAATAGCCTCCTGAGAAAGAACTGCCTTGAGGGACTCCCTGGCAGAAGGTTTGCTCTTCCTGGATCGGCGGTATGCACTCTTACTCTCAGCACCGATTCTCTTATTTACTGCTCGCTCTTTTGCTGACAATTCTCATCGATCCGTTGGTTGAAGAGAGTCCCTTCTTGTCAATCGTCTTCGATATTTGCACCTCACTGATATTTATTTTTGGTTGTTTTGCCGTCAGCAGCAGAAAAATAATCCCCTGGGTGGCTGTTGCTCTGTCTATTCCAATGCTGCTTTCCATTTGGGCCGGCTATTTAGGGGCCGACTTTTCAATTTTGTTAGTATCCGGAAAAATTTCTGGGATGCTCTATTGTGTCTTGGTGGCCTGGGTGTTCCTGGGGTTTGTATTCAGCGCTAAGGATGTTAACTGGCAGGTTATTGCTGTAGCGATGATTGTTTATTTGATCCTAGGACTCATGTGGGGTTTTGCCTATTCGCTTATCGAGATATTACAGCCGGCTTCATTCCGCTTGCCGGGAGACTTGATCGATAGTGGTTCTGGTTTTATGTACTATAGCTTTATTACCTTGACGACGGTTGGCTACGGAGATATCACTCCCGTGACCGGGGTTGCACGATCCTTTACGTTGCTCGAAGGGATTATCGGCCAGTTTTACATGACGGTGCTGGTTGCGCGACTGGTGAGTATGCATGTGGCCAGTGCAAGGGGATAATAAAATGCTCTTAGAGCAGAGGAGAGGAGATTTGTGATGAATTCGCTGATCAGCAGCGGCGGGCTCTTTAGCTTTGGATGCCCGGTGCTGGCTTGAGATTCAACAGTAGACCGGGGATCGGTGACGACCAGCCTGAGAATTATCGATAGAACCGAGAAAAGGAAGTGAGCCTATGTACAGCACCGAACATAAATTCCGGCTGGTTCCGTTCCAGGCACTGATTGGCCTTTCAGTGCTGTTTTTCTTGCTCGGATTTTTCCATGCGGGTTTCTTCTGGCCTCTGTTACTCACCCTGCCACTGGTCGCTCTTGGCGTCTATGACCTGAAGCAGCCTCATCACAGTTTGCTGCGTAACTATCCGATCATCGGGCATGGCCGCTATCTGCTCGAATCGATCGGGCCACCGATGCACCAGTATTTTGTCGAAACCAACAAGAGCGGCGCCCCGTTCAACCGGGATCAGCGCTCCATGGTCTATCAGCGCTCCAAAGATGTGACGTCGAAAAAGCCTTTCGGCACCGAGTTGAATGTCTACCAGTCTGATTACATCTGGCTGAGCCATTCCATGGCTCCCAAAGCCAAGGCGGAGGAGTTACCACGAATCACGATCGGTGGAGCAGACTGTCGTCAGCCATACTCAGCCTCGATCTTGAACATTTCCGGCATGAGTTACGGAGCCCTCAGTTCCAACGCCATTATGGCTCTGAACAAGGGGGCGAAAATGGGCAACTTTTTCCATAACACCGGTGAAGGTTCGATCAGTCGCTACCATCGGGAATACGGCGGGGACCTGTGTTGGCAGTTCGGCAGCAGCTATTTCGGCTGCCGGCAAAAGGACGGAAACTTCGATCCCGGCCTGTTCGCCGAGCAGGCCAAAGGCGGTCAGGTCAAGATGATCGAGATCAAACTCTCCCAAGGCGCCAAGCCGGGTCATGGCGGGATCCTGCCTGCCGAGAAGATCACTCCTGAAATTGCTGAGGCGCGCAAGATCCCCATGGGGGAAGACTGTATTTCGCCACCCTACCATACCGCCTTTGCTACCCCGATTGAACTGTTGGAGTTTGTCGGCCAGCTGCGCGAACTTTCCGGCGGAAAACCGATCGGCTTCAAGCTCTGTGTTGGCCAACCCTGGGAATTTCTCGGTGTTTGCAAGGCGATGCTCGAGACGGGGATTCTGCCAGATTTTATCGCTATTGATGGTGGCGAAGGTGGCACCGGTGCCGCACCCCTGGAATTCTCCGACCATATTGGCATGCCGATGCGTGAAGGGGTGGCCTTCGTCCACAATGCCCTGATCGGCATCGGCGTCCGTGACCAGATCAAACTGGGTGCCAGCGGCAAGATCGCCTCTGCCGGCCTGATCGCCGCGGCTATGGCTTTCGGGGCCGATTGGGTAAACGCCGCCCGGCCATTCATGTTTACCATCGGCTGCATTCAGGCACAGACCTGTCATAGCAATGTGTGTCCGGTTGGTGTCGCCACTCAGGATCCAAAACTGACCAAGGCCCTGGACGTGACTGATAAATCCCGCAGGGTCTGCAACTTCCACCGGAACACCCTGGAGACTCTGAATGAAATTGTCGCGGCGACCGGACTTGATCATCCGAAGCAACTGGGGCTGCGGCATATCTGCCAGCGGGTAGGTCCAACTGAGATTAAAACCTACGATGAAATCTATCCCGGCCTGCAGTCAGGAGAGCTGCTGGGTGAAACCAGCCGACCTATTTTCAAAAAATACTGGGCGTTAGCCAGAGCTGATAGTTTCCAGAGTTATTGATGAATTTCCAGCTGAACATATCAACTTAAAGGAAAATCTTTATGGAACTCGATCTTTTCGACCTTGCCCAACAGAATACCACCCTGCTGCTGTTCCTGGTGATCGGCATCGGCTACCTGATCGGTAACATCAAGATCGCTGGCATCTCTGCTGGCAACACCACCGGAGTCCTGCTCGCCGGCATGTTTTTTGGTCACTTTGGTTTCCCCGACGTCTCGGGAGCCGCCTCCTTTGGCTTTGCCTTGTTCATTTTTTCGGTCGGATTGCAGGCAGGCCCACGATTTTTCAGCGCCTTTCTTCAGGATGGACCGAAATATATTGCTCTTTCGGTTTTTGTTGCCCTTTTCGGCGTTACCCTTGCGCTGGTTTTATCCCGGCTGCTCAACTTCGATTACGGCATGACCGCCGGCATGCTGGCAGGCAGCCTCACCAGTACGCCAACTCTCGCCGGTGCTCAGGATGCCATCACCAGTGGTCTGGCCAACCTGCCCGAAGGCATGTCCACAGAGACAGCGGCCAGCAATATCAGCGTCGCCTATGCCATTACCTATATTTTCGGTACCGTAGGAATGATTGTCTTCATCCGCTATTTCCCTCAATTGATCGGAGTTGACCTGCCTAAATCGGCCAAAGATCTGGCCAGGGAGCGGGGGCTGGCAACCGGCAGCGGCAAGAACAAGCGCAGCATGGATCAGCTGCCGATCATCCGCGCCTACCAGGCTAAAAGCAGCGCCGTCGGCAAAACCATTACCCAACTCAAGCAGGAAATATCGATTTCCGGAAAAATGCTGCAGATCCGCCGGGGCAAAAAACTGCTGGAGCCGACACCTGACTTCGTGATTGAGGAAGGGGATGCCGCATCTATCATCGCTAGCCTGGAAGATCACCAGAAGCTCCAGAAGGACCTTAAGAATCGAGAAGTGCTCGATGCCGAACTGCTCGATTACAACATCAAGACCTATGAACTGGTGGCCATCAACTCAGCCGTGGTCGGTAAGCCATTCGGGCAATTGGAGATTACCAGCCGCTATGGTTGCTTCGTCTCCGGAATAACCAGGGCAGCCATTGAACTCCCTTACGACGACAACATGCTGGTCAACAAAGGGGATCGGCTGCACATCACCGGGGAAGAGGACCGGGTCCGGCTGCTGGCCGACCAAGTAGGCCATATCGACGCCGAGGTTGAAGAGACCGACCTGATGACTTTCTCCTTCGGTATCGTTATAGGCATCGTTCTCGGGGTGATTCTGATCAAGGTCGGCAACCTGTCGATCGGGTTGGGTGGTGCCGGAGGCCTGCTGCTGTCGGGCATTTTGATCGGCTACCTGCGCTCGGTCCACCCGACCTTCGGCCGGGTTCCGGCGGCGGCCCGCCACCTGCTGATGGACCTGGGCTTGATGATATTTATGGCCAGCGTCGGCCTAAAGGCCGGCGGCGGCATCGTCGCGGCCCTGACCTCGTTCGGACCGAGCCTATTTCTCTGCGGCGTACTGCTGACCCTGTCGCCGGTCGTGGCCGGCTACCTGTTCGGACGCAAGGTGCTGAAAATGAACCCGGCTTTGCTGCTCGGCAGCATCACCGGGGCGATGACCAGCACCCCATCGCTCAACGTTGTCAACGAAGCGGCCAAGAGTCCGCTGCCGGCGCTTGGCTATGCCGGCACCTATACCTTTGCTAACGTACTGCTGACTTTCGCCGGAACTTTTTTGATGACACTTTAACCTGAATCAGTGGGTAAAGGATGGATGAAGAGTGCAAGGGCTTGGATTGAATGAGTGCTTCAAAAATCTAAGCTGCACCCAAAGGTTCAGCGGTGATGTTTGGAGTGCTCAGGCAATTCAATGACTTGTGCTATTCGCCGCCGGTTACTCACTGATTCAGGTTTAACCTAGAAACCGCAGTTGAGCGCGAAAAAGATGTGCAGCATATTGATGTGCATAGGTAACTTGAAAAACTCGTGGTCACCTTATCGGTGATGAGAGCTTTTTCGAATTATCTTGGTGCATCAAGAGGTTGTGCAGATTTTCGTGATCCAACTGCAGTTTTTAGGTTTAACAACAGAGGCTACGAAGAGGCGCCCTCACCTTTTACAACGCAACGCTTAAGTTGTCAGAATCGCATGAACAGGT
>CAMYNC010000214.1 GCA_947259685.1 uncultured Desulfuromonadales bacterium | reverse complement strand
CTGCACATATCCGGCCCCGTACTGGAAGCGTGAGTTGTCTTCACCAAGGTACGAAAAGGAATAACCCTCGAAGGTGTTCGGGATCATCCGGCCGTCATTCCGGTTGAGGAAGGGCATGTCATACTCCTGGCGGCCGAGTTTCAACCAGTACCCAGCGTAGTTGAACTTGGCGTACAACTCTCCCAGCACAGTGATGTTTTCCTGGTCTGGTTGCAAGAGCCCCGCTGCTCCTCCATTTTCGTTGCCGTCAAGCTTGTAGGAACCATAAAGTGTCGCCCCAACAAAAAAAGTATCCCAAATCCGGCCTGACACCAGCCGCAGCCAGCCGCCCTGGGCCCAGGATTCGATGTCACGGCTGGCAAGATCGTCACGGGTGAGATAATAGTTTCTCAGGTGCAAAGTAAGTTTCGCGTCCTTGAGAAAAGGAACCTGCGCGCTATTCTCGAGGGGATTCTCAGGCAGGACGTCGGCTGTCTCTGTTGGGGAGGGCGGGTTAAACCCGCGCTCCAGCTGACTGGGAATATCCGTAGCATCATTGATGTGAGACATTTCGCTTAACATTTTTTCCGCCCGGACACGATCAGTTCCCCAGGGCCCAACCAAGGCCAGCACACAGCAAAAGCCGATGACGAGCACTCGCTCCTTCACCGTTTCCACAATAAGCAGAACTACAAGGGCGGATTTCGGAGAAACATTTTTTCTTCTCAACAGGTTCCACATGGTTCTAGTTGCTCCTATCTAAACTAATGCAACGTCCCCGACAGTTCGCTAGACGGATGAGGTTTCTTCAAGAGATTACCCCTTGCTGATTCCAGCTTATACCACCCCGACTCTTTTTCAACACTTCTGCAGCAAGATGGACGGCTTGCTTTAGCCTTAAAACTACCATCCAATGTTTGCAGTTTCTTCTTCACTATCTCATTTCCTCTTTTATAGCCCAAAGAAGTCTACCACCAAGAATTACAGCAGAGAGACAGCCGACTACTCCTAGTAACGAAAGCCCCTTAATTAAAGGCGGTAATTGCTGGCTCAACAACATACTGGAGCCCATAAACAGTGAGGCAATCAGCATCCCAGCCACCAGTCTGTTGGCGATTACTTTGATATCATCGAGCTCATGCCTTACCTTCAACTTGCCAGACCGTAAACGTTCTAGGATTTCGGCAATATTGCGCGGACCTTGTATTGCCAACCGGTCAAGATCCCGTACTGATCGACTGATTCGCCGCAGCCATCGTTTTGGGTCTAACCGCTCTCGAATAAGCTGTTCTTTAAACGGTTCAAGTACCTCGGCAAGACTGAAAGTCGGGTTGAGCTGACGAGAAGTACCTTCCAGCATTACTAACGTTTTAATGAGCAATGATGCTGCTGAAGGCATAAGCACCTCATAGCGTCTCACTATTACGGTAAGCTGTTCCAGTGCTCCACCAAGATCAAACTCATCAAGTGATCGGGTACCATGCTCAATTATAAGATCACTCACATCAGCTCTGAAAGAAACTCTATCGACATCCTCCGGTGCGGATCCGGCACGCAGGAGAAGATCAGCTAGACCTTCTGAGTCACCATCAATGAGCATCAACAGTAATTCAGCAAACAAATCTCGCATTGAATCGTCGAGACGACCGATCATCCCAAAATCAAGCAGGCCGAGTACTCCGTCATCGAGCAGCATATAGTTGCCGGGATGCGGATCGGCATGATAGAACCCATCGCGGAAAATCATATTCAGAAAGACGGTAGCAACATTTTTAGCAAAAACATCGAGAGCAACTCCAGATGCTTGTATTTTTTCGGGCTCTGAACCTGAAATACCGGTCATCAATTCCATGGTGAGCACGCGTGTACTGCACATTTCTTGATAGAACTCGGGGATATAGACACTATTATCTTCGGAAAAGTTACGGGTGAACTGGTCCATATTTCGCCGCTCGGAAGTATAATCAAGCTCATGGAGAAGCGTCCGTTTAAATTCACGGGTCGTTGCAATTGGTTGATATGGTCTGGCATCGGCAACGTACTCGTTAAGTAGTTCAGCAAGTACCTGCAAAAGCTCCAGGTCAACGGAGATGGTCTCCTGAATCCCTGCATGCTGAACCTTAACAACAACCTCCTGGCCATCTTCAAGTTGTGCCCGGTGGACCTGTCCGATTGATGCAGATGAGAAAGCTACCGGGTCAAATGAACTAAAAAGGCGCTCCGGAGGCTTACCGAACTCTTTCTCTATGACTTCACGAACACGTTCGGGCGGATCTGCCGGAGTATCCGACTGGAGTTTACACAACTCAGCAGCCACCGCAGGCCCCACCAGGTCTGAACGAGTACTGAGAACCTGACCAAATTTTATATAAGTTGGACCTAAATCGGTCAAAGCAAGCCGAAGTCTTTCAGCCAGAGGCCTATCCCGCATGGCACGAGTCTCTTCACCCTCCAGTATCTCTCGAAACGACTGTAAAGGAATATTTCCCAACCAATCATCAAGACGGTACCGCTTGAGTGTTCCCACCACTTCCTGCAATCGTTTTAAATACTCCGGCTTTCGTATAATACCAAGTAACTTCATTTCTCACCCCACTCACAAAAAAACAAAATGAGCATTAGATATATTTGTTTATAAGAACTTTATCCAGCAACAACACCCTTACGGTACCCCACACTGACAAGGCCACCAACAGCAATCACTGCTATTAAAACCTCCTCATTTGATCCGACAATTAAATAATCGAGGTTGCCGATTTTTTCTGTCTTATCGTTATAAATGTCAGACCATAGAAGTTCACTCACCTGGTAATTTATCTTAGGTAACCCGCTCAAGTATGTGCTACCTCAACGCACAACATTTTTGCACGGACAAATGTGAACGTTGCTCCAAATAGAAAAATGGCCGATGCATAATATATCCAGAGCATCATCAGCAAGACACTGGCTGCAGCCTGATAAAGAATTGCAACCGTGCGACCTCCGAGGAAGTACCCGATCAAATATTCACCTGATGCTATCAAAATCGCTATCACCAGGGCACCTAACCAGGTATCTTTCCATTGCAGTTTAGTGTTCGGTAAATATCTAAAAAGTAATGCAAAGAGTAAGGTGGTTAGAGCCAATTCAACAAAAAATGAATCAAGAATAACCACATATATTGACATTCCACCAAGCCATCTCACCGAATAATTACCTAACTCGGCAATCATCGTCTGCAGCCCCACTGAAACGAGCAAAAGAAATGTGAGAGCAACAATCAAACAGCAACAGATACATCGATCACGCAGCATCCAACCAATTCCGAAACCTTTCACCTCAGCTGGTTGCACTTCAAAGATTCGGTTCAAGCTAATTTTCACCGTGACCATTACCGTAGTAGCTGTGAAGACCATCAACGCAATCCCCATTGCACTCGCCCACCAAGTAGGTTCTTGAAAGTGTATCCCCTCAGCAGTAGCTATCATTTGCTGTGCGCCCCCTTTCCCTACAAGGTCACCGATCTCAAGCGAAATCGCCTCACGCACGATAACTTCTTTATTAAAACGAACCGCAATCCAAAGAATAATGATTAACATCGAGGGTAAAGAGAAAATCATATAAAAGGCAAGAGCAGCCGCATGTGTCAGAACATTCTCCTTGAAAAATTTGACAATCGTTTTTCCAAGAACCTGCCTGTAAAAAGATAACTTATGCTTAAGGTGCATCTTCATCCGTAAATGTAAAAATCTCCGTGTTCAAGGACCCCTTCAATAAATGGGACCTCTGTATATCTCAGGCTTTAGCCAGCCTTTTTATTAATTTGTCGTGGACAACTCTTGCATTATCTCCTGCCGTCATACCAAATAACAGCAAGCCAGCTAGTATCGTATGGACAAAGGGGGATGTTTTCATTTCTGCTCTCCTCCACGTTGATGAAGAACACCGCACAATTTCGGGAAAACCGAACCGAAGCTGCAGTTGAAATCTGTGAGATCGTCGATACTCCAATCCGTCATGGTGAGATCCTCGACAGCGACGATCCGATAGGCCCTTACAGTTCCCGTACCACCTATTTTATTTTTTCGGTACCAACCGCTCAGCTCTCCAGCTCGGCAATCCTGCGCCGAATCTCCACTCGCCAGTTTGCCGCGTTGTTTTGCTGCTGATTGAGCAATATGCCAAGGATGTACGCCGTGACCGCAGCCCCGATGAGCGCCACGCCGGTCTCGAAGACTATGTCGATAACGAACTCCCTAACGCCCTCGGAGACAATGGCGAGCTGTGAGAACTTTATCACCTTGGACACGCCGACAAACAAGGTTCCCAGGAGCGCACCTGCCCAAAGAAACAACTTGTGCACGGCCACCGGTGCAGTGATCTCGTCGATCTGGTCAGGATGGTCACGGAAGTAGGCCATTTCCTCATCGGTCACCTCGCTGGTGGCCGTCTTCAGAAAGAGCTTGAGGAACATCTGGTCGCGTTGCTTGTCCGCTTCAGTTTTCATGGGTGTCTGTTACTCCGCGTGTGGTCATTTAACCAGCACGATCTCGCCTGGTTTCCAGGTTTGGTCGTTGTAAGCTTTCATCGGACCGTAGAGGCAGAAAAGCATATGCCAACCCTATCCAGGAACGGCCTGCACCCAGTTGCTCTCTTTGCCTTTTGGTGCTTTGCGACCAAAGTACACGTCGTAGGAGCCATCGGCATTTTCCTTCTCCTGGATATCGTTCCTATCTAAGTGACACATAAAATCTGTTTCCCGGCCTTTAGAACACAGGTTTAGAAACGAATCTGCAGCGAAGCCCCCAGGATCGTCGCCGTGTCTATGTCAGGCAGGGCCGAATCTGCCACTTGCGCGTCCAGATTCAAGTGCAATGCCGGAGTGAGTTCGATGTTGTAGAAGAGTTCCACCACACTGGACCTATCGTCG
>CAMYNC010000213.1 GCA_947259685.1 uncultured Desulfuromonadales bacterium | reverse complement strand
CATGTATCTCTGTGCGTACACAGCATTCATGGTCCCGACGCGCTTACCGGACAAGTCCTGCAACGAAAGGATCTCGGCTGATGACTTAAGTGTCAGGATAGCGTGCTGAAGTGTCGAATAGGACTCGGAGAAATTCAGGTATTGTTCTCGCTCTTCGTTTTTGAAGAGTAAGCGAATACCGTCGATCTGCTTCTGTCTGGCCATTTCCTGAATTTTCGCCCAGTCGCCTGACACGTATTCAAACTCGATCCCCAGCAGACTGCTGATCAATCTAGCATAATCGGGGCCGAGCCCTGCGGCCTTCCCTTTTGAATCGATGAAATCAAGAGGAGCAAAGATACCCCCTCCCAGTGTGATTTTCGGATGTGCTGCCAGCCAGGTCCGTTCTTCGGGCGTGAGCACTATGGTGCCTTCTAGTTGGGGAAGTTGAACCCACTTGGCCACGATGGTATCAATTTCATGCTGCGAGAAACTCGCAATCCCCTTATTCAGAATTGAGACAAGCTCAGGCCAGTCCGGCCGGACCGCTACACCAAATCGGTCAGGGTAATCTTCGAAGATGTACTTTGAGGTAACATCGAACAGCTGATATTTCGAGATGTAATAAGTATTAAAACTAACCCCGATAAACAGGTCCGCTTTTCCAGAGCTGACGCTTTTGATCCCCTCCAAAACATTCTTCACTTTCAGAATGGTCGCCTGTTCTCCATATTGCTGAAGTAGCTTCTCCGAAAAAAAGACCTTGCCTACAATCGCAACTGTCTTACCGGCAAAATCTTCTGGCCCGGCAAAAGAAACATTCCGGCGGGCAAAGACAGCCGGATAGGCGGTCAGGCAACCATCGCTATTTAGTAATCCAAGTTTGTCAGCATATTCCGGATGGATTTCAAGGATACCGTCAACCTCTTTTGCCTGGGCTTTGCGGAGCAACTCAGGAATAGGATCAATCCTCAGACCGATGCGGGTCCCGAGTCGCCGGTTCAACTCCGCAAGAAAATCAACCAAATAGCCGCGATAACTGCCATCGGAATTAGCGATGACTTGAGGTTCAAACACATCGGTGTAGCCGAGTTGGATATCGGGATGCGCCAATAGCCAGGCCTTTTCTTCTGCCGACAGAACAATGTCCGACTGCTGAGGGAGTCCCACGCCATCCTTGCCGAACCAGAGATTCCAGATGGCATTCCGTTTGGTTGCCGACATTGCTGCGTAGGACTTGTCAAGAATCGATTTGAGCAGAGGTTGAGATGAACTGACCGAATATTCAGAAGCCAGGATCGTTTTTTCTCCCGGTAATTCGAAGGGCCCTTTTAGCTGAACGATATTGATAAAATTATCGTAAATGATGTACTCGCCTGAATAAATTTCCTGCACGGCGGCGTCCGCTTCGCCTGAAGCGACAAGTCTGAACATCCCCTCGGCATCATCCGCCAAGACAAACTGCGCCTCGGGAAAAACTTTCCGCAACACCGGGTCTAAAAAATATCCGTGATATGTCGCTATAGTGCTGTTTTTCAGAGAATCCAGATCGCTGATGTCGGCGTGGCCTTTTCTGGCAAAAATGCCTATCTGCATGGAAAGACTCTTCTCCGAGAAGAGCATGAATTTGGCACGTTCTGCGGAATGGCCCGCACCGGCGATGACGTCAACCTGACCGTCCTTGATCAATGCGAGCGATTCAGAGAAGGGCTGCAAGGAGAATTCTGCCTTTAGCCCAGCGATGCGGCCCAATTCCTGGATCAGGTCGACCAGGTAGCCACGAGGCTGGCCATTCTCCAGAAACATATAAGGAGCGATAGGAGACAGAGCCACCTTGATGGCAGGGTTTGCCTCGCGCCAGGCACGTTCTTCAGCCGTTAACTCAACAGCAGGGATTCTGCTGTCATCAGGATTGGGGACTTGGCCGAACCCAATCGATGACAACCAGAGCAGGCCAAACCCAGCTATGATGAGCATCAATAGAAAAAAAGTCAGCTTGGCATGTCGATTGTTTCTTTGTTCGGTCATAAAGGTGACATTAGCATAAAAATAAGTATGCGGAGATCTAAGAATTCTACCGGGTTCTTGACCATATTCAGATCAAGCAGTGTTCCGTGCGGTTAGTTCCATCCATATATGTGAAACTGAATATTTTTACCTTTCTTTCTACCAATCCAAAAATAATCAATCACCAAAAGACAAACAGGGCCTCAGCTGAAACCAGCTAAGACCCTGTTTTTATTATGGCGGAGAGGGGGAGATTCGCCCACTACACCGCCCGCATCACGCGGCCGGCTGCGTCGGCTCCCCTTCACTCGCTGACGCGGCCATCCCTGGCCGCTTTTCTGACATTTAGTCAGCGCTCGCTACGCTTCGAATCTCCCCAGTACTGCAATAAAAAACAGGGAGCAACCGACTTGGCTGCTCCCTGTTTTATAAATGGCGGAGAGGGGGAGATTCGAACTCCCGGTCCCTTGCGGGACAACAGATTTCGAGTCTGTCACCTTCGGCCTCTCGGACACCTCTCCGCAACTAACTGTTTTGTTTTTTCCGTTGTTTCTTTTTCTCCCGCAGTTGGCGAAAAAAATTACTCAGTTGCTGACTGCACTCTTGCTGCAGCACCCCTTCGCGAACCTGAACTTGGTGGTTAAATCGTTCGTCGGTCGAAAAGTTATATATCGAACCAACCGCTCCAACCCGGGGATCGCGGCAGCCATAAACCAGGTGCGGGATACGCGCCAGGATGATGGCCCCCATGCACATGACGCAGGGTTCCAATGTAACGTAGAGCGTGCAATCGATCAAGCGCCAGGAATCGAGGGCCTTTGCCGCCTGGCGAATGGCGATCATCTCGGCGTGGGCGGTCGGATCATTGACCGACTCGCGCAGGTTGTGCCCACGGCCGATGATCTGACCGTCCTTGACGACGATGGCCCCGATGGGAACTTCTGCCAGGGCTTCCGCCGCGGCAGCTTCCAACATGGCCTCCTGCATAAAGGCCCGGTCCTGTTCTTCTGTAAGAATCACCAGGGTTTGCTTCTATAAAGAGCTTGTCGGGGCAGCCTTCAGCTCCAAGGGGGCTTGCCGGAAAACCCGGAAAGCCTTCGTAAGAGGCTGAAACAATTAACCTTTTCAGCACTTTTCAGCGAAAAGGAGAAGGGCATATTGGCATTTTTCTGCCATCAGGTCAAGCACTTAGAGCAAAGTCAGAATTCTGCCTGGCTCAGCAACAAAAACCTTCATGAACAGAATCCAGAAGCTCAGCTACTCCACTGATCATGGACAATACCAACCAGGTACCAGACCCCTTCCAACTGCTCAAACACCAGCCGCAGACTTTTCCAATCCATCCCTTCGAATTGCGGATCAAAACCGGAGAAGTGATATTCGACAAACCGGGCGTCTGGATAAACCTTGGTCAGGTTGTTCACCGTAGTACTGCTGCCGATCACCTCATCATAAGCAACCTTCTCAGCCTGGGCGTAGTCCGCGTCATAGACGAAGCTGGCGAAGTAATCGCGAAAGCTCAGCTTGATCGGCTCGCCAGTGGCATCATCGACTCCCCAGCGATAAGCAGTGTTATCGGTCCAGGCCGCCGCCAGCTGCCCGGCAGCTAGAACCCGGTCGGCCTGCGGATCGATATAGGCTGCCGGCGAGAACCGCACCCCCTTTTGCGGATGAACATAGGTAGCCAGTGGCTCCAGCTGGCGAGCGGAGAGAACCTTGACGATTGCAGCGGCACGTTCGGCTAAGGTTTCCTGCTTTGCACAACCTGTTAGCAGCAAAAGCAGCAGTCCCAGCAACTCCGCAGCACTTAACGTTGACCTCAACGCCGGATGCAACTATTCGGCTCTGCGCAGATAGTTGCCATGCACCCAACCCTGCATGTCCATGACCCCATCAACCACATCTTCAACATCGACAAACCGCCAGCTGCCATACTCGTTGAGCACCACCACAGAAGTGTTCGGCGGCAGTGGACTGCCGTTGAGCAAATCGTAGTGGGTCGCCGGACCGCTACGGATATTGAGGTGGGTACGGGTCTGGTAACGCAGATCCTCATCCTCGGCCCGGCCCTGGAGATGGGAGCGGAACTCACGCATCGGAAAGGCCGGGCCTGGATCCAGCTTGCGACCGGGTGAAATATCATCATGCCCAACCACATCCGTCAGCTGGTACTTGTCCATCAGCAAACTCGACACCTCCAGCGCCGCATCCAGTTGCAGCGGGCTGTAGGTCAGCCAGCCGGACATCTCCGAGCCATTTTTATGCACCGCCTCGATAACCTCGGCGGCTTCGTACTCCACCCCAAACCAGGCCCGCCAGCGGCTGCCACTGCGCACCAGTCGGCCAGGATTATCCAGTTCGATTCCCAAGGAGTAGCGATTCAGACCGTCCATCCCGTCCCAGCTGCTGCGGCCGGCATGCCAGGCAATGCGGTTGAAGGGAACCAGTTGAGTGATTGCGCCATCCCGGCCAATCACCAGATGCGCCGAGGCTTTGGCCGCACGGTTGCTCAACCACCTGACCGAAGATTCGGCACTGCGACCGGCGGTGAAATGCATTACCAGGTAACGAGACTCCAGCTCGCCACCCAGATTCGGGCTGGCGACAAAGGGATAGGGGGAACCATCCTCTTTCAGCAAACGGTGTCGGGTGATCTTCATAATTGATCCTCCATGGAAGAGGTAAAGGCGAACTTTGGTGCGCGGTCTCTAAACGGGGTGTGGTGGCTGAAGGCTTTTGTTTCTATTATTTCTATCAGAATTTAATGAGGGAGCAAGATTCCTGGCAGGAAATGTCAACTCACCCCATCCCCACGACAGGGGAATTTTCAGCAAAGAGCTTGAACTCTCATTTAGCTCTGATAGAAGTAGCTGTGCCTCACAAACGATTTGAATAATCCCGACAA
>CAMYNC010000212.1 GCA_947259685.1 uncultured Desulfuromonadales bacterium | reverse complement strand
GGTCAAGGAAATCAAGGCATTGCGCGGAGGCGTACATCGTACGCCGCACAAGCAAGGCCGCAGATTGACTCAGAGATTGCGAAAAAGGGCCGTTTCCTACTGGAAACTACTTGACCAGTGCTGCGCCGATCACCACCCGCTGCACTTCAATGGTCCCTTCGTAAATCTGGGTGATCTTGGCATCGCGCATCATTCGTTCCACCGGATATTCGCGGGTGTAGCCGTAGCCGCCGAATATCTGCACCGCTTCGTTGGTCACTTTCATCGCCACATCGGAGGCATAGAGTTTCGCCATCGCCGAATCCTTGCTGTAAGGCAGGCCGGCGCTGGCTTTGTAGCTTGCCTGATAGACGAGCAATCTGGCCGCCTCGATCTCCGTCGCCATGTCGGCCAGTTTGAATTGGATCGCCTGGAAGCTGCTGATTGCCCGGTCGAATTGTTTGCGTTCTTTGGCGTAATTCAGAGCCGCCTCGAAAGCGCCCTGGGCGATACCGAGGGCCTGGGCGGCGATGCCGATGCGACCGCCATCGAGGGTCTTCATCGCCACTTTGAAGCCTTCCCCTTCTTCTCCGAGCAGGTTATCCGCCGGAATCCGGCAGTTGTCAAAGACCAGCTCCATGGTCGGCGAGGCGCGGATGCCGAGCTTCTTCTCTTTTTTGCCGAAGCTGAATCCCGGGGTATCCTTCTCAATAATGAAGGCGCTGATACCATGATGCTTTTTCGCCTCCTTGTCGGTGCGGGCGAAAATAATATAGATCTCTGCATCACCGCCGTTGGTGCAGAAAATCTTGCTGCCGTTGATGATCCAGGCGTCGCCGTCGCGCACGGCGGTGGTTTTGGTACCGCCGGCGTCGGACCCGGCCGAGTTCTCGGTCAGGCCGAAGGCGCCCATCTTGCGACCTTCTGCCAGCGGTTTGAGGAATTTTTCCTGTTGTGCTTCAGTCCCGAACAGGTAGATCGGGTTGGCGCCGAGGGAGAGGTGGGCCGACAGGGTGACGCCGGTCGATGCGCAGACCCGGGAGAGCTCTTCCACGGCGATGGCGTAGCTGATGTAGTCGGCTTCGGCGCCGCCATACTGCTCGGGAAAGACGATACCGGTCAGACCCAGCTCACCCAGCTTGTCGAACATCAGCGTCCGGTCGAAGCGCTCCGCTTCATCCCGTTCTTCGACACCAGGGGCGATCTCCGCCTCGGCGAACTCCCGCACCATCTGGCGCATCAATTTGTGCTCATCGGTCAGTTCGAAAATCATGCATCCTCTCCCTTATCAGCTGTGGTAGGGGCGCCCCGGTGGGGCGCCAGCGGGCGAGGCAACGCCTCGTCCCTACATAGAGAATTTTACGAGAATCCGCGCAAAATATCCCGTGCGATAATCAGCCGCTGAATCTCGCTGGTGCCTTCATAGATCGAGCAGATCCGCGCATCGCGGGCAAACCGCTCAACCGGGAAATCGCGTGTGTAGCCGTAGCCGCCAAAGATCTGCATCGCTTCATAGCAGGCGCGGTTGGCGGCTTCGGTGGCAAACAGCTTCGCCATTGAGGCTTCTCTGCCGAAGTTGCGCCCCTGTTCCTTTTTAAAGGCAGCATTCATCAGCAGCAGGCGGGCTGCTTCCAGTTCGGTGTAGCTGTCGGCGATCTTCCACTGGATCGCCTGAAAATCGGCAATTTTGCTACCGAACTGTTTGCGTTCCACCGCGTAGGCGGTCGCCGCATCCAGCGCCGCCAGCCCCACGCCGAGGGCCAGGGAGCCGATGCCGATGCGGCCGCCGGCCAGCTCGCTGACAGCAATCCGGAAACCATCATTTAGTCGACCCATCAGAGCATCCTCAGGGATCCGGCAGTTCTGAAACAGTAGCTCATTGGTGGCAGAGGCGTGTTGCCCCATCTTTTCCTCTTTTTTGCCTATTACCAGTCCGGGGGAGCCCTGCTCGACCAGGAAGCAGCTGATTCCTTTGCCCTTGGGCGCGCTTTTGTCGGTGACCGCCCAGACGACAAAGACACCGGCGTAGGGAGCGCTGGTGATAAAGATTTTGCTGCCATTCAGAACCCAGTGGTTGCCATCCTTTTGCGCTGTGGTGGTCATCCCGGCCGGGTCAGAGCCTGCGCCGGTTTCGGTCAGGGCAAAGGCCCCGGCGAGGTATTCCCCGGAGCAGATTTTGCCGATGAATTGCTCTCGTTGAGCCTCGCTGCCGACCGCCTGGATCACCTCGCAGACCATGTTGTTGACCGACAGGGTCACCGCCGTCGAGGCGCAGGCGCGGGCGATCTCGGTCAAAGCGACAGAAAATGCCACCACGCCAGCCTCGCTGCCGGCGTATTCCTCGCGCACATACAACCCCATAAAGCCGAGTTCAGCGAGCTTCTTCAGGTTGGCGAAGAAAACCTCCTGGTTTTCGCCACGATCAAGCTGCCCGGCAACCGGGGCGAGCTCGGCGCTGGCGAACTCCCGGGCGGTGTCCTGGATCAGTTTCTGTTCTTCTGTTAGGTCGAGATTCAATGTAATAGCCTTGATGAATTTAACGGAGAGTCTCAGAGGCAGAGAGAGCGCAGAAAAAATCTGAGGGGTTGGAACACCTATGGACTTTTTCTCCGACTCTCCTGCCTCCGCGGCTCTGCGTTAGGATTATTATTATTTACCGGCAAACTTTGCCGGGCGTTTCTCAAGAAACGCCTGCATCCCTTCCTTCTGCTCCTCGCTGGCAAAGCAGAGACCAAACAGTTCCGCTTCGTACTGGTTGGCTTTGTCCAAATCCATTTCCAGGCCGTTGCGGATGGCCTCTTTGGCCAGCTTGACGGCGAGGGGGCCCTTGCTGGCAATTTTTGCTGCCATCGCTTTGGCGGTGTCGAGCAGCTCGGCTTGGGCGATCACTTTGTTGGCCAGACCGATGCGGTGGGCTTCGGCGGCGTCGAGCATGTCGCCGGTGAGGATTATTTCCATCGCCAGACCCTTGCCGACCAGACGGGCCAAGCGCTGGGTGCCGCCGAACCCGGGGATGACGCCAAGGTTGACCTCCGGCTGCCCGAAGCGGGCATTCTCTGCCGCGATGCGGATGTCACAGCCCAGCGCCAACTCGCAGCCGCCGCCAAGAGCAAACCCGTTCACCGCCGCAATGACCGGTTTCGGGCAGGCTTCGATGCTGCGCATCACCTCATGCCCCAGTTTGGCAAACTCCCGCGCCTGCAAAGCATCCAGGGGCTGCATGGCAGAGATGTCGGCTCCGGCAACGAAGGCTTTCTCGCCGCTGCCGGTGATGATGATCACCTGGACATTGGTATCTTCAGCCAGGCCGACAAAGGCGCACTGAAGTTCGCGCAAAGTCTCCTCGTTCAGAGCATTAAGGGCCTTGGGACGGTTGATGGTAACGACTGCAGTTCCATCGGCAATTTCGACCAACAGGTTTTTCAGATTCATGACTCTCTCCTTGAGAAAAAAATTCGCTAACTCGACATCAATACTGGAACGGTCATCTGCTGCAAAAGATGGTTTGCCAGCGGTCCTAATTGGGAGGCCACCATACCACCGCAGACCAGCAGGTCGATCCCTTCTTCCGCAGCCCGATTCAGGAGTGCATCTCCAAGACTGATATTGCTGATCAGGCGATTTTCCAGTCTCGCGGTAATTCCGTGCTGGGAAAGGTGTTTGGCCATCTTTTCCAGAGTTCGTTCGTTTTCCTTGCTCTGGTCATGATTGCTGGCAAAGCTGACCAAAAACACCTGATCGGCTTGCTCAAGAATCGGCATGGCCGCTGAAATAGCCCTGGCAGATGCGCGGCCAGCCTTCCAGGCAATCATCACCCGGGTGCCGATCGATTTGAAGTTGCCGGCAAAGGGCACAGTGATCACCGGGTGACCGGAGGACAGGATCAGTCGCTCCGCCAGCTCACGCGGCGGGGGTGGCTGCTTGCCTGGCTGACCGATGATACACAAGTCAGCGTAAGTCGCCTGATAAATGACCCTGGTGGTAAGCGGCAGGATCGCTTCGGTTTCGTCCGACTCCGCCCAATCGAAATCGACCCCTGCAGCCTGTGCCTTTTCAGCGCACTTATTTCGGGCTGCATCGCGCTGGGGTTTTTCTCCTCCGCGGGAAAAATAGGCCGAAGTGGTGGAATAAAAGGCTGTTAAACAGGCCTGTTGTTGCTTGGCCAGCTGCAGACCCAGATCAAAGCGCAAGGGACTCTGCGGGGTGTTGTCCAGGTGAACTAGAATGTTCTTCAGGGTCATGGTGCTCTCCTTCGCCGCGCTGGGTTAGGCATAATTGAAGAAACCTTTACCGCTCTTCTTACCCAGCCAGCCGGCTTTGACCATCTTACGCAGCAGCGGACAGGGGCGATACTTGCTGTCAGCGAATCCCTCGTAGAGAACTTCCATAATCGCCAGACAGGTATCCAGGCCGATAAAGTCGGCCAAAGTCAAAGGCCCCATCGGATGATTCATCCCCAGCTTCATAACCGTGTCGATCGCTTCCGGCTCTGCAACCCCCTCGTAGATACAGTAGATGGCTTCATTGATCATCGGCATCAGAACCCGATTGGAGATAAACCCTGGGTAATCGTTCACCTCAACCGGCGTTTTCCCCAGCTGTTCGGCTAGCGCCTTGACGGTTTGATAGGTTGCGTTGCTGGTGGCAAGGCCACGAATGACCTCGACCAGCTTCATCACCGGAACCGGGTTCATAAAGTGCATGCCGATCATCAGCTCCGGACGTTTGGTGACGGCGGCAATTTCGGTGATCGGCAGGGATGAGGTGTTGCTGGCCAGAATCACCTCCGGGCTGGCGATCTCATCGAGGTTGCGGAAAATCTTTTCTTTGATCGCCATATCTTCACTTGCCGCTTCGATGACAAAATCAACCCCGGCAGCATCCTGCAGATCGGTCGAGGGGATCAGGCGGGACATGACAGCGACCTTTTCA
>CAMYNC010000211.1 GCA_947259685.1 uncultured Desulfuromonadales bacterium | reverse complement strand
CTCAACATCTCCAATAGAACAACTCAGCCAAAGCCCCCTGCCCTCCCTTTCCATTCCAGATCTGCATTACAGTAACCCCTACCGTTAACCCATCCCTGATCCGACCCCCCAAAAAAAAACAGATCGCCCGTATCCTTTCGCTCCGATTCCCCGTCTATAGGGATGAAGACAGAAAACCATTGACCGGAAATGGAGGCACCTATGTTTGGAACGGAAGGATTCGATTTCTGGTGGCTGATCCCGCTTATCTTGATTGGCCTGTGTTTTTTCGGGGCAAGGGGATGTTGCTTCGGGAGACGACAGCGTATCGGAGAAAGGTCTGACAGGGTTTATGAAGACTCCTCCGACTCACCCCTGGAAATCCTCAGCAGGCGCTACGCTCGCGGAGAGATCAATGATGAGGAATACCAGAGGAAGATAAAAACAATCACCCAGGCAAAGGAAGGAGAGATGAGATGACCGATGAAAAAACTGGCAAAAAGAATGAACATGAAGAGAAATGCGCAGCCATGGGCTGCTGTTCACCGCAGAAATTGGCGGAAATGATGGCCAAATGCGGCGAGGACATGCAATGCGAATGCGGCCCCATGATGCAGGAGATGATGAAAAGCGGATGCGGCCAACCTGAGCAGAAGTGATCACTTCAACCGAAGAATTTGGGCCATGGGCTGCGGTCCATGGCCCCATTCATAAGGGAGCCTATCATGAATCAATCAGAGCAACAGTTTTTCATCGAGGTGGAAAATACCCATGAAAAATGTCCCATTGGCGAGACGATCGGCAACCGCAACATCACCGAGGGAAGGATTCCAGTCCTGTCCTGCGAAGGAGCCTGTATCCGCGGAGAAATCGCTCGCCTTGCAGCCAACATCGTGGCCAAAGAAGCGGGCTTTGCCCGGGCCTGCCACGGCGAACTTCTTTTTGTCCCCGATTCAGCAATGGCCAAATGGGTAAAACAGGCTGAACAGGCCGTGCTGATCGATGGCTGCTTCATCCGTTGTCACGGAAGAGCATTGGAAAAACTGCTGGGCGATACGAGACTTACTCAATTTGATGCCCTCTCGGTCTACAAAAAATACACCGACGTTTTCGATATTGACGAGGTTCCTGAGAATGAGCGTCTGCAGGCGGCAAGACAGGTGGCCGACAGGGTTCTGGCCTCGCAAAAAACAGACATCGCCAAATGACCTGGGTCCAGCTCCACCGGCCTACTTTATCAGTCCCGTCATAAGGAGAAAGTCATGAGTGACATCCACACGACATACGATGCACATCAGCACTGCACTTCAGTGAAGGAATCACAAGAAAAGAAAATTGCGATGGACTGCCCGTACACCGGAAAGGGAGAGGAGTTTTCACCAATCGACCTGGTTAAATCTGCGCTCGGAGGGTGCATGCTTCTCTCGATGAGCACCTTTGCCATGCGACATGGAATCAATCTAAGCGACACGCGGATCGACGTGAGAATAACGTCAACAAAGCAACCTAGAATGCGATTCAAGTCGATCGATATTGTCGTTACAATGCCTGCGGACTTCGCTGCTGCAGATCGGGCGAGCCTGGAGCAAGCTGCCGAGAGTTGCCCAATCAAGCACAGCTTTGCAGCGGACATCCCGATCAAGGTTCACTATCTTTACCCGGAGTAAAAGGAGCCGATGCCCCCTCCTGTGTCACATAGTTTGTCATTCAAATATAATTTAGTCGTCAGATGGTTCCAATTCCGGCGGTAAATCGTCGAATGGAAAAGGCCGCTGGCATTCGTTCAGAGTGACATATCGGAATATTCGATATCCATAGGCGGGATAACCCTTCCCTTCTGGGTAGCTTTTTGAGAAATCTATGCCCCTTCCCCCATGTGAGCGCAGCCGAACGTAGGGGATTTCCAACCAGCAGCCCTGGGACGGATGTCTGAGCGCAGCGAGTTTTCGTCTCCTTGCTGGATGAAAATCACCAGAGAGAGGGAACCCAGTAGGGCCTGGTGAGCCATTCGGTTGACCTAACGAATTGATTCTGAGGGATTTTCATTTCTGTTAAGGCGTCGTCGAGGAAGGCTTAGCCGCGGCGCTCCGTCGAAGAGTCGCAACGCAGACAGGAATTAAAAGAACCAGCAGCAAGAGTTGGGATCAGCCGTATGACTCACCTTGCGTGGGGCGGCCTTCTTTGGGTTACCTTGCTTGGCCGTCAAGAAAGGTAACTCGCCTGGCGGGGCGACTCCCGCCGAAATTGCCTTTACCGCCAGATGGCAATCATCCCCTCAACACCTCCCCCACCACTCTTTTCCCCCGGAATTATTTCCTTTGTTTTCCTCAATTTCTTTGATTTTTTGTCTGACTTTTTCTTTGACTTCTGAAAGAAGTTAGCTATAAGATTTAAATACGAAGACGGGTAAATCCTGTTAGGTGCCTTGGGTGCTTCCTTCCATCGGTTGGCTGAGCCCAGGGAAATTCGGCCTACGGCCTAGCAGGGACCGTCTTTTGTTTTGCCCTCTTAGGGCAGATATTCTGTCTCAAAAGCAATATTCCCCTGATAGACCTGATACCAATCCCAATCACCAGATTCGTACTTCCTATAAACTCCCCAGCAAAAAAGATCCACTGCTTGAAGGCCAGGATTATCTTGGGAGTTTTCATGGTAAATATTCAGCGGAACATTTAACGGCAACAGCGACTCCAGCTGATTGGCGACGTAGCCGTTAAAGTCTTTGACCTCCTCTTTGTTCTTACAGCGATCCGTGATCAGGGTAACAGCAGGCGCGGCCCGGGATAGATCGACTCGCTCAATGATGAAGCGGGCAAGGAAATTGTAGAGCTTCTTTTTACCGTGCTTAGTCCGTAGGTGTTGAGTGCCACAACATCGATTACTGAAAAATGTGCCAGCACATCGATAACAAATGTTCTCTGACAGCCGCATGGTTCACCTTGCGTGGGGCGCATCTCTTTGGTTACTTTCTCTCGGGCGGGCAGAGAAAGAAACTCGCCTGGCGGGACGACTCCCGCCGAACCTTGAACCCCATTTATGTGTTTATGGTTTTCTATCTTCCGCCATCAGCTTCTCCCCCACCATCTTAGATCAACAGTGGCGCGATGCGGCCGCCGAGCGCCAGCAGTTGCTCGACAGCCCCGAGCACGGTCCCAACGCTCTGCAAGTCTTCGATCGCACCGCGGAGCGTCTCAATCCCGCTCTCGATCGCCTGCTCGTTACCCTCCATCGCGTTTACGATGGACTCGAGTTCCGCGAGTTCGATTGTGTCGATCGCCGAACCGATGTTGAGCAGTGCGTTCGCGGCTCGTTGTTTCGTCGCAAGATCCTCACGCTTTAGCTTCCGTGTCCAGGCAGAGCTAATCATCTTCCGTCGCGTAGCCCGCAGCACGCTCAGGGACTCCTGTCGAGTCTTTCCGGGGGTCATGATCCGCCTCCTTCCTGTTGTTGGTTGCGCACGCGATCAACTTCCAGCGCCAGCGTGGCGAGGTTGTTGAGATCCTGAATCAACCCACCGAGGCTCGCCGCGTCGAGCCGGTTCTCCACGAGTGCCTCGAACGCTATCTGGAGCGTTCCCGCAGCCTTCCGAGCAGCTCCGACCGCGTTGAGATCAAGCCCGCGTCGTGCCGCGGCGAACCGCCTGTCCGCCCAGTCCGGCGGCAAAGGCTCCGTAGAGACGACGAATGGGTCGTTGATGTTCTCGTCGTCTTGTTTCTGGAACGCGAGTTCGAGATCGGAACTCGTTTGCTCGACCAGATTGTCGAGCAGCGCTTTCTGCAGGGCCAGCTCGATCGAGATTGCTGGTGCCGTCTCCTTCAGCACCCTCTGGAGCGCCTTTGATCGGAACGTGTTGGCCACCTGGCTGACAAGAATCTGTGGCGCGTTACCAAGGTCGATCGACGTGTCACTTTCGGTAATCGCCTGACGCAAATCGGACGCCTGCGTGACAAGTCGCTGCGCCGATTGCCCGAGCGCTTCGGGTTGGTTGCTGGTCGCCAGCGAACTCAGCGTCTGGAAGTAGTTCCGGAGCACTTGCGTGTGTGCTCGGAACTTTCGGTAGAGCTGGACACGCTTGGCCTCCTTTTCCACCTGGTCTTGAAGAGAGGTCTCGAGCTTGTCCTGAATGTCCTCAAGGCACTGAGTATCGCCCGCCGGACAGAGCTCGAGCATCAGGGTTCTGCCAGCATCGAGGGTCATGGAGTTCGCCCGCACCTTTGCCTCCAGGGACTGGTCGAGGACCGGATCGAGACTGTCCGAGAACGTGATGCCCGCCTGGGCGAATTCCTTGGCCCGGTTGATCGTGTTCGTCGTGGTGCAGGCGGTGCAGAACACCACTACCGCAATCGCCAAACACCACCTACACACCTTTCGCATACCTAATCTTTGCATCATCCCTCCTCCTCTCCGATTCCCGTGCGAATAACATCCTATCTACCTGAATGAGATCAACATCATCTCAATAGTAATAAAGAAACCCAGGCAGGCAAGGCGCAAACTTATTAATTGCTCCTACCCTTACTTTTCACGGGAACAGTAAGCGTCCCTATTAAGTAAACAGTTCATAAATAGGGCTTCCAACGTCCTTTGACAGATATTCACCGGCGACAGATCCCCAAGGGGTCGCCCCACCAAGGGTATAATGTGGAGGCTGCTCGTTGTATTCGATTGTCCTCCACTATGTTGTTCTCGTACCTCAATGAGGTTGAGACTGTCTAAAGGCCGACGCTCTTGATTAACTTCAGTTTGTCGCTATAGTTTCTAAAAATTCTTCTGTTTCTCAGGGGGGCGTGATGAATCACGATATGGGAAAAGGAAGCTTTGAGCCATTTAGCCAATGATGAACGGTTAAGTGGCTTTTTTGATTTGTACTGCCTTGGATTGCATCCTTTCAAAAGTGTGGTTTTGGGCGAGAAGAAATAGTCATAGAGCTAATCGACATTGGCGGAATTGATCCTGGCTCGAGTGTTGAGCAGTAACAGGACAACACTACATTCATAGCAGTCTGGC
>CAMYNC010000210.1 GCA_947259685.1 uncultured Desulfuromonadales bacterium | reverse complement strand
ATACAGTTCTCAGGTTTTGGCACTGCCATTGCTCCAAGCTCAGTACCGACGAAATGTTGCTATTCTTGAAATGAGTGCGGACTTTTATGGACAACCATAGCAAGAGGAGAGAAAAATGATAGCTTCTATGTGGGACCGCCTTTGGGTGATGCACGATGATACCAAATCGATGTTCGCTGTCACACCTAAGGCCATGAAACGCTTGTTGACGCGTAAAAATACGATGTTTTCGGTGCACGATACCGAACATGAGGTAGATCTGGCGGACGAAATGGACGAAGCTCCTGCTGAACACACCCAGCGTATTGAACCGAGCCCCGGCGGGATTGAAGAGGGTGAACCGCGCGAATATACCACCCGGCAAAAGGTCGGGCTGCTGCTTGGGCCGCTGCTGTTTGTTCTGCTGTTGGTGATTCCGACCCCGGCCGATATGGAGCCTTCCGCACAGAAGATGGCCGCCGTGGCGATGTTGATGGCGACCTGGTGGATGTGCGAGTCGATTCCGATTCCGGCAACCAGCCTGCTGCCGATCACCCTATTCCCTCTAATGGGGATCATGAAAACCCAGGCCGCGACCGCGCCCTATGCCAGTCACCTGATTTTCCTCTTCATGGGTGGCTTCATCATTGCCTTGGCGATGCAGCGCTGGAATCTGCACCGCCGCATTGCCATGAACATCGTCAAGGTGGTTGGATTTTCCCCGGGCCGATTGATTTTCGGTTTTATGGCCGCAACCGCGGTTCTTTCCGCATTCGTCTCAAACACCGCGACCACGGTCATGATGATGCCGATCGGATTGGCGATTATTACCCATGTTATTGAAGAGGGGAAAAAAGAAGGGCTCGATAAAACCATCGATTTCAGCCCAGAGAAATTCAACTTCGGACTCAACCTGATGCTCGGCATCGCGTACGCAGCTTCCATCGGTGGCGTAGCTACCCTGATCGGCACCCCGCCGAATACCGTTCTCGCCGGATACCTGCAAAAGACCTACGGCTATGAAATCACCTTCGTTGATTGGATGAAGGTCGGCGTGCCCTTGGTTGCCGTCTTCCTGCCGCTTTGCTGGTTGTGGTTGACCAAGGTTGCCAACCCGATGAAACTGAAAAAGGTTCCCGGCGGACGTGACCTGATTAACCGGGAACTGCAGGAGATGGGTTCGATGAGCGCCGGCGAACGCTGGACATCCCTGGTTTTTGCATTGACCGCGCTCGGCTGGATCTTCCGTAAACAACTCGGTTTCATCTTTCCCGATCCGAAACTGGTCACTGATGCCGCTATCGCCATGACCGGCGCGCTGGTTCTGTTCCTGATCCCGATCAATCTGAAGAAGAACGAATTCGTTATGAATTGGCACTGGGCATCCAAGTTGCCCTGGGGTGTCCTGATCCTGTTCGGTGGTGGCCTGTCGATGGCCGCCGGTTTCAAAGTCACCAAGTTGGCCGACTGGATCGGTTCGCAGGTCGGGCTGCTCGATCAGGCACCGGTCCTGGTCCTGGTCATCGCCGTCAGCACCCTGATTATTTTCCTCACCGAGCTGACCTCGAATACTGCAACCGCGGCGATGGTCATGCCGATCCTTTCGGCAGTCGCCATCGGCCTGGGGCAGAGCCCGCTGTTGCTGGTGATTCCCGCCGCCGTGGCCGCCTCCTGCGCCTTCATGCTGCCGGTTGCAACCCCACCGAATGCCATCGTCTTCGCTTCCGGCTATGTGACGATTCCGCAGATGGCCAGGAGCGGTTGCGGTCTCAACCTCATTGGTGTCGTTCTGACGGTGCTGGTAACCTATGCATTGGTCTTCCCGGTCTTTGACGTGGTCTTTGGCGAAATTCCGGCATGGGCCCAGGCCATCACGAAATAACGATCTCATTCCCACGTACAAAAGCTCTCTCTGTGGTCCGACCGGACTATTCGCCTCGTTCCTGCCTCCTCTGGAACGGGGCCTTTTTTTGGGGTTGCGGTAATACATATGAGATGAGCACCTCAATATCAGGTTGTGTAAATTCCTCAGTTCTTAAGAGCAGTGCTTGATGTTTGCCACCTGCCAGAATATGAAGAGGTGGTGTAGATTTTGAGCAATTAAGAGGAAAATGACAAAAGAAAACCCCGCAACAAAAAAATGCGGGGTTTTCTTTTGGATTTACGCGGAAAAACTTCTTTTCTTGCTAGCAGGGGTGAACGTTGCTGCTCCCAATGACCTTTGGTTTCATGTACTTTTTCATGTTTACCTCCTTTGCTCTGGGTTTTAGTTCTTGAGTTAAATATCCAAATTTAGTGGGTCCGGTTTACATAGAGAAGTAGAGCATTGATCTAAATATTATCCTCTGCGCTTCGTGAAATCTACGGCAGGCTAGCTTGGCCAAACCGCCACCTCATCCAGTGACGGCTTGGCCTTTTGAGCCATCCTAATCGGAATCGTCACCACCACCGCCATTGCCACGGCACCTTGTAGAAGGAACAAACTCACGCGGGTTGGAGGGCCCGGTGCTGCCGTCCGGGAATGCAGGGACATTGTAAGCCCTTCCATTGTGAGTAATTCGCTTTAAATCGAAGGAGAGGGTCGGACGGCTCCAGTAGAAACCTCCCTCGTCACAATCTTCGCCGTTGGGCTCGAATCTCGACAGCGGCCTGTCCTCCTGGTCCTGGCCATTGTTGGTGAACTGCCTCCAGAAAAGGGCAAAATACCCCTTGCCGGGTGCCGGGTTGTTGTAGCCTACACCACGCGGGGGAGCGGCGTGGAAAGGCGTGGTGGAGTGGCATGCTGCGCAGGCGCCATAGTTCTGGATCGGACCACCTTTATCGTGCTGGTAGGCACCGTGACATTCGCGACAAGCAGCCTGGGTCGGACGATCCTGTGCCGAGGGAGGAACAGCGTGGCAGTGAGCACAGTCGCCGGTTTGAGCAAAGGAGCTGTTGTGGTGGAAATCCCCCTGGTGGCACTGGCCGCAGGCCGGGGCATTGTCGCCGTGACAGATATTGCAGTCGTTGGCGCCGTAGTTGTTGATATGTTGCTGATGCAGTGCACCGCTCGGGCCGCTCTGGAAGTTGGGGTGACACTCGATACAACCGTCGTACTGTGGCGGCACCGGACCAGGGGATGGCGCGCCGGAGACGTGGCAGCGCTCACAGTTGTTGTTGGTGACGGGGTTATGGAAGATGTGTCCAGTGCCGCCACCGTTGCGGAAGTCATGCCGGTCCACCGCGTGGCACTGGGTGCAGGCCGGCGCATCGTCGCCGTGACAGATATTGCAGTCGCTGGCACCGTAGTTGTTGGTATGTAGCTGATGCACTGGGCCGCTCGGGCCGCCCTCGAAGCCGGTGTGACAGCTGGCACATTCACCGAAAGGCTCGCGCAACGGGCCGCCGGCTGGTGGCGCGGAGACGTGGCAGAACTGGCAGTCGCTGATGAAGCCGTTATGGAAGATGTGTCCTGTTCCGCCACCGCCGCGGAAGTCATGACGGTCAACCGTGTGGCATTCGCTGCAGGCCGGTGCGTCGTCGCCGTGGCAGGTGTTGCAGTCGCTGGCCCCGAAGGTGGTTGTATGCTGCTGGTGGAGCGGGCCGCTCGGGCCGCCCTCGAAGCCGTCGTGGCAGACGACGCATTCGCTGTAGGGCTCGCGCAACGGGCCGCCGGCAATACCGGAGACATGGCAGCGTTCGCAGTCGTTGATGAAGCTGTTATGGAACTCGTGTCCTGAGCCGCCACCGTTGCGGAAGTCATGACGGTCAACCGTGTGGCATTCGCTGCAGGCTGGTGCGTCGTCGCCGTGGCAGGTGTTGCAGTCGGTTGCGCCGTAATTGTTGGTATGTAGCTGGTGGAGTGGGCCGTTCTGGCCGTTCTGGAAGCCGGTGTGGCAGCTGGCGCATTCAGTGTAAGGCTCTCTTAGCGGGCCGCCGGCTACCCCGGAGACGTGACACAGCTCGCAGATATTAATGAAGCCGGTGTGGAAGTCGTGGCCCTGAGTGCCTGGACCGTTGCGGAAATCATGGTACATCTGCCCGTACTGCGTGGAAACAACCTCGTGGCACTGGTTGCAGACCGGGGCGTCGTCGCCATGACAAGTGTTGCAGTCGGTGGCTCCGAATTCGTCGGTATGTTGCATGTGGAGCTGGCCGCTTGCAGGCCCGCCCTGGAAGCCGGTGTGGCAGTCAGCGCAGATGATGAATGGCTCACGCATCGGACCACCGGCGACGCCGGAGGTATGACAGCGCTCACAGTCGTTGATGATGGTGTTATGGTATTCGTGTCCTGTGCCGCCGCCGTTGCGGAAGTCATGGCGATCCTGGTCATGGCACAGGCTGCAGGCCGGGGCGTCGTCTCCATGACAGCTGTTGCAGTCGCTGGCTCCGAAGTTATTGGTGTGATCCATGTGCAGTGGGCCGTTCGGGCCATTCTGGAAACCGACGTGACAGCTGGCGCATTCAGTGTAAGGCTCGCGTAGCGGTCCGCCTGGGGCGCCGGAGACATGGCAGCGCTCGCAATCGCTGATGAAGCCGGTGTGGAAGTCGTGGCCCGGAGCGCCTGGACCAGTGCGATAATCGTGGCGGTCGATCTGGTGGCACTCGCTGCAGGCCGGCGCGCTGGGGCCGTGGCAGGTGGCGCAGTCGGTGGCTCCGAAGTTGTCGGTGTGCATCTGGTGCAGGGGGCCGTTCGATCCGCCCTGGAAGCCGGTGTGGCAGGAAGCACATTCTCCGTAGGGTTCGCGCAGCGGTCCGCCTGGGGCTCCACCGACGTGGCACTCTTCGCAGTCTTGAATTTCCGAAGGAATTAGGTTGGTGTGGTAGGTATGGATAGTACTGCTCGGGCCACCAGAAAAGTCATGACATTTTTGACAGTCCGGTGGTAAAAACTCAAAAACACCTCCTTCGAAGTTGCCTGATCTCTGAGGCGCTATGGCAGGTATAGCAGATCTCGTTGTCCTGCGCCCAGGCCTCCTGTGGACCTGTTGCCAAGATGAGTGTCGTTAACAGACTGAGCAGGGCGAGATTCCAGAAACAGAAATTCTTGGACATGTGTCCCCCTTTAGGCACCATATGGGTTTATACTTTTCAACTCTGCAGGTTTAAATCTTAGTACGCTGTTAAATAAATAAGATTGGTAAGCGGTCCTTTGGTGTCAGCAACAAAACAGTTTTATAAAATATAATAGAAGTCTAAAATTTATCCCTAACTAGTTGAAAAGCAAACGAAAAAAAATAAGTTTAATCTAGGGGAGGCTTCATTGAAGTGGTATGGGTTTGTAATTATTGATATTTCTGCAGAATGACGAGGTGTTTTTAATATCCAATTTCATTAGAGAGGTGTGAGTGCTTGGAATGAATAAAGAGTTGTGCTGACATAGCCTGAATTGTGCCCAATTGGCATGCTTTATTTAGGAGCTGTCTTATAAACCCGTTTTATTTCTGAATCAACTGTGAGGAGAGGGATGTTTTCATATATCTATAAACATAAGTTCTGTGTCTCAAGTCGGCCAATTCTCGGGTTCATTTTGATTCTGATGCTTCTGGCCTGTTTGCTCTATCCGTACCAGGTTGTCTTGAACGATGTCGAGTTTCTCCCCTGGGTCATAGCAGCGGATCGGCGCCAGCCGGAGTTCAAGAAGACACTCGCAGAATATCTTGCCGGAGCGGTATCAGATTGGCGGATTAATAATGGCAGGCGGCTACTGAAAGAACATCACACTTTGTTTAATAAAATTGCCAAGAAATACCAGGTGCAGCCGCATTACCTGGTGGCCCTCTGGGGGATCGAAACCAATTTTGGTCGCAACACCGGCAAGGTGCCGATTTTTTCCGCCTTAGCGACCCTGGCTTTTGACGCCAGACGCAGCGAATATTTCCGTCAGGAATTGGTCAACGCATTACGCATTCTCGACTCCGGCAAGGTATCAAAAACTCAGTTCTTCGGGTCCTGGGCCGGGGCAATGGGAAATTTACAGTTTATGCCATCAACCTTTCTTGGCTTTGCAGTCGATGGCAATGCTGATGGGCAGATCGACCTTTGGAATTCCCGCGAGGATTACCTGTCGTCAGCGGCCAACTACCTGCATAAATCCGGCTGGCAATGGCGCTATCGGTGGGGAAGAGAGGTGCGAGTGCCCCAGAACGTTGATCTCAAACATCTCGGCCTTGAATACCGCACCTCCCTGGCATCCTGGCGAAAAGACGGGGTCAGGTTGAAAAATGGTCAGGATCTGCCTGGGAACAAACTGCCTGCGTCTTTGATTATGCCCGAGGGCAGCGATGGGGACGCTTTTCTGGTTTATGAAAACTACCGGGTGTTGATGAAATGGAACAGGGCACACAGTTTTGCCCTTGCTGTTGGCATGTTGGCGGAGCGGATAGCTGCGCAGAAATGAAAAAGGGTTTTTCGCTCTCGTTGGAATGTAGGGTAAGCGAATAAAAAAATATTTCAGCCTGCTTGCGATCTCATTAGATGGTGATATAAGAATAAAATTCCATAGATTTTCATATACTTGAATCGTATAAACTCGTATACTGATGTACTTAAATGCACTGCCAAGAATCATGTCCCTGCCAGCTCAGAAATAGTTAATTTTAGTCGCTTTATTTTATAAAGATTTACTGTTTTTTTTGAGTAGTTTTTTTGTTGTCTTTCTATCCTGAATTTATCATCGAATGTCTTTCAAAAGGTCAGCAGATCCTGCTTTTGACCTGATGCGGCTGTTTGGTTTGTTGTTGCGGGTACTTTTGTACCCTGAAATCATTTGGAAAGAACAAAAAAGGAGGCCCAGAAATGAGTTATGTCTGTCAGCTTTTTAAAGGCATCGGGAGGGTTGCATTTAGGGGAGCCCTGGGGTCGCTGATTCTATTTATGGTATCAGCTGGTTTTTTCTCTGGAGCTGTTTTGGCCGTTGGGTTTGTCGGGGTCCCAATCCCTTACGGTGAGATGGCCGCGTTGGATTGCGCCGTCTGTCACCACGATACAGATTCGCTGGATCCGAAGTTTTATGATACAACGATCGTCCTCCCGGTATATCTTCCCGATCGGCATCATGAGCTGACAAATGAGCCACTTCCTCCCGGAACGGATGCTCCTAACGGTGACCCGGACGGTACTGGGCTCTATCAATGCCTCTCCTGCCACACCGAAGTCTGGAACCCGGTAACCGAGGAATTCGTCTTTGCTCCCTTCAGAGACTGTTTGATTTGCCACACGCAGGAGACTGGTCAGGAGACGGCTCACCACCAGAGCGATGAGGCACAATCGGGAAATTGCAAATATTGTCACACCACACCTGCTTTTGCCTCAGACCGTCCTGCTCAGGCTGGCTGTCGGGAGTGTCATGGCGCATTCCAACATGACAATGGCGGGCCGATATTGGATTTCGGTGCCTGCGCCTCCTGCCATAATGATAGTTTTAGTCTGGCCAGGGCTCCAATCCCTGCTTCGAGCAGTTCATTCCCCACTTATGGCGTTCCGGAAACCTTCCACCCCGCTCCCAGAGATAGTCGGGGTAATATAAGGGGTGTGGGCTACACCCGCCCAGCTGCCGGAAAGGGCAGTTTCAACCTTTTTTGGGCACAGATCACAGACAATGGACAGGACCAGGAGGACACTTTCCTGGAAAACATTGAACCCAATGGTGACGACATGGACGACGAAGGTGGTTTCCGCTGGCGTCGGCCGACCCTTGACTTCAACTTAGTGTGGATCAATAACAACGGTACTGATTATCAAGTCCCTGCGTTCCCTCCCCTTATGACTACCACAGCGGCCAGCAGCGGCGGCAGTGTTTCTTCCGGTGGTGGGATCAACCTGGCCTTGAACAAGTCGGTCAGCGCCTCAGATTACGAGGGCAGCAGCTACCGGGCTTCCAACGCGGTCGATGGCAGCACCAGCAGCTACTGGCGTGTCGACAGCAGC
>CAMYNC010000209.1 GCA_947259685.1 uncultured Desulfuromonadales bacterium | reverse complement strand
GAACTCCGTCTGACGAGCCTTGAGTTCAGCGAGGGTCAGGTAGCGCTGCAGATCGAAAGCGAAGAACACCACGACCAGCGCGGCGACGGCGATGATAACCAGGATTTTTTTCGAGCGACCCGACATAATGACCTCTCAAGACTCATCGGGGGAGCGCAAAGCTCCCCCGAAATCGTGTTCATTTCATTATTTCACCGGGCTGGTAAAGACCCAGTCATTCTGGATAGCGGCCGTGTGACAGCCGATACACCCGGCAACCTTGCCTTGCGCCTCAATTTCACCACTGGCCTTGTACTTGGCCCAGAACCAGTCGCCCGCTTCCGGGTCGTAGCCCTTGACGCGATACATGACCGTCACCGCTCCCAGGGTTTTGTCGGGCATGTAGTTCTCCTTGACGATGATGCTGCCGTCAGGGAACTGTCCGGATTTCGAGTTAATCGTGGCTTCGGCTGCTTCGGTGACATAGGTTGTCAGCAACGCCCCATGCGGATGCTGCCCTTTGTAAAACTTGCCCTTGCCCGGCCAGAGCGGCCACTGCTGGTAGGGACTGGTCTGGGTGATGTAGTCATAAACCGCTTTCCCGTCCACTTTAGGCAACGAATCACCGGCGGCTAAGGCCATTCCCCAGCTCACGCCCAGCACCATGCCGGTTACTGCCACCATCATCAGAAACTTTTTCATGCGCGTATCCTCCCGTGTTTGGGTTGATTTGGTGTGCCAGGCCGATCCTGAGCACACGTGAATTACTTCAGGTCCCTTCCGAACAACTGGCACCACAGGCAAAACAGGAATAGCAGCGATGATGACCGAGCACGACCCGCTCTTGCATAGCGGACTTTAGGGTTGGTCCCAGATCATAGCCCTTGACGTCATCCACCAGAGTGCAGGCATACACGCCGCACTGGCCGTTTTTACGGACAATCATTTTGCTGAAATTACACATGAAGCCTTCACGCTGCTCGGCACTCAAATAACGGGTCATGCAGGTTTCGGTAACCTCCGGAACGTCCGGAAACGAGCCGGGCTGGTGAAATTCAGGAAACTTGATGATGGCGACGTCATCGGGAACACCAGCTTTGCGGAAAAAGGGGAGATAACTCTGGTCAACGGCGAAACTGTCTTCACCGGGCAGCATCAGGCGCGCGATCGAAACACCAAAGCCTGCCTTGTGCAACCGGCCCAGAGTGTCGAGCGCTTTTTTGAAATTCCCCTTGCCGCGTGATTCGTCGTGTTTGGCCGGATCCGGATGATCCAGGCTGACCCTGAATTTGAGTGGATTCGGCTGGTCGCGCAGTCGCAGGACCTCGGCCATCTGGTTCATCAGCGGTTCGGTGGCATTGGTCAGGACCAGGCAGGGACGATGTTCCAGAGCAGCCTGCAGAATCGCGACAAACTCCGGATTGACAAACGGCTCTCCGCCCGTGAAGGAAAACTTCTTAACTCCCAGACAAAGAGCTTCGTCGATAAAACGGCGGGCATCGTCAAGGGTCAGAAACTCGATCCGGTTATCCCCCGGCTTCGAACCTTCGAGACAAAAAGGGCAGCGCAGGTTGCAGTTGGTCCCGGTGTGAAACCAAAGCTCTTCAAGCGTCTGGGGCTGGATATAGCCGCGTGGCTCATTTTGGCTGGTGGTGAGCCGGGCGTCAGTCTTGTCCATCTTCATAAAAAAAGATCTCCCGGTGAATGTGGGTATATTCAATGCCGCTGGCTTCAAGCCACTGGTAGGTTTCTTCGATCATGGTGTCCAGTCCGCAGAGGTAATAGTGGATCTCCTCATCCAGGGGAACCTGTCCGAGAAGACCGGACACTCTGCCATGAAAATGACTGTGGCCGGACGTTTTGGAGACAGCCAGGCGAAATCCGTTTAGTTGCTCCAGTTCATCCAGAGCAAAAGCGTCCGCCAGACGACGGATGCCATAGAGGCACATCTCTGGAGGCTGTGCCGAGTTGCTGCGCAGGTGACTTAAAAACGGAGCGATGCCGGTGCCGGTGGCGATAAAGACACAGCGTTCCCCGGTTGGTGTGGAGCGCCCAGGACGAAACCAGCCGAAAGGGTCGCTGGCCTCGACCGTGTCACCAGGTTTGCGCAGAGCCAGCCAGTGACTGACCCGGCCATTCGGCACCCGCCTGATCAAAAATCGCAGGATGTTCTCTTGCGTGCCGGCTGAAATGCTGTAGGGGCGTGAATCTCCATCGTCATTGAACAAGGCCAGACAGGCACCCGGCTCGAAGTTGACGTCGCCCCGCTCAAGCTGCAGCTCGAAGAGGTCCTCGTGGCGAAAAACAATGTTGTGAACCTTCAGTGTCGGCATAGATCTTTACACTTCTTTCAGGTGTCCGATGGTGCGATATTCAGTAACTCGTCAATATCGAATTCGACCTCGGTGGTCAATGTCTGCATCAAGCCCTTCGGATTGGTCAGTCGAAGGCTCCGATAACCGGTCTCCAACAACCCGTCTTTTTTGAATTCGCCGATTTGATCCGCAACCGCCTCACGCGAGGCCCCAACCAGATGGGCCAGATCTTTCTGACTGAGCGGCAGATTGATACTGCCGTCAGCTTGTCTTGTGCCATGGCGTCGCGCCTGCCAGAGCAGGGTCAGCACCAGCCGGTTGGCGACCGGCTGATAGATCAGGTCTTCCAGCCGCATTTCCAGTTCGCGCCGCCGCAGTCCGACCAGTTTCAAGACCCTCAAGGCCATGTCCGGATGCCGTTTGAGCAGATCCTCGAACTCCTGACGGGTGATGATACACACCAGCGCGTCATCGACGGCGACCGCACTGTGGGTCCTGATCTCCTCTCCGGTGACTGCCAACTCGCCGAAGATTTCCCCGGGGGCGAGAATGTCGAGAATCACTTCGCGCCCTTCGGCGCTAGTCCGGGTCAACTTGACGCGCCCCTGCTTGACCAGGTAAATGCTGTCGCTTTGTTCATGTGCAAAATAAAAGGTCGTGTTCTTTTTGCAGGCGACCATTTCGCTGCGACTGGCCAGGCGCTGCAGTTCATCTTCCTCCAGCCAGGAGAAGAGTGCGGCATTCTTGATGTACCAGAGTCTGCGCTTCATAACCGCCTCGCGTCCTATCACCCGAGTTCAACATCCAAAGCGTCGAGAAACTTATTGAACGCTGTGAAGATTTCCATGACTCCAAGAGCTTCGATGATTTCGGCCTCACCTGCACCCGTTTCACGAACTGCCAGGAACTCCTCGTCGGAGAGCCCGTTGGCATCCCGGTTGGCTTTTCGGGCGAAGCGAATCAGCGCACGCTCTTTGTCTGTAAAGTCCGCCTGATCCAGATCGGTTTCTATGTGGCCGATCTCTTCTTCATTGACGCCGATCGCCTTGAGGGCCCCCGAGTGGGCGGTAACGCAATATTTACAACCATTGTCCTTTGAGACGAGGAGTGCGATTGCTTCCTTAGTTTTCCGTGACAATGCGCCTTCCATCATCACACGCTTCACCTTGTGCCAGTTGGCCTGAAGAAGTGGGGGATGGTGGGCGTAGGTTTTGAAGAGATTCGGGATCATTCCGAAGACTTTTTTGATGTCCTGAAAGATCTCTTCAACTTCGGGTGAGGCTGTTCCCGGTGCAACCGTGTCGATCCGTTTCATAAATCGTCTCCCGATCTTTTACAATGTGCCTGTTAAGGTTTGAGTTCAAGCAGGACCCGCAACGAGTCAAACGCCCGTTTGAGAGGTCCCTCCTCTTGTTTCAGCCGGGATTGCATGATCCCGCCTTCAATCGTTCCAACCACCAGTTCCGCCAGGGCGGAGGCCGGTAAATCCTGACGAACCTGACCATGTTCCTGAGCCGCTTGAATGGTTTCTTGCAGTTTCCCGATCCATTCGGCGAAGACCTCGCTGACCAGTTCGGCAAAAGGCGGCGCATTGTCACAAGCTTCGAGAGCGGTGTTGCCGAACAGACAACCGCCGACGAATTCTTTGCTGCGATTGCGCTCCATGGCCTGACGGAAAAAATTGTCCAGTTTCGCACCAGGTGTTTCGCCCTGAAGGGCATCGTCCAGAAATTCCCTGAAAGCACTTTGTGCTCGACGCAAAACTTCCAGACCGACATCTTCCTTGCTGGCAAAATGGAAATAGAGATTCCCTTTGGTCATGCCCGTCGCGCCCAGCAGATCATTGATAGTTGTGGTTAAAAATCCCTTGCGGTGGAATACCTGTGTTGCTTCATCAAGGATTTTTTCCCGAGTAATTTCACCTTTGGTCGGCATCGTCGACCTCCTTCCAAAAACAGACCGTTCGGTTTTTTTTAAAAGCTTACCTGAAAGGTTGTATTTGTCAATTTTGATGTTCTAAAATTACCCTTTTAATCGTCGTTGGAAGTTAGTTGTAAACATCATATCCAGCCTTGAAGAGAAAGAATGTAAGGAGGGCTACATTTCAAAAAATTAGTTTGCCGGGTTCTCACGACTTTTTCAGGAGGGGGGGGGAGACTTTGCGTCACATTTATCGTGAGTTTCATGACGAATGCCTCTGGAAATTTCGGAGGCATTCGTTTTTGCATAACTTAGCAGTTGTGCAAATCCAATTTGAGTGGTCACCGAGCTGGGTTCCATCGTTTCCAAAAGTCCTGCCAAAAGGAGCTTGCATATATTCTTAGGATTTTTGTTGTGCTAAAAAGCTGCGATAAGCTAACAGGTTATCGGCTCTGGGGCAGCCTGTGTGTTAAAGTTGGCCATTTTGCGCAGCTACCGGGTCATTGGGCCATATACGATAGAATTTAGATTAACTCCGTACATAAGTACGGAAGCTATTCTTACACTTAAGAGATGAGGATGTGCATGTCTGGTTTAACGATTGGAAACGTTGCGAAACGTGCAGGTGTCGGTGTGGAGACAATACGTTTTTACGAGCGTCAGGGTTTGATAGAGCAGCCACAAAAACCTGGAGTAGGGTTTCGTCACTACCCGGCAGATGTGGTTCTGCGGGTACGCTTTATCCGACATGCAAAAGAGCTGGGATTTTCGCTACGGGAGATCGGTGAATTGCTCGATTTATCACTGGAACCAGAGCAGAACTGTGGCGAGGTCAGGATGCGA
>CAMYNC010000208.1 GCA_947259685.1 uncultured Desulfuromonadales bacterium | reverse complement strand
TGATTCAAGGAAGAACCGGATACGGTGGAAGAAAGCTGGCTTGCACACTTGGTACGTTTGAGAGTGCTGGAGTTCGAGCTTGGGGATCAGCATATATGGCCTAAAAGTAGCGTAGCTACCATATGGTGTCAAACTTTTACAAACTATTGATATCTATATACAAAAAATCAACATTTTTACAAACAGTACGAGTTTGATCCTTTCCAAAAAGTTCTACTCCAAAAAAATATTAGAACTTTAGACCGGAAACTGATTTATCACACGGTTATACTCCTCCTGGGCTTCTTTTATTGTAAGTTTTGAATAAATTTCCAGGGATTGCCTTGTCGCATGACCGGAATAGGGTTGAATAAGAGAGTCATCAATTCCCTGTTTTTTTAACCAGGTCATTAGAAAATGCCTGAGTTTATGAGGTGAAATATTTCGTGGCATCCCTGCCTCTCGGCTATACTTGGCCAATATCTTTCTTACCCCACGATCCGTATATTTCTTTTTCCAAGATGACTCAAAAAGATAACTCGCATTCTTTTCACGCATTTTTGCTGCATGCATTGCCAGTACTTCTCGGAATGATTCGGGAAAAGGAACCATTCGATCCTTCTTCCCCTTGCCTTCATTAATCCTGATTTGACAATGGTCATAATTGATATCTTCTAAACGGATATTAACAAGCTCACTGACCCTAACACCGGTATAAAGCAAGGTTTTGATAATCACCATATCTTGAAAATTCTGCGCTTTCCATACCGCTTTGTAATAACGTGAAATCTCATCGTCTGTAGGGACGTCAGGAAGCCTTTTTGGTTTCCGCGTAACCGGCACTTCCAGTTCTTCTCTAAGATGGCGAAAAACGGATTTTAAATAATTATAGTCTGGCCGCTCTGAACGGAGATGTCTGGCAAGCTCCTTGGCCTTTATTTTGGCAGAGGTTCGTTTGATATCATTCATTATGCCGCCTCCCTGTAACCTGTATCAATGGGAAGTCTGCTCTTCATGTCCAGGTTGAATGAGCCATATGGGTTTATATGGTAAAAAATCAACGGAGTCAGCCCACGCAAGTCCTCGGGTTTCATGATTTTCATCATTCCCGGGTCACTCAGTGTTTGCTGGATCATCAGTGTATTAATATAGACCAGGCAATTCTGAAGCAGCTGTAGTGACAACATCCCCAACTCTTGATTTCCTTTCCTGTTTGTGGCGAATTCCCCCCCTTTGGCAAAAAAGATAAAGTCATTCACTTCATTCCAGAGCTCAATAACATTGAGACCTTCCTGAATTTCTGTTCGCAGGTCTTTCGAATGAAGATAATTGCAGAGAAAGATGGTTCTAACGGCCTTACCAAGCTCTAAGAGTGCTTGGTAGGTTGGATGTTTTAAGTTGTCCCTGGTAAATCTTCGGAGAATAGATTCTGTGTCCGCTGTACCCATTTTAATCGCGGTGGTGAACTTGATCATTTGATCATATTGCTGTCGGATCAGCTCCCAGTTGATAAGGCGAGACAAAACAGGATGTAGGTTGCTGTTTAAACCTGATTGTCCTGAAAATGGTCTATATAACTTTTTGGAGTGAATACCTTTGAGCCGGGGAAGCAGTTTAAAGCCGAGTAAATAGCAAAAAGCGAATGCCACATAACTCTGACCGTGGGTATCCACATACTGCTTCTCCACCTCCATCTCTGTGATGTGGCGAATCACGCCTTCCATCATGGCCGCAACCTCAGAGGAAGAACAATTTTTCAACTGGGAATAGATACATGAAGCCTTCCTCTCAACATGCCAGTAGATCATTACACCTCGGCCTCTATACCTATTGTGCCATTCACTGATAAGATTTTGATCCCAGGCTGCGAAATGCTTTGAGTCTGACGCGCATGCTGTTGTTGCTTCACCCCAGAAATGAGGGAGACGGGTTGCAAGAACTTCGTTTACAACTCCGGCTATAGCCTGCCGTAAGTACTCCTTGGTTATGAAACGGCGCTGGACGTACATCAGGTCGGCGTACTTTTCTCCATGATCTCCTGAGCTGATACGCTTAATTCCGGTATTCGTCCCAAGGGCATATAGGCATAAGAGAAGGCGTTTTTGTAAAACCTCTCTGGTAAGGGTTTCTCTTTGGGCAACACTTTTAAAGTGGCGGGTAAAGTGAACTCGCAAGTCAGTTTCTTTTAATACATCTAAAAGGTTAACTATGTTCCAGCGATTGCTAATCGCTGATTTTAAGCGGAGCAAATTTTTCGGCTCTGCTTGTGCTTCATACTGGGTGAGTTTTATCCAACCGTTATTTTTCTTGAGGATCTCAACCTCGGAGTTGCCAGGGAGTCCTTTGTCAAGCATGCCCAGGGAATCGGCCATTTTATTTTGAACTTTTAGGGCGAAGGTTTGTTCGTTTTCCGGTTGCCCGAGTTTTTTGTAATAAACGGTACGTTTCTCTTCAAAGTCCTGAGGAACATCCTCGTCTGGGTTTCGATAACGGTCAGCTCCGACTACCCAAATTTCCTTGCACCTGAGTTTTTCTCTCAGTGCTCTAAAAACACATAACTCGTAAGCTATTCTATTTATTTTTTGGTGCCCTTTGCTATTTGTTTCAAAAACCAGCTCCCTCCATGTCGCCGGTACAATTCCATCCGTGGGGATGTCTTCTTCGACAGGATAATATTGAAGTTGACTTTTCGAATATTTTTTTAACGTGTTGGCCGCTGCAATGATCGGCTGATGTACTTGATTATTAGAACGAAATTCTAGGACATCAATAAAGTTCGGGAGCATGCGTCGGTAATAGCTACGATAGGACAGGCGCATTCTGCTGTTGACACGCAGCTTATAAGCAGAACCACTGTATTTATATTCCTGAACAATATTTTGCAGGGTTCTTTCTCCTACAGCGGGAAATATGGCGTCTTTCACTGTTGCATCCGGTTGCGTACACGCTGCGGTGGCCATCTTGAAAAGAATTTCATCTTTCCCCCTTACCTTTTTAATCTCTTTGACCAGCTCAGTGGTAATTTTTTTCTCCGTCCTTGCTTTAATGCGATGGACAGTCTGGATAAGCAGATCGGTAAGGTTATCCGTAATCTCATACTTTCTCGAATGCAGGAAAACGGCTAAAAGACTGTACCGTATGTGAGGTGGATGTCTCCGTACTTTTCTTGCAGGCTCGGTGATTGCCCGATCTCTATACCGGATGAGAAGTTTGCTTGGAATATCTTTAAAAAGTTGAGGTGGGATTTCGACCTGTCGGATGCATTCAAGCCTGGTTGATTCGTCAATTATACTTTGAAGAGAAACATTGCCCGCGTCTGCTTTTATTTCACGGAAAGTAGTTTTCTCTTCTCCTTCCTCACCACCTTCTGGATCTCCCTGTGAATCAATACGCTGGAGCAGAGAATCCATTTCTATTTTGGATTTTTCCGGTAACCCAGCTGTAACGGAATGAAAAAAAATGCTTTCCCACTGGCTGAATGCAGAGTTGAGCAGACGATCGAGAATGATCGGTGTAGGAGGTGAAACTTTGAGACCTCGAAGATGGTTAATGGCCTTTTCTTTCAGCTGATCAAGTTGAAAGTAGTCAGGTAAGGAATCATTGACAAGCCATTCTGACAACGCAGCAGAATATTGATTGCTCCATTTCTTAAACCCCAGCAACTCTCTAATTTTACTTCTATGTCTTTTGATAGACCTCCCTTGCCAGCGATAATTGGACAACGCTGACGCATCAACATTTATCTGTGATGCAATATGGGCGATGACCGCTTTTGGTACTTCTTGGTGCTTGGTAGGAAATCTACCTTCATATTGAAAAAACTTAAGAAGAACGGCAAAACCGAGCTTTGTTTCTTCATGTTTACCTTTGAGCAGTTCATGCTCCTCGTGAGTGAGGGTGAAATGCTCAGTTAATTCTTCCTCTGTCCAGAAATGTCTCATGTCTGCTTACGGCGTGAGAGAACTGAAAATGTCCTGTGCCCATTCATGTATTTCACAATAAACTTTTTTTATCCTTCCGTTAACGGCCCTAAACATCAATTCCGGTTCTGCATAATCAACGGAATTGTCATAGATATACGTACGGTCTGCTAGTGTAGCAGCGACAGAGCAGTTTGCGATTGAACGAGTATACCGGCTGATAATTTTGGAGATCGGCACATCGTGCCCCCCTTCCAGGCCGACCTGCTCACGCGCCTCGGCTCGCTGATCGACGAGCACGGCATCACGTTCCTGTCCTCGGTCCCCACCGTCTGGCGCGTGGCGCTGCGGACCGCGCGTCCTCCGGCGCGGGGCACGCTCGAGCGCGTCTCCTGCGGCTCGGCGCCCCTGACCGCGTTCATGTGGCGCGACATCCAGACCTGGACGGGCACCGAGCAGGTCCTGAACGCCTACGGCATCACCGAGACCGGCAGCTGGGTGGCCGGCACCACCGTCGCCGACTTCACGCCCGAGGACGGCCTGATCGGCCACCCCTGGGGCGCGGTGATGAAGATCCTGAAGAGCCCCGACACGGCGACGCCCCCCGGCCTGGCCGAGGAGTGCGCGCCGGGCGAGGAGGGCTACGTCTGGCTCAACACGCCGGCGCTCATGAAGGGCTACTTCGAGCGCGACGACCTCACCCGCGAGGTGGTGAGCCAGGGCTGGTTCATGACCGGCGACGTGGGTGCGCTCGACGAGCGGGGCGTCCTCTACCTGCGCGGCCGGGTGCGCGAGGAGATCAACAAGGGGGGCATGAAGGTGCAGCCGGGCGACGTCGACGCGGTGATCGAGCGCTTCGAGGGCGCGCAGGACGTCTGCACCTTCGGCTTCGACGACGAGCTGTACGGCCAGAACGTGGGCATCGCCGTGGTGCTCGCCGACGACTCCGACGCGCAGCTGCGGGCGCTCTGGGACTGGACGGAGAAGCACCTGGCCCAGCACAAGCTGCCGGTGCGCTGGTACCTGCTCGACGCGATCCCGCGCACCTCGCGGGGCAAGGTCAACCGGGCGAACGTGGCCGAGGCGTGTGCCGCTCTGCAGCCGGTCGATCCGCGCCGGGGCCGGGGCGCGTGAGCGCTCCCGCGAGCCCGCAGAGCGCGGCGCGGCGCGAGCGGCTGCTGGCCCTGCTCGAGACGCTCAGCCTGGAGCTGGACCCCGCCCCCGACGACGCGAC
>CAMYNC010000207.1 GCA_947259685.1 uncultured Desulfuromonadales bacterium | reverse complement strand
CGTTTCGCGACGACGATCGGTGAGAAGGTCAGGCTAGGGCTGGATCGGTCCCCTACTGGAGCACATCGTCTATCGAATAGAAGCTGCAGAGGTGCGAACCCTGCAGCAGTGAGTTGGTGAAGCGGACCGGAGTGGCCAGATTGGTGAAGAAGTTGCTGACCGAAATTCGGGCCGGTTCGGGGACCACCCGCCAGGCTCTCGCCACCGGCTTGAACAGATAGACGTAAAGCTTGTCGTTGAACCAGAAAATGCCACGGTTGACCGGCTCGAGTGGGTCGCAAATCTGCAGCTCCTGGCCGTCCTCCTCGGCGAATGGATCATCGAGAAAGTCATCCTCTTCGAAAACCTCTACATCAGCACCCGGTTGGATCTCGGCGGCGAGCAGGGAGCTGGCTGGCAAGCTGAAGAGCAGGGCGAGGAAAATCAGCAAGGCAATTTTTTTCATGGCAGCCCCTCTATTCTTTATCAAAAATATATTTACTGATCAGTTCTTCGAAGTTGATCGCCGATTCGGTTTCGATGATCTCGCCACCCGGCTCGATAAGTTCGTCGCTGCCACCGGGAGTGATCTTGATATAGCGGTCACCGATGATCCCAGCGGTGCGGATGGCGGCGATGCTGTCATCCTGCAGCTCAACCTGGCGATCGATTTCCATACTCACTTCAGCTTCGAAATATTCCTGGTCAAGTTTGATACCAGTGACCTTGCCGATCTGCACCCCGGCAATCTCAACCGAGGCGCCGGGCTTCAGGCCGCTGACGGAGATGAAGCGGGCCACGACCGGGCGGGTCTGGTTGCTGAAAAGGTCGATATCACCGAGCTTGATCGACAGCCAGGCAAAGCAGACAAATCCGACGACCATAAAAACGCCGACCGAGGTTTCGAAATTAAACCGTTTCACGATTGACGGCCTCCTCTGTTTCATTTGTGTAGATGGGCCCCATGGTGACCTCGACAAACTGCCGGATCAGGGGATTGTCCGAACGCTGGAAATCTTCCGGGGACATGCAGCCCTGGACCTCGCCGCCCGCCATCAGGGCTACATAGTCGGCCAGCTTGAAGATTTTCGGCACATCGTGGCTGACGATCACGGCGGTGTATTTTAGCTTCTGCTGGGTGGCGTGGAACAGGCGATAGATCTCGTTGCTTTTGTGCACATCCAGCCCAGTGGTCGGTTCGTCAAAAAAGACGATCTTCGGGTCGAGGGCCAGGGCGCGGGCCAGGCCGACCCGCTTCTGCATGCCACCGCTGATCTGCGCCGGGTATTTGTCCGCCGAACCTTCCAGGGCCATCAGAGCCAGTTTTTCCTCGACACTGCTGCGGATCTCAGTCTCAGAAAGTTTGCTCCGCTCACGCAATGGCAGGGCGACGTTGTCAAAGACCGTCATCGAGTCGAACAGGGCGACGTTCTGGAAGAGTACGCCGTAATCCTTGCGCACCTGATAGAGTTCCTTCTTTTTCATCTGCGCCAGGTCGCGGCCGAAGACCCGAACTTCGCCCTGGGTTGGTTTGAGCAGCCCAAGCATATGCTTGAGAATGACGCTCTTGCCCTGACCGCTGCCGCCGACGATCACCGTGGTTTTACCTCTGGCGACCGGCAGGTTGACCCCTTTAAGAACTCGCTGCTGGCCGAAAACTTTTTCGACATTGACCATTTCGATGGCCAGTTCATTCATTTCGCTGCTCACAAATCGGCCCTCCACTTAGAGCATCAGCGCAGTAATCAGATAGTCCCAGATCAGAACTGCGACCGAAGAGATCACCACAGCGTCAGTGGTCGTACGGCTGACCCCTTCGGCGCCAAAGCCGCCGGCGCGTTCCAGATGAAGAAAGTAACCTTTGGCCGAGGTGATCCAGACGATCAGCAGGCCGAAGACCAGAGATTTAACGATCCCCATTTCGATGTCGATCCAGTGAACGCTGGAGTACATCCCCTGAAAATAGGTGCCTTCGTTGACACCAAACAGGGCCACGCCGACGATAAAGCCACCGATGATGCCGATCAGATCAAAGACAAAGGTCAGCAGCGGCAGGGAAACGATGCAGCCGACAAACTTGGGAGCGAGCAGGTACTTGATCGGATCGATCGCCATACATTCCAGGGCATCGATCTGTTCGGAGTTGCGCATGATGCCGATCCCGGCGCAGATCGCCGAGCCGGCGCGGCCGATCACCATCAGCGCAGTGAGCACCGGGCCCAGTTCGCGGATCAGGCTGAGCGCCACAGCCGAGCCGAGCAGCCCCTCCGAACCGAACTTGGCCAGGGTATAATAGCCCTGCAGCCCGAGGACCATGCCGGTAAACAGGCCAGTAAAAAGAATGACAAACCCGGAACGTGAGCCGATAAAATAGATCTGGCGAATAATCGGGTGGAGTTGGTAGGGCGGTTTGCAGACGCTGATCAGGCAGACCAGAAGAAAAATGCCAGCGCGGCCTACTTCCTCGAAAAAATAGAGGCTTCGGTCACCAATCGATTTGAATGGATTGCTGATCGTCATTGGTTAGAAAAGCTCCCGTGGGTGCAGTGTGTAAGGGGCGATGTCGCAATTAAGAGAAATGAGGATATTCCTGAACGGTTTTGTTGACGATCTTCAAATTCAGGAAAAATCAGTTGTGAACAAGACTAGCGGATAAGTAATTCTTATTCAAATATTTTAATATTAGGAGCAAAGACTCTTTGTGAAAAAGGTCATGGCCGGTCATTTTCAGAGGAGGTGAGCAGATGGCGGATAACCGGCAAATTGTCTGTGGAAACTGTGCGGCGATCAATCTTCTCGCCTTTGAGAGATTTGCGGATCAGCCCAAGTGCGGCAAATGTCACCAGCCCCTTTTTCAGGAACGGAGCTTCAATCTCAACCCGGGAAATTTCTCCCTGCATATCTCAAAGAATGAGATCCCGGTTTTAGTCATGTTCTGGGCGGCTTGGTGCGGCCATTGTCAGAAGATGCGGCCCGCCTTCGAGCAGGCGGCAAAGCAGCTTGAGCCCTATCTCCGCCTGGCCAATGTCAACACCGAAAGCTGTTCCGCCAGCGCCGCGCAGTATGCGATCAGCAGCCTGCCGACCCTGATCCTGTTTCGCAATGGGCGGGAAGTCGCCCGTCAACCCGGAGCTTTAACTGCCTCGCAGGTTGTGGCCTGGGCGCGGAGCAAGATAGCGATTTAAACCTTTCTCTTGAGTTGCCTGATACCCCCCCCCTTAAAAAAAAAAAATAGTTTTGGTAGTGCCTCTCTCTCCACCAGTCGGCTAACCGGATTCAAATTTTCCATTGCCAGGGCCGCCTGAACCCATCCCTGGGACTTGCCTGTCACCATCCAGGCGACAGACACCCTTCCAATGGGAAATCTGAATCCGGTCCCTGGCCAGTGGAGCAAAGTGCATAGGCAAAAAAAAATATTTTTCCCGTCATCTGTAAATCATCTGTAAGCAAACACTGGTTAGCCTCCCATCAAAAGCAGCTCTTCAGAGAGATCGGCAGCAGCACGGATGCAATCTAAAAAATCATAATGCAGAGCTTGTTTGTGGTCGGTTCATCAATTCAGAGCCTGAGTGTGCTCCATCGAGAGGGGAACAAAATGTGGCAAAGATTTCGGAAAATGGTGCGCGGTCTTCAGTTTGGGTTGTCCCTTTTGCTGGTGGCCGTTCTGGCAATCCTGAGTAACGACTCGGCCGTGGCATTTAACGACGCGGAGATTTTGCAGGATGGCAATGATAACCAGCTGCATGCTGAGCAGTTCTCCTGGGATAGCGCCACTCCCGATCTTGACCCCGATAATGGGATCAACCTTCTCTCAGTCCTGCAATCAGGCGCTGGAAACCTGGGTTATCTGCAACAGCAGGGTGCTGCAAACCGGGCGCTGATAGTTCAGGAGGGAAAGCTTAATTCCCTTGATGTCCTTCAAGCCGGCGCTGAAAACCTGGTTGAGCTTGAACAGCTTGGTCGGAGCAATCGTGCCGATATCCGTCAGGATGGCGATTTCCATTTCGCAGATATTTTTCAGTTCGGCGAGGAAAACGCCATCTCCCTTAACCAGTTTGGTCAGGGGAGGTCTTTTAACATCACCCAGCAGGGGGACGGCCTAGAAGTGTCGGTAACCCAGGAGGGCTTCTGAATTGAGAATGCTGGGGAAGGGCAAAGAAAGGAGGTTCAAAGAGGTCTTCTGCAAATGAAAAGAGTTTGTTTGTGAAAAAAATCGAAACAAGGAGGCATGTCATGAAAAACCTAATGAGATTGTTGATAACTGTTGCCCTGTTGGGACTGCTGGCCGGCCCGGCCCTGGCGGAGAATGTCATTACGGTTCTCCAGCCGGGTTCCGACAATCAGGCTCTGATCAATCAGAGCGGCGATGACGATGGCAACGGCACCGACCAACTTGCCGACGTTATTCAGAACGGTGATGAGAACCTGGTGAACATTAATCAGTTCGGTAACGATAACAGTGCCAGTGTCCTCCAGGATAGCAATCTGAACCAGGCTGAAGTTTTGCAGGACAGCGACGTCAATACGGCCAGCGTGATCCAGGAGGGTGGCGATGGAAATATTGCCAGCGTGTTACAGGGGATGGGCACCGATAACAGGGCCGTAGTTTATCAGGGTGGCGAAAGTAACGAGACCGAGGTGGTTCAGTCGGGTCGTTTTCTCGACGCGCGTGTCGAGCAGGGAGGTAACAATAATTTAGCTCAGGTTCTGCAGGACGAAGAATTTCAGAATGCCTTGGTCCAGCAAGGGGGGGATTTCAACACCGCTCTTATTGAGCAAACCAACTCAAGCCAGTGGTTTGCTGAAATTCTTCAGAACGGCAACGACAACTATGGTCAGATTTTTCAGGGCGGTGCCTTGGAAATGGCCCAAATCAATCAAAGCGGCGATGGGAACCAGGCATTGATCGATCAGTTCGGCCTCATGAATGATGCCATGGTAGACCAGAGCGGTAACTTTAACGTCGCATTGGTTGAGCAATCGGAAATTAGCAACAGGGCTTTCATCGACCAGAGTGGTAACTCTAACTGGGGTGAGATCCGCCAGTCAGGAGATCTGGACAGCGCCAGTATCATGCAACCCGGTAACGGCAATGTCGCCATGCTGACTCAGAACTGAGTTCTGAATGCTTTGCAATCCAGGCTCCCGGTGACTCTTGCGGGTCGCCGGGGCCTGAAATTTTTCACCTGGAGCAGGCAGTCATGATGAGTTTCGCTGTTAAACA
>CAMYNC010000206.1 GCA_947259685.1 uncultured Desulfuromonadales bacterium | reverse complement strand
AAATCTAAGCTGCACCCAAAGGTTCAGCGGTGATTTTTGGAGTGCTCAGGCAATTCAATGACTTGTGCTATTCGCCGCCGGTTACTCACTGATTCAGGGATAGTCTGGTTGGAAAATATCAAAGTGGTGTTGTTAGGCAAAGCAGAAATTCGATGTTAGTATAACCGATTCGAAAAATGGAGAGATTGATGACGACAAAATTGGTTCTGGTCGCTCTGCTGTGGGGGACGGTGGGTGGCTTTTTGATCTTACATACATTTGCTAACCTGTTGGCCGTCGGCTTTTGTCTCCACGGATTATTGATGACCCGTTGGAAACGCCTGGCAAAAAAAGTTACCATCGGGGCCGTGAAGTATTCCATCAACCTGAAGGTGTTGCTGCGAGTCGCCTGTTATGCGCTGCTGTCGGTAGTTTTGCTGCAAATGGGGGATGAGTTCGTTCGTCGCGAATTCAGATATGCCTATGTCGGTCATCAGGCTGTTCTTGCTGGTATCGCCGCTTTTGCGGTTCTTGCTGTTAACTTTAAATCGGTGCGCCGAAGACTTACCGATATCTGGAAGATGAGCCATCAGTTCGATTACGCAGAACGGCGACAACGCACGCGCATGCTGAGAAGTTGACCCTGGAATAATCTATTTTCGGTGTTTTGCGCCTTGTGAACCCCCACCAAAGAGTTATGCTGGTAATATAGCCTGCCTGAAAAACACTGGCCGACGAGCGGCAAGGGAGGGGAGCGTGAACAGATGGTTTTTTGCCCTGTTCCTGCTGATTCTTAGCTTCGGGATATTCTGTCCAGTGACCAGCTTCGCCTACGAGGCAAAGCTACATTTCTTTTATGCTGAAAACTGCCCCGGCTGCCGCGAAGAAAAACCCTTTATCGAAGAACTGCAACAGGATTATCCGCAACTTCAGGTGCAGATCTACGATGTCTGGCTGCAGCGAGACAGTTATGAGTTGATGCAGGCGTTGGCTGAAGCGCAAGGGGCGGAGATCGCAACCACCCCGACGACCGCCATCGGTCATCATGCCTGGTTCGGATTCAGTGATGGAATAGCCGCAGAGATTAAACTTGCGGTAGAGGAGTGCCTGGCTTCCGGCTGCGCCGATCTGGTCGGCGGGCTGGCCTCCGGGCTGCCCCTGGTGCCGGGCGATACGCAAAAAAAAGACCTGGGGTTGGCAAATCTCCCGGTCGACCCGGATAATATTTCACTGCCGGCATTCACGATAATTCTCGGTCTGCTCGATAGTTTCAATCCCTGCGCCTTTTTCGTTCTGTTGTTTCTGCTCAGTCTGATGGTCCATACCCATTCCCGGCAGCGGATGTTTCTGGTCGGCGGGGTGTTTATCTTCTTTTCCGGGCTGATCTATTTCTGCTTCATGGCCGCCTGGCTCAATCTGTTTCTGGTCGCTGGCCAGTTGCCGCTGCTGACCACCATTGCCGGTCTGGTGGCACTGGTTATCGCCGGCCTCAATATCAAGGATCATTTCTATCTGCATCATGGGCCATCACTCTCACTGTCGGAGTCGGCCAAACCGAAACTGTTCACCCGGATGCGCAACCTGATCAAAGGCGAGCGCCTGCTGCCGACCCTGGTGGGAACCACTGTGCTGGCGTTGGTGGCGAATAGTTATGAGCTGCTTTGCACAGCTGGGTTCCCGATGGTCTACACCCGGGTGTTGACTCTGCGGGAGCTGCCGGCCTGGCTCTACTATCTCTATCTCGGACTTTACAACCTGGCCTACATTGTCCCGCTGCTGATCATCGTCATTCTCTTTTCGGTGACTCTGGGTAGCCATAAACTTAGCGAATTCGAAGGACGGGCGCTGAAGTTGACTTCGGGAATGATGATGCTGGCACTTGGGCTGGTTCTGCTGCTGCGGCCTATTTTACTGCAGAATCTGCTGGTCGTGGTTGGTCTGCTGGTTGCGGCATTGCTTGGCACCGGGTTGATTTTGCTGTTGGAAAAATGTTGGCGCTTGAGCAAAACCGGTTCCAGTAGAAACCTGAGCGGAAGCTGATTATAAACAGGGATAGTTGCAAATAGTCGAAGCGCTGTATAATAATTCCAGGAACCAGATCTGGCCGGGTGGCCAGAGAAATTTCGCTAAGTCTGCCTAACTTTTTCTGCTTAAAACAAATCGAGTTCCTTTTAAATCCAGATAACTTGGAGGTCTGTATGCCCGATGCCACACAAAAAGCTGCTGAGCAGCGCAAACAAATGGTTGCTGAGATGCGTAAGGAAGAGCAGCAGCGTCAGGCCGGTTACCGTGAACGGGCGCTGAAACTATTTCCCCATGTCTGCGGCCGCTGCAGCCGTGAATTCGAAGGGAAGAGTATGCGTGAGCTGACGGTGCATCACCGGGATCACGATCATGACAACAACCCGCCCGATGGCAGTAACTGGGAACTGCTCTGCCTCTACTGCCACGACCATGAGCACACCCGCAGCGTGCAGGAGGGACGAGAGGGGGGTGCCGAAGCGTCTCAGCAGGGGCCGACTCTGGAGCATTCGCCATTCGCAGCATTGGGCAAATTGCTGAAACCGCCCAAGTCGTGACAGTTCCTTTGACGTACGGCGTTTTCAGCTCAGCACCCCGCGAGTGACCCTTGGCTCTCCGTAACTTGACAGATTTTTCCCGCCGAGCGCCGTGAATAAACCCTTTGCCGGGCAGGCGCAGGCGAGAGGAGATGCGTAATGACAAAACCGATAGGCAAACAGGTGCAGGGCTTACTTCTGGTGTTGACGTTGATGCTCTGCGGGGCGCTCCCGGTCAGCGGCATGAGTTCAAGCGAGGGGCTGCAAAAATGCCAACCAACCGCACCTGACGAGATGGGTCCCTTCTATCGTCCTGGTTCGCCGGTGCGGTCAACCATCGGCAATGGATACTTTTTGCGTGGTGCGGTTCTTTCTGTAACGAATTGTCAGCCGATTCCTGCCGCACTGATCGAATTCTGGCAGGCAGGTCCAAACGGACAATACGCTGATGCCTACCGAGCAACAATTATTGCTGATCAGCAGGGGGGGTACCAGTTGGAAACAGATGCCCCGCCACCCTATGTAAGCCGGCCGGCGCATATCCACATTCGCATCTCAGCTGATGGTTTTAAGACTTTGGTCACCCAGCATTACCTGAAAAAAGGGCAGAAGGAAGCGAATTTTGATCTGGTCCTGATCCCGAGCCGCTGACGTTACGGCCGATATATGTCTATAGCCGCCTGCGGGTGCTCGTGTCCCGTGCGGTTAATTCCGTCCATTAATTCTGGCCCTTTTGGCCGCTGGCCTCGTTACGTCTCCTCGGCTTAGCTTTGGCTAGGCCTGCGTCGACGCGCCTTGCCATCAGCCAAAATTGCTCAGAATTACTTGCAAGGACTAACCGCACGGGACACTAGGGCGGGTAGCAGAATCAGACCGGCCAGGGCCGCCAAGAGGTGTTTCAGTGTGTGGCCGCAGACCCGCTTGAGCAGTTGGAAAAACTCCTGGTCGGCCAGTCCCCAGCTGGCAGCCGCTTACGGATCACGCCGGTGCCGCAGATGCCGACCAGCAAAAGCGGCAGATTACCGATGACATTCGAAAAGTTGGGAATGCCCAGGATGGTTTTTTGATCGGGAAACTGATGATAGGCAGGGTCTTGAGGGATTGCGGGAGCAAAGATGGCGATCAGCCCGCAACTGAGCACTGTGCCAATAAGCAGCTTTACTTTGAAATTTGCAGTCACCAAGCGTTTAGGGACCCAGTGTGGGCTGGTTAGTGCAGCCTTCTCGCATTCTCCGCAGGAAAGATTTTGCGTTCAAACAGTTCCACCTGCATTTCAGCTTCGCTACGGCTTAACCGGTAGGTCGATTCCAGGCGACCGATCAAACGATCCCGCTGTCCGGCAATAAAGTTAAGATCGTCTCCGGTCAACTCTCCCCAGAATTCTCTGGCCAGTCCTTTGGTCTGATCCCATTTTCCTCTAAGCTTCTGTCTATTCATATTTCACCTCCTCGGCAGGAGTTGCATAAAGAATAGCACAGATTTGGTCAGATATAAGTTCTGGCCGTAGATTGGGAGATATTGGTTGTTGGATAATTGTAGCAGCAGAGAGTGCCTGGGACTCAGTTTTCCGATGCAACTGATTCAGGATTTAGGCAACCGCATTTATAGTGGGTTCTCCCGGCTTTCGAACAGGGTCAACTCCCAAAGGTCAGCCCGGCAGTCGTGGCGCAAAATATACTTGTCACCGGCAGTGCAGCGAACCTTGAAATAGCGGTGGTCAGGAGCCAACCAGCGGTCTAGAACCTCGTTGATCTCAATCTCTCGCTCACCGAGATAAAAGCGCCGCGGGGTTTCTTCACCGCGGTAGCCGGAGTAGCAGACCACGCGGATCTGGAAAATGGGCTCCTGCAAGTTAATCCCGCTTGACCCTTTCCCGAACCAGTTCGTTGCCGATCAGGCGGACCAGATCTGTCAACTGCTCGGCCAGCAGCTCTATCAGGTCATCCATGGTGATGATGCCGGCCAGTGCCCCGACATTATCTACCACCGGCAGACGGCGGATGCCGCGGTCACGCATTTTTTCGATGGTTTCCAGCAAGCCGTCCTGTTCTCCGACGCAAATCAATTCATAGCTCATGGCATCCCCGACCGAGACCTTGTCCAGCGCGATCTCCTTGGCCAGAATTTCTACCACGATATCCCGATCGGTGAGAATTCCGACCGGGACCTGCTGGTTGTTTCGGCTGTCGGTTACCACCAGGTTGCCGACATGTTGCGAGCGCATCAGTTTGGCCGCCTCGAGGATGGTTGCGGCCCGATCGACAATAGCCACTTCGCGGGTACAAAATTCACCGACTAGCATGGTCGCCTCCTTGGTGATCTGATTTATCCGTTGGTCGACTCAGTGGTTACTCCCGCTTTCGCCAGTGCCACCGGTCATCGGCACAAAGGCAACTCCCAGAATATCGCTGGTGTGCAGTTTGCCTCTCTGATCCTTTTCAACCAGCAGAAGTTCCTGCGCCAGGTACGGCAGGCCGACGGGGGCGACCAACCGCCCACCCGGCTTGAGTTGCTCGAGCAGTGCTGATGGCAGATGGGTTGCGGCGGCGGTGATAATAATGCCATCAAAAGGGGCATGTCCGGGACAGCCGGTATGACCATCCCCGGTTCTGACTTCAACGTTCTTATAGCCCAGCCGAGCCAGCAGGCCTGCGGCCTGCGCGGCTCCGGCAAGAAGCTCCATATCGACGAGCACATCAATGATCACCGACCGGCGGCGCTCTTCGGGCATTTGGGCAAGCTCCTGGCTGAAATCGGCTTCCGCGAGGGCGACATC
>CAMYNC010000205.1 GCA_947259685.1 uncultured Desulfuromonadales bacterium | reverse complement strand
GTCCGCAGCCACGGCGGCCAGTTGCGCAACGAGCGCGGTGAACGTTTTATCAGTGAGCTGGAGACTCGCGATCTGGTCTCCTCGGCGATCATCAATGAATGCAAACAGGGACGGGGGTTGCAAACGCCGGGTGGCCAGCAGGGCGTCTGGCTTGATACCCCGCAACTGGAAGAAACCAAAGGGAAAGGTTTTTTACGCAAGAAACTGCCCCATCTCTACAAACAGATGATGCGCACCGGTATCAACATAACCAAGCAGCCGCTGTTGATTTATCCGACCCTGCATTATCAAAACGGCGGGGTGGTCATCGATGAAAAGGCTGAGACCAAGGTGCCTGGCCTGTATGTGGCAGGCGAGGCGGCGGGCGGCATTCATGGCCATAACCGCTGCATGGGGAACTCACTGCTGGATATTTTCGTTTTCGGCCGGCGAGCCGGTCTGGCCGCGGCCAAGAAGATGCACGACACCCCTGGAAACCCAACCTTGGAGCACGTGACAAGGTTTCACAATGAGTTGAAATCGTTACGTATTTCGAATATCGCCAGATCTCCGGCGCTGTTTCCGGAGTTCATCTCCAACAAGCTTTGAGATCGTGAAAAAGGTGCTCGCCGAGAGCGGAAAGGAGGGCGACAATGAGTAAGCAACAACTTTTCTGGAGTGCGCCCGATCAGGTTGCACGCTTGCAGGAACTGATTTCTGCCGACCCGCAGGTCAAAGACCTGCCGTTGCGGCGGGATGTCCGCTCGCTGGGCATGTTGCTCGGACAGGTGATCAAGCAGCAGGCGGGAAAAAAACTCTTCGACATCGAAGAGCAGCTGCGTCAGCTGGCAATCAGTCACCGCGAGCTGGAAGACCACCTGGGGGAAACGGCGCTGGATAGTTCTGAGGAACAGGACCTGCTGCGACAAGCGATCGAGCTGGTCGCCAAGTTGGGGCTAGCCGACGATCTGCAGATTACCAAAGCCTTTGCAACCTTTTTCGAACTGGCGAATCTGGCCGAGACGGTGCACCGCAAACGCCGCAGCCGTGCCCACCTGGTGACCGGCGGCAAAGATAAACCGGGACTGTTGCGCGCGACCCTGCAGCGGATGCGTCAGGCGGGTATTGACGCCGACCAGGCGCTGCAATGGTTGCAGCAGGTGCAGGTGGTGCCGGTGTTTACCGCCCACCCAACCGAGGTGGCCAGACGGGTAGTGTTGACCAAACGGCGCCGGATCGCCAGTCAACTGGAAGGGTTTGATCGGTTGCCCCTGAATGATCAGCAGATTGCGATCGGACAGCAGGCGATTCTGACTGAGATCAGCGGACTCTGGCAGAGTGATGAGGTGCGGCGGCAGAAACCGACGGTCAATGATGAGATCGCCATGGGGCTCGATCACTACCGGGTCTCCCTGCTGCCTGCCATCAGTGCCCTGTACGAAGAGATGGCACGGGACTTCAGCGCTATCTATCAGCGGGAGATCAGGCCACAGCAGTTACCGACGCTGGTGCGTTTCGGCTCCTGGATCGGTGGGGACCGTGACGGTAATCCTTTTGTCAGCATCGACAGTACCCGTGATGCACTGCAGAAGGCGCGTGAACTGATTCTCAACGATTACCTTGTGAGCATCGGAGAACTGCGCAGACTACTGACCCCCTCAACCTGCAGGGTTGCTGTGTCCGAGGACTTGGGTGCCGCCCTACAGCAAAGCGCAGCGCAGTTTCCTGCTGCCGCCCGCTCAGCCAACTACCTGCCGACCAATGAACTCTATCGACAGTATGTCACCATTATCCGCGACCGCTTGCGAAGCACGCTGACTGATGAGACTGATCCGCAAGCCTATCCGCAACCGGTTGACTTGCTGGCCGACCTGGAGATCCTCAGCCAGAGTTTGCTCGCCAACGCCGGGCAGGAGCTGAATGCGCAAATGGTGGAGCCGCTGTGCCGCAAGATCAGAACTTTCGGTTTTCACCTGCATACTTTGGATATCCGCCAGCATGCTAAAGTTCATGCGAATGCCCTGGCTGAGTTGGCCGCCGGGGCCAGTCATACGGCCAACCCTGCCGATCCGCTGCCGGAAAGCCCTTCAGCGCAGACGGTGGAACTGCTGGACACCCTGCGGGGCATCGCAAAAATCAAAAATTCGGACCAGCCGCAGGCGATTCGCAGTTATGTCATCAGTGGTGCCAGTTCGGTGCAGGATCATCTCTCGTTGATCTGGTTACTGGAAATGTGTGGCGTTTCTGCTGCCGGCCGTGCCGAACATAGTGACCCCGGTCTGATGCCGGTGCCGCTGTTTGAATCGATTGAAGATCTACGCAACGCTCCAGCGATCTGCCGGAAACTCTGGTCGAGCAGTGACTACGCTCCTTACCTCGATTCCTGGCAACGTTCCCAGGAGGTGATGCTCGGGTATTCCGATTCGAACAAGGATGGCGGCATGTTGACCAGCTCCTGGGAGGTCTATAAGACGCATCGCGCTCTACATCAGGTGGCCGCCGATTGTAACGTCAAGCTGCAGCTGTTCCACGGCCGAGGCGGCACGGTTGGCCGGGGTGGCGGCCCGACCCACCGGGCGTTGATCGCGCAACCGCCCGGCGCTTTCACCGGGGCCTTCAAGCTGACCGAGCAGGGCGAAGTGATCAACTTCAAATACTCCACTCCCGAGCTGGCCAAACGCAACCTGGAACTGATGGTCGCTGCCTCCCTCGAAGCCCTGACCCAGACCGGGCTGGTCGAAACCTCAGCTGATCCCGCCTGGGAAGCGGCGCTGGAGCAGATGAGCGCGCATGCCTTCGGCTGTTATCGCAAGAAGATTGCTGAAAATCCCGATATCGTTCCCTATTTCGAGCAGGCAACGCCGGTTCTGGAGTTCGAGCTGGCCAAGATCGGTTCCCGGCCGTCGCGGCGAGGTCAGAGTCGCAACCTCGATGATCTGCGCGCCATCCCCTGGGCGTTCGGCTGGATTCAGAGTCGCTTGCTGGTGCCGGGTTGGTTCGGAGTCGGCAGTGCCTTTGAGAGTTTCGCCGCCAAGGGTGATAAGGAGCAGCAGTTGCTGCGCACCATGATGCGGCGCTTTCCGTTTTTCTTCGACATGGTGCGCAACGTTGAGATGGCCCTCTCCAAGGTCGACCTGCCGCTGGCCCGCTGTTATGCCGCGCTGGTTCCCGATTCCGCCCTTCGGGAGCGGGTCTTCGACATGTTTATCGATGAATATTACCGCACCCGGCGAATGATCCTGCAGGTGACCGCGCAGCAGCAACTGTTGCAGACCAATCCCGACCTGGCCGGGTCGCTGCGGGTGCGTACCCCCTATATCGATCCGGTCAGCCTGATCCAGATCGAGTTGCTGCGCCGGAAACGGGCCGGTGAAGAAAGCGAAGAGCTCAACTACGCGCTGGCAACCACCATCAGCTGCATCGCTGCCGGCTTGCGGAATACCGGCTGAGAAAGCTGTGTGCGGCAAGAATTGAGGACCCCATGGAATTGACCATCGACGAAATAAAAAAAGAATTCCAGGTTTTTTCCCACGGCCTGTTTGAAGTGATGTTTGCTGGCGGCAAGGCCTTTTATATCTGGATGGGCTCCTTGACGGTTGTCGTTCTTCTGGGGGTAGTGGCCTATTTTACCCAAGTGTATCAGGGGCTGATCGTCACCAATATGCGCGATCAGGTCTCCTGGGGTTTCTATATCTCCAATTTCACCTTTCTGGTCGGCGTCGCCGCAGCGGCGGTGCTGTTGGTGATTCCTGCTTACCTCTACCACTTTAAATCGATCAAGCGGATTGTCGCTTTCGGCGAACTGCTCGCGGTCACCGCGGTGATTATGGCGATGCTGTTTGTGGTGGTCGATATCGGCCGACCCGACCGGATCTGGCATATGATTCTCGGCCTGGGAAAGCTGAACTTTCCCTCCTCGATTCTGGCCTGGGATGTTCTGGTGTTAAACGGTTATCTGCTCATCAATCTGACGATCACCTGCTATATCGGCTCCTGCACCTATTTTGGCAAGGAACCGAACAATCGGATCGTTATCCCGCTGATTCTGCTTTCGATCCCCTGGGCGGTCGGGATTCATACCGTCACCGCTTATCTCTACAATGGTCTGGCCGCCAGGCCCTTCTGGAATGCTTCGATTCTGGCGCCACGCTTTCTCGCCTCAGCCTTCTGCGCTGGGCCGGCATTGATGATTATCATCTTTCAGGTGCTGCGGCGGGTGATGGATTTTAAGGTGCGCGACCGGGCGATCATGAAACTGGCGGAGATTGTCGCTTATGCCATGGCGGTCAATCTGCTGCTGATGTTTGCTGAAATCTTCAAGGAGTATTACTCGAACACCGCGCACATTGCCCAGATGAAATACCTGCTGGAGGGCTTGCACGGCCATAACCGTCTGGTCCCCTGGATCTGGGTGGCGATGATCTTTAATATCATCGGTTTTTTCATCTTTCTCCTGCCGGTCACGCGGAAAAACTTTGTCACCCTGAATATCGCTTGCGTGATGGTTTTTGTCGGCATCTGGATTGAAAAGGGGATGGGCTTGATCGTGCCCGGCTTCATCCCCGGCACCCTGCATGAAATCTATGAGTATATGCCATCGGCTAGAGAGGTCATGGTCGGTCTGGGCATCTGGGCTTTCGGCTGTTTGCTCTATACCCTGGCGGTTCGCGCGGTGGTGGCGCTGGATAGCGGCAAGCTTCGCCATCCGGAAGCTCCGCCGCTGGTCGAAGATCGGGACGAGGAGGAACTGGTCGCGCGGGATATCATGGTGCGCGAGGTGGTGACGGTTGTGCCGGAGACTCCCGTCAGCGAGGTGCGGCAAACGATTATTACCCGGGGATTAAGCGGCTTTCCTGTGGTCGATGCCGATAATCGGGTAATCGGAGTGGTCTCGGAGTCGGATATCATTTTCTCCGCAATCCATCAGGATGCTCAACTGGTCGATATGCTGGTCAATGTTATCCATCCGAGTGACCAGGCCAAAAAATCGCCAGGTGAGACGGTTGCCGAGATCATGACCTGTCCGGCCATTACCACAGGAGAAGATGCCTCCTTAAGAGACCTCTCGCAGATTCTGTTGGATAAAAAGATCAAACGGGTCATCATTGTCGATCCCGACGAGCGCCCGGCGGGCCTGGTCTCGCGGATTGATCTGGTCAAGGCCTTTGACAGCAGGAGCTGACCAAAAGCGTTAAACCTAGAAACCGCAGTTGAGCGCGAAAAAGATGTGCAGCATATTGACGTGCATAGGACTGGTGGTCACCTAATTGGTGATGAGAGCTTTTTCGAATTATCTAGGTGTATCAAGAGGTTGTGCAGATTTTCGTGATCCAACTGCAGTTTCTAGGTTAAACCTCTCCAGACCGTTTCTTGCCCAAACCGATTTGGGAGAACCGCAGCTGCTTCGGCAGCAGAAAACTGGCCATGAACACCAGGCAGGCGGCGACCACGATCGACGGACCGGCCGGGGTGTCCCAGGTGTAGGAACCGTACAATCCACCCCCCACCGCCAGGCAGCCGATCAGGCTGGCGAGCAGCGCCATCAGCTCCGGATTCCCGGCAAAGCGCCGGGCGGTCGCTGCCGGGATGATCAGCAGCGAGGTGACCAGCAACAGCCCGACCACTTTCATCATCACGGCCACGGTCAGAGCGATCAGCGCCAGGAACGTCCAGTTGATCCGATCGACGGCGATCCCTTCCACCCGGGCCAGATCCTCGTGCACGGTGATCGCCAGCAGCGGTTTCCAGAGCCAGAGCAGCCCGGCCAAAGCCAGCCCGCCAGCGCCGAAAATCCAACCGAGATCGGTACTGCCGATAGCCAGGATGTCGCCGAACAGGTAGGCCATCAGATCGACCCGGACATCCTCCATAAAGGCCAGCACCACCAGCCCCAAAGACAAGGCCCCGTGGGAAAAGATCCCCAGCAGCGTATCACTGGCCAATTGCTGCTGCCGCTGGCTTAAAAACAGCAGCACTGCCAGCAACTGGCAGACCACTAAAATTCCCAGAGTCAGGTTGAGCTGCAGCAAAAAACCTAAGGCGACGCCGAGCAACGCCGAGTGAGCCAGGGTATCGCCGAAATAAGCCAGTCGCCGCCAGACGACAAAAGAACCGAAAGGTCCGGCAATCAGGGCCACTCCGCAACCTCCCAGCAGGGCTCGTAACAGAAAATCATCGAGCATGCTCGCCCTCCTCACCGCCGCTACTGGCAGCGTGGCGGTGGCTGCTGTCATGACTGTAGATCGCCAGATGCTGCACTGCCTGCGGCCCGAACAGCTCCAGGTAGGCGGGATGGCTGGTGACCGCTTCGGGGGTGCCGGTGCAGCAGATGTGACGATTGAGGCAGAGCACCCGGTCGGTGGCCGCCATCACCAGGTGCAGATCGTGAGAAACCATTAACACCGCGCAACCGCGTTCGTCGCGGATCCGGCTGATCAACTGGTAGAGCTCCATCTGCCCATGCACATCGACCCCCTGCACCGGCTCGTCGAGCACCAACAGGCTGGGATCGCGCATCAACGCCCGGGCCAGCAACACCCGCTGCAGTTCGCCGCCGGAGAGGTTCCGCAAAGGGGAATCGAGGACCTGAGCCGCCCCCACCTCCTGTAACTGTGCCAGCACCCGACTTTGCTGTTGCTTGCCGGCCATGGCGAGGAACCGCTTGACGGTCAGCGGAAAGGTCGGGTCGATATGCAGCCGCTGCGGCATGTAACCGATGCGCAGGTCCGCCTGACGGACGACCTGACCGCGAGTCGGCGGCAGCAGCCCCAGGGCAATTTTAACCAGGGTGGTTTTGCCGGCGCCATTGGGTCCGATGATGGTGAGGATCTCCCCAGCCTGCAGTTGCAGGCTAACCTGCTGCAGCTGCAGCTGCGAGCCGCGGAACAGGTCGATATCTTGGAGGACAAGCAGCTGATTCGATTCTGGCATCAGACTATCCATCAGCGGCAGTTCGGGCAGAGGCCCATGATTTCGACGGTGTGCCGGCGGGGTTCAAAACCTGAACTCACAGCGCTCTCTTCGATCGCCCGGGTAATCGCCGACACATCCAGTTCGGCCAGAGATTGACAGGCTTCGCAGATCAAAAACTGACCGTCGTGAGGTTCTCCCGGATGGGCACAACCGACATAGGCGTTGAGCGAGGCGATACGGTGCACCAGTCCCATCCGCTGCAGAAAATCGAGGGCGCGGTAAACCGTCGGCGGCGCGGTGCGGCCATCCTGTTGCAGCATCTCGAGCACTTCGTAGGCACCAATCGGCTTGTGCTGCTGCCAGACCAGTTCCAGCACCCGGCGGCGGATAGCGGTAAACCGCTGTCGCTGCTGCTGGCAGAGGGCTTCGGCACTGCTCAAGGCTTTGGCAATACAGCCCTGATGATCGTGTTCCAGGTCAACAAAAGGCGTATCCGAGGTATTTTTCATCGCTCTTCCATCCAAACTTGAATTTTCATTATGTTATACTATAACAAAAAACAGCAGGACTTCTAAAGAATCATGGGGAATTGAGTGCGAAAAACAATTTTAGCAGCAGTATTTACGGTTTTTCTTGGTGCTTTGAGCTGCGTTTCCGGGGCACTGGCACAGCCGGGTCCGCAGGTGGTGGTCAGCATCAAACCAATCCACGCCCTGGTTGCCGGGGTGATGCAGGGGATTGCCGAACCGCAACTGTTGGTCAAGACCGGCGGGTCACCGCATGGTTATGCGCTGCGACCTTCTGAAACACGGGCCTTGGCGAACGCCGAACTGGTGGTCTGGATCGGCCCTTCCCTGGAAAGCTTTCTGGAAAAACCGCTGGCGACCCTGGCCCGACAGGCCCAACAGCTGGAACTGACCAAAGCCTTGCGGGACCAGTTGCTCCCAGCTCGCAAAGCGGGCAGCTGGGATGGCCACGCCCATGCTGCGGCACATCAGGAACATTCAGAGAGCGAAGGCGAGGGCAACCCCCATCTCTGGCTCAGTCCGCTGCTGGCGAAGCAGATTGTTGCCCAGACCGAAGCCGCCCTGAGGAAAATTGACCCGGGAAATACCGCCGCCTACCGGTTGAATGCCGAACGACTGCAGCAACGCCTCGACGCACTGCATCAGCACTTGAGCGACCAACTGGCACCGGTCAACGCTGTCCCCTATATCGTCTTTCACGATGCTTACCAGTATTTCGAGACCGCTTACGGGCTGAACCCGATCGGCTCCCTCTCTGTCGATCCAGAACGAAAACCGGGAGCCAAACGGATCAGCGAGATCCGGGCGAAGATCAAAGCCCTGAACGCCCGCTGTGTGTTCAGCGAACCGCAGTTCGAGCCGCGCCTGGTGGCGACGATCATCGAAGGAACCGACACCCGCACCGGAATCCTCGATCCGCTCGGTGCCGACCTTCCGGCTGGAACGGAAAGTTATTTTCTCCTGCTGAACAACCTGGCAAAGAACCTGCTGGCTGGATTGCGCTAAACTATCCCGGCTAGGTTCTTCTGTCGCCGACCCTTGGGGACTGCTTATTATTGCCTGTACCCACCACCCGTTCGTCAGAAGGCTTGTAACGTCCGGCACCAACTTGATTACTTGCCTGCGCATCAAGAATTTGATTCAGGATCGCCTCCACCAAATGACCCAGACCGTTTTTGTCAGATAGAAGACTCGACAAAAGATTGCCAGGAACATTAATCTCATAATCGGTCATCGTGGTTTCCTCACCTTTTAAGGTTTGATGCTTCGCAACACCAATCCTACGAGATGAGTGGCCTCAGGAATTTACAGCACTATACGGACACAACCACCTTTTCAACAGTGACATCCTGATTTTTGAAACACCAATAAGAAAAGCCCCGATTCTCTGAACCGAGGCTTAACATACCGTATGCAATCGAATGTTGCCTCTTAGCCTTACGCCGGTAGATAACCAGACCAGCAAGATGCCTCCTGGTTGGATTGCGATGTTTAATTTTATCCACGTTTCAATCGTTTTGCGAGTTCCTCGATATGAGCAGGACCAATCTCGCAACAGCCCCCAATGATAGTAGCTCCGTGCTTAATCCAGCCATCGACAAAGTCCGCATAAATCTTTGGCCCTAGGTTGGCGCGGGTTTCCAATAGATCGACAATCGCGCCCTCTTTCAAGAAGTCTGTCGCGATTTCCACAAATCCGTTGGCGTAAGCGCCAATGGGAATCCCTTGATTTGCCAACAAGGGAATCGCATGATTAACGGCCTCGGGGGTCGAGCAATTGACCAGTAATGCTTCGAGATTAAATTCTGAGATCAGCGGAAATATCTCTGTTATTGCCTCCCCAGAACGGAGCCTTGAACCATCCTCGTCATCAACACTAACCGCAAGCCAAACGGGCTTGTTCCCTGAACTTGCACCCATCACTGCCCCGCGTGCCTGCTCTACTGATGACATGGTTTCACAAAGGAATATATCTACATAAGGTTCTTGTAGGGATGCAATCTCAGCATAAAGGTCAGCGGCTTCCTCTGCTGAGGGGGCAAGATCAGGACGATAGGACCGTCCTGTTGGCCCCATAGCCCCCGCGACCAGTCCCTGACCGTGGCTATCCCTTGCTGAAACCGCTAGCAGACACGCCTGACGGTGCAGCTCGGCGAAGCGGTGCTCAATCTCAAAAGGTCTCAGTCGATCTCGATGAATGGCATAGCTGTTGGTGGTGGCAATATCCGCACCTGCCAAGAAATAATCGCGGTGCAACTCACGCACCAATTCGGGTTGGTCGATTAATAGTTGTGTCGCCCAGAGTCCCGTCGGTTTTGACGCAGAACGCGCCAGAAGTTCTTGGCCCAGACCTCCATCTAGAAGCGTGATATTCATGCTACCTGCCTTTCCATGGCCTGATTGATTTGGCCTTAGTATCTCGGGCATTTACGCCTTTGTCAAAGTTTAGACCTTGTGACAGGTAGCAGTGCTCGATTGAGCAAGGGGCTGGAATTTTCACATGTAACTATTTATGCAAATGATTCAGATCGCTCCGAAATTCGTTTCAAATAGTAATATCCTGATTTTTGACAACCCTGACCTATGCAATTCATCCTGAGGTTA
>CAMYNC010000204.1 GCA_947259685.1 uncultured Desulfuromonadales bacterium | reverse complement strand
GCTTCCAGACCAGAATCAGCAAGTGGACTCGGGAATCTCGTCTACCTGCTGGCAAAAGCTTTGCGAACCTGAACTTCGCAGACTTACCCAAAGCAGTGCAACAACCCATACTACAACTCAAAGATAGCCACCAATGGGCATCGCAAGCCGATAACGTGCTGCTAATCGGCCCATCAGGTGTTGGCAAATCACACATTGCCGCAGCGCTTGGCTATCGCCTGATTGAGCGCGGCGTTCGAGTAAAATGGCTATCAGCCAGTGAACTTGTGCAGCAACTACAGAAAGCAAAAAATGAACTGGATCTGATGACCTACATGACCCGGTTGGACAAGTACCCGGTGATCATCATTGATGACATAGGCTACGTTAAAAAGAGCGACGGGGAAACGCAGGTACTCTTTGAGTTTATTGCCCACCGCTATGAAAGCGGCAGCCTGATCGTTACATCCAATCAACCCTTCAGTCAGTGGGATCAGATCTTTCCCGACGCACTGATGACCGTGGCTGCTGTCGATCGAATCATCCATCACGCCAGCATTATCGAGATTGAAGGAGAGAGTTATCGAAAAAAACAACATCTAAAAAAATAACGAAACTCAACCGGCCATCTTAATTGACGTCAAACCGGAAAAGATAATTGACGCGAGTCACCAAGGGACGGTTTATCAAAATTCCTATGGATATATGCATTCCCATTTTGACAGGACTTTCGAAAAATGCGTTCAGTGGGGTTGATTAGTGAAGTAGGCAACCGCCACAAAACCTAAGTTTTGAAAAACGAATGCCCCTGGAAATTCCAAGGGCATTCGCCTAAAAACTCACCATTTTTGATGTATTTTCCCCCAATTGGTTTGCTAGGTGTCCTTCTTAGCTACAATGAACACTGCTTTGTCCTTGCCCGGTTGCCATTGGTAGTCGATCTGAAAGCCGGCATTAGTCAAGCTGTTATGCAACTCCCTGGCGGAAAAGACCTTGACCAGTGGAATTACTCGTAGAAAACTACCAATAGGTGCAATAATCCTGAACAACATCTTCATGTCCGCAATGCAAGCCGTGCTGGTGATAAAGATTCCGCCCGGTTTGAGCATCTTGTGAACCTTGGCAATTATTTCTTCCTTGTTCTCCAGCAAGTGCAAAATATTGAGCCCCAAGATGGCGTCCAGGCTCTGGGCAGGAATACTGAATCCATTTATGGCTGAACACTCAAAAGTAATATTCTTGATGTTTCCTGCATCAGCTTTAGCCTTGGCGATTTCAATCATTTTCGATGAGACATCGATCGCCCGAATGTGCTTCACATAAGGAGCATGAAGAAGAGCCGTCGATCCTGTTCCACAGCCAAACTCAAACACTTCCATGTCCGGTTGAAAATATTCGCGCGAGACTTGCAGCTTCTTCTGGTAGGCCGCCCCGTCCGCAATGGGCTGCTTTGAGTAACGCTTAGCAAGCATGTTCCAAAATCTTGCTGAATGAGCCATCTCTTCTCCTGAAAATCTAACAACTTTCGAGCCCCCAAAACAAAGACTCTGTTTGTGAAACGAGTTGGTTTTCTGAAAACATACCCTCGTTATTAAGGAGCCTTAGCCCCTGGCAAAGTCTGTGCGGCAAGGTCGAATGTGTACGACCCCTCAAAAGGCTTATTTTCCTTACTGGCGACTTGTTGAGACTTGTTGACGATCAGGGCATCAGCAAAATCAGCTTCTTTTCCCTTCACCGCTTCTGCGTTTCGGTAATCGGTGAGTGCCAGCCATACGGCCTGACCATCTTCAAACCTTAGGTTCGGCTCTTGGAACAGCGACTGAATAACAGTCACCAGCTCGTCCTTATTCAACTGGTACTTTTTCCCTCGCAGTGTCCAGATTGTTTCAACCAGCACTACATCAGTGACCAGTACTTTCTGCTGCCCCGAAATCAATTTAACCGCTTTTTCAAACTGAGGGGTGTCATCCTCAAGCAGATATCGCAATAGCACATTGGTATCTATTGCAATCATTAGAGGGCGCTTTCCAATGATTCCTCATCGGTCATGGAAGGGTTCCCCTGAACATGCTTTAGGACGCCCCTAGCTGCTCCTTTCTGCTTCTTTACAATTGTCAATTGACCGTGAGCTACAAAGCTCTCCACTTCATCCCCTGGTTTAATTCCCAGGGCTTCACACTGACTTATAGGCAAGGTAATTTGCCGTTTTGCACTGACCTTTGGCATAACACCTCCTTTACTTTCGGCCTAAAGTAACGATAAGAAAAACTTTACTGATCGTCAATAGGTAAAGAATAATGATTCCTACTTTATTCACCCCATGCCAAAGTGGTCGGGATTATGAATAACTTTGGGGTGACTCTGCTCAAATTTCAAAAGTAGTAAATCTTGAATGAGAAGTCGGAATTGGGTGCGACCAAGAATGGCGTAATTTCACCACCCCAAAACCCGTTCTTCCTTCACAGCCTGAACCGCCCGTACCTCCCGAACCCGAACCTGAACCCCAGGCAAACCCTGCTCAACCTTGGCCGAAACCCGATCCTGAACCTGCGCGAAAAACCGCTGTTGCTCTGTCTAATGGTGAAACCGTTCGATGGGGAGGGGAGCTGATGAGGGTTTGCAGGGAGCATAAAAACAACGATGACGGATATCACCAAGAGGTTTTCCCGGATCATTTTACTGTTCCGGTTCTTCGAGCGATTTATTGTTCTTGGAATTTCTTCCGTTCAATAAACGACTTTTTTAAGGTCGTACGCTCTACTTTGCCTCTTTGGTGTTTCCGCCACCGTATGATTGTAATCTATCGCAGGTCGTGGGGATGTCAACCGACCAAATTCAACTATATTTCGGATGGTTACAACAGCCTGAAATCACTTGGCCCGGTTTTGAAAATATTTATTTGAGCCGGGCGCGGATCAGGTTGAAGAGCTGAATTCTTCGGCGGGAGTCGCCCCGCCTGGCGAGCTACTTTTTCTGTGCGCTCGAGAAAAAGTAGCCAAAAAGAAGCGCCCCACCGTTTGCTCTTGGAGAGTTCCCTCTCTCCAGAGATTTCCAGCCAGCAAGAAGACGAAAACTCGCTTCGCTCGGACAGTCGTCCCTGGGCTGCAGACTGAAAATCTCCTGCGTTCGGCGGCACTCAAAGGGGAGAATGAGCTTAAAAAATCTAGAAAATGAAACCTTCTCCCCGTCCATACGCTCATCCTCAGCTACAATATATAAAAAACTAATCTCTTTGCTGATTCCTTCAGCAGTGGAGGGGCGTATATGGCGGACATCTTCATCAGCTACAAACAAGAAGAGCATAATCAAGCCAGGAAACTTGCCAATGCACTTGAAAAGCGAGGCTGGTCCATCTGGTGGGACCCCAAGCTTAGGGCAGGGGAACGCTTTGATGATGTCATTGAAACAGCACTGAAGGAGGCCAAATGTGTCATCGTCATGTGGTCCCGGCATTCAGTGGAATCGGATTATGTAAAAAACGAAGCGAGTTTAGCCCTCGATCTTAAAAAACTAGTCCCTGTGGCAATTGAAGATACCGAATACCCCTTACGGTATCGAGGGCTTCATACGCTGAACCTTAAAGGCTGGAATGGCTCGGTTACCAATGTCCAATTTAAAAGTTTAGTCAAAAACCTTTTTGACCGCATTGGTGAATCCTCTGCGGAGGTTGAGAAGTGTAAGCGCAAACAAGAGGAGGAAAAAAGGAAGCTTCAAGAGGAGAGACAGGAGCTTGAAAAGAGAAAACATGCTCTGACTGACCAAGAGCGCAAGATTCATAAAGAGCAAAAAAGCTTTGAATTTTCGCGTGAGTTGGATTTCAGACCTACGGCGAAAAAAACAGCTAAGAAACTTCTTGAAGACAATAACTATAATTATGAATTAGCTATAAAAGAAGCTATTAAAAACTACAAGGAAACATGGTCAAAATCTCAAAATGATATACTTATGCTTGAAATAAAAGAACAGTTAGAAAAATGGCGAACAAAATAAAAATTTATGAAATATATATAAATTATAAATACAATTACGAGATTTTTATAAATCAAAACAAAGAAGATTTAAAGTTTGGTGCAGGATCTCTTCTTTAAATAATATACAGATACGTCTGTTATTATTCCATTTCTCCGGTAATTTCCAGCCAGCAAGGAGACGAAAACTCGCTTCGCTCGGACATCCGTCCCTGGGCTGCTGGCTGGTAATCTCCTTCGTTCGGCTGCGCTCACAGGGGGGGAGAGAAGATCCCTCAGGAAATCTACACAACCAAATCGAAAATGCATATTTCGACCTATGATCTAAAAAACTATTGTTTTTCGACAAAAAAATATAGATTTCGACAGGCCACTCATTTAAAATGATTTTCGACAGGTTCTTTGAGAAAAGGCTGCTTTTCGACTTACCATACTGGTTTTCGACCTATGAAACTTGAAATTGCTGACATCCACATGATTCAGGATAGCCTTGTGCCTGAAGGTTGCAGGCCGGCGGGTTGGGCGGCGCTGTGTGCTGTTTTCGCGGTAGATGCGCCGCTGAGACATCGTTGTTGTGTCGCCGATCAGCACATCCGTGGTAGCCGGAGAATCGAAAAGGACTGGCAGGTTTTCGATAAGCGCTACTGGCCGGGGGAGACATTTGCTGAACATATCAGCTTTGCGTTGCGGCATGAGCCACTCGATCTGTTGCTTCTCCTGTCTGTGTTGAATGCGGTACCGAGCTCGGTTATTGCGGATTATGTTCGAAGTGCGCCGACTGGTCGGCCGAACCGCCGGATCTGGTTTCTCTTTGAGCATCTCACGGGACAGCAGCTTGATCTTCCTGACGCCGGACCTGTAGCGGCTGTTGACCTGCTTGATTCCAGGGATTATGTCACCGGAAAGCCACAACTCTCGAAACGCCACCGGGTGCGAAATAATCTCCTCGGCGTTCAAGGTTTTTGTCCCGTCATTCGTCGGACCAGCCGGCTTAAAGAATTCATGGCCGCCGATCTCGATGATCAGGCAAGACAAACCGTTGGCCGGACCGGCGGGCATCTGCTGGCGAGAGCAGCAAGTTTTCTGCTTCTGGCGGACAGTCGGGCCAGCTTTGCGATTGAAGGAGAGCGCCCGCCACGTTCGCGCCTTGAGCGTTGGGGGCGGGCCGTCAGTCAGGCGGGCAAGCATCCGCTCACTCTGGAGGAGATTCTCCGACTTCATGGGATTCTGATTGAAGATACCAGGTTTGTCCGCGCTGGACTCAGGCCTGACGGCGTTTTCCTTGGTGAGCGGGACCACACGGGCGAACCTCTACCGGAGTTCATCGGAGCACGGCCAGAGGATCTGCGGTCCCTCATGCAATGCCTGATAGGGGCCAATGACCGGATGCGTTTCGAAGAGCTTGTTCCGGTTCTGCAAGCA
>CAMYNC010000203.1 GCA_947259685.1 uncultured Desulfuromonadales bacterium | reverse complement strand
TGGATCAGTCTCCTTTCCGATAGGTGGATGAACAGATGATCGCCACAAAATTTTCAGAGATCCGGATATTCAGCCGGCAACCTGCTCTCAAGCCATATGATCAACCTGAGCAAGCGGATTGCCTCCTCTCAGGCTTCCACTCAATAAGACGAATCACTCCTTTCTAAAGGACTTAGAGGGCAGAGGTGCGCACTTTCTGGATCAACAACTTCGCTTTAACTGATAACAGCAATTCATGACAGATCAAGTCATACTTCCATTAAGACCACTCCATCTTCTTAGCTACTGTCTTGAATTCACTACGAACATTAAGCATAATCAGCGGAGATTTGCACCCGAAAACAAGCCCCTTCACAGCTATTCCGGCCAGCCATATCGTGTTTTAACTGCACCCTGCCGTGGTATGATATTTACAGAAAATTCTCAGCTGCTGACTTGGCCAGATTGGAACTTTCCAGGAGCTTGTCAGGTGCTGAGAAGGTTATCGAACAGCAAAATATAATCGTGACTTCAGGGAAGGAGTTTCTTATGCAGCCGGCAGAAAAACTCAAGTATCTGAAAATCGCTCTCTACATTTTCGGGGTCATTTTCATTGCCGGAATTTATCTGATGATGATGTGGATCTGGCCATCTGGCTGGGGCTGGACCCCGCGGCAGCCGGAATACGAGCAGATGATCATGGGCGTTTACGCCACCCTGGGAGTTTTCTTGATCCGGGCGGCGAAAAATCCGCTGGAGCATGCCAGTCTGATCTGGTTCACGATCTGGTCGAGCATCGTGCATGGCGGCATCATGTTCGTGCAGGCGCTGGTCGATGAAACCGAACGGGCCAACCTGCTTGGCGACGTTCCGGCGTTGTTCCTGGTAGCTGGGGTCCTGTGGTATCTGATGCCGAAATCTGCTTCAGCCTAAGGATATTTTTTTGCTGCTGATCAGTCAGTCAATTCTCAGCGGCTAAGGATCAATATCCAATCATTCGAATTGCCCGCCATCGGCCTGCACGGCTGGTGAGGAGGAGGGCTTTTTAACAGGCCCTTAGTGATCGATCACCAACGGGTTGCAGACCAGTTCTGCCTGCTTAGCCGGCCGTCCACAGCTGGCGCAGACAAAAGGAATCGACTCTTTCGTGGCATCGCACAACCTGCCACGCTCCCTGGTGGTACCACAGTAATCGTGGAGATCACTCTGTTGCTGCGGGTGGCACAACTGTTCACTCGCGGCAGAAACCACGCCACAGAAGCTACATTCATAGACCTTGCCCATAACCGCTCCCCTTTTCTTTCCGGGTGAAGTAAATAAGGGCAGGAGTGTCCCTCGGTTCTCTTTTCTATATTTTGATTTTATCATTCCAGATCTGGTTTCGGATAGGAAGAGGGCGCCTTTCTGGAAAGCCAAAGCAACCGGACCAGCACTGGCATGCCGCGGACCGGCTTGGCCAAATTTTCAGCTGAGGAAGTTTTTCAGGCCGGTAAAAAAGATCTGCGCGGCGATGGCCGACACGAACAATCCGGTTAATTTGGTCAGAATCGTCAGCCCCTGCTGGCCAAGAAACTTCTCCAACCTCCCGGCGGCGATCAGCAGTCCACCAACCGCCAGCACGGCGCACAGCAGCGCCAGACTGGCGGTGATCTTTTCACCAACGGTTTTCAATCCAGCGCCCATGACCAGCAGCGCACCGATGGTCCCGGGACCAACAGTGATCGGGATCGCCAGTGGAACCACCGCCACATCCTCCTTCGATTCCTGAGGAGAGACAGTGGCCTTGCCCTGGATCATAGAAACCGCCGAGAGAAACAGAATCGCCCCGGCGCCGATGCGGAAGGCATCCAGGGTGATGCCAAACAGGGCAAAGATGTAGCCGCCGAACAGAAACAGGGCAAAGCAGGTCAGGATGACCGAAAGAGTGATTTTAATGGCAATTTTTTGCCGCTCAGTTTGCGGCACATCCTTGGTCAGGGCAAGAAAGGCTGAGATAACGAAAAAAGGCGTCAGAATGATGAATATCTTGAGAAAAACGTTGATGAATAATGTCAGCATTTCAGTCATCTCTTAATCCGCCAAAGGCTCGCCTTTTGGTGCAGGTAACCCTGATCACCCAGGAGGGCGATGATCGCCTGCTCCAGTTTTTCCTCGGTGAACTTCATTGACAAGTTTCTCCCTCCGGGGCTGTGTATGCTTGTCGATCGGCTATGCACAGCAAAACAGCTTGTTGATCATATTCTTGCCTATGTGATCGTCAAGCAGCCTAGGTTTTCATGGGTGATCGACAAAATTTCTACCCCTCGGTGATCTCCAAAAGCTTGGCAAGCTACTTTTTTTAGTGCAGTGGAATCGGATCATGTCGATCCCTTGGTGTAAGCCTGGCGTAAATCGTTGGGCGTCCTGGGAAAAGCGATCTCTAACTCCCCACTTTTTACCATTGCACTCAGGTACTGGCCTCGCAAAGTTTCCGGGTCTCTGCTGACCAGTTTCGCCAGGCAGCTGATGGTCACAAACTGCCCATCAAGAAGTTTGAGTAAAACTTCCTGCATCACTTCCCGGGGGACTTTCTTTTTCGTTCTAGGTTCAGCAGCTATACTATGCAGGGTCTCCAGATACCCTGGCGTCAGGCATTTCAAATCCTCCACAAAGGGCAATGCATGACGATCGGAGATCAGTCGGCCCAGATTGTCTCTTTCTTTATTCGGGGAGTCCCCATCTAAATTCTGAGGGTCTCCATCCAAATTCGGGGAGCTCGCCTTTAAATTCAGGGAGCTCATCTCCAAATTCTGGGAGTCGAACACATCCTCCGGTCCTGGAATCTGAGTGCCAGACAAATGGTACACAGCTCCACGGCTGCTACCCGTCTGCTCCAGAAAGCCCCGCGCCACCAGCCCTTGTAAACAGCGACTGGAATCGGCGGGATGGGTGCTCCCAAGAGAGCACAGACGTTGATGGGTTACGGTGTTTTCTACCGCAGCCACCACCAGGGCAACCTGTTCAATATGATTGAGAGAATCAAAAGATTTACCAAGCTGCTGAAGGGAAATCAGGGACACTTCCCTGGTTTTTTTCTAGGCCGTCCCGGCTTTTTCGGCCGCAGGGACTGTTTCAGTTGATATTCCAATTCCTCGATGAATTCAACCGAACCTAAAGGCCGGCCGGTTCGCGTAGCTTGGCGGATAGCATTATCGGTCTCTTCGTCGCTCTTGTGCACGAAATCCGAATAGTCTTTCCGCTCCCCTGGTTCAAGCCATGAGGCCCCCAGCAGCGGATCTTCAGTGCCGGCCAAGTGGGCTTTGGCGCTCGACCATCGGTAGTCCTCCACTCTCTCTGCAAGGCCGGCCTTTAAGGGATTGCGCTCAATATAACGCACCACTGCCCAGAGGTACTGATTGTTATCGATCACACAGGAGAAGAAACGGTTCTGCCAGATTCGGCCGGACTGTTTCAGTTTGCGATTTAGGTATTGGGTATAGACCTGATTGGTTAGTCCGACACCCCGTGCCAGTGCGGTTTCGGTCGCCGGAATTGCCAGCAGGTGTACATGGTTGTCCATGAGGCAGTAGGCCTGAATTCTCAGGGCGTGCTTTTCTGCATAACCGGAGAGCAACACAAGATAGGTCAGGCGGTCTTCGTCATCGAAGAAGACAGTTGCTCGGTTATTGCCGCGCTGGGTGATGTGATGCGGGTAGCCGGGGGCGACGATGCGTGCGATTCTAGGCATGCAGGGATAGTAAGGCAGGCTGAAAAGGAGGTGCAAGAAAAATATGGGGAGTGTCCCCACTGTCCTCCCACTGTCCTTTCGTGCGGTTAATTCCTTCCGCTTATTCCGGCTCTTTTCCCCGCTGCCGGCGTTGCGTCAATTCGGCTTAGCTTTTGTTAGACCTGCATTTCCGCGCCTTGGCCGCGACAAAAATAGCTCAGATTTGACTGAAAGGACTAACCGCACAGGACGCTAGGCAGAGCAGGGACGACGATGGTTTTCATGTCGTCTACCTTACGATGGCCGTGGCAATAGAGTGAACGTTGTCAGTAGGTACGAAGTTTCTGGTAGACACAGGTCAAGCGACCAGCGCAATGCCGCGGATCCAACCGTCGGAATCGAGTTCTACCATCACTGTCCATCGATTTCGAAACGCTTTCAGCAACACCGATTCAACGGCGGGCTCGCTTGCATGGCAGCGCAAACAGACGCCACAGAAGTCCAACACGCAACCTTCGAAATCGCCGTAGCAGTCGTAGAGCAGCTTCTTTACCTTAGCTTTTTGGCCACCGGATGGGGGGCATGCGTCATCCTCTTTGGTCTGGTCCAAAAGCTCAGGTCGGAAACGCGTATCTGTCGGTGGGAAGTCCCAGTCGCAGTGCGCCGGCATCGGCACCTGAACCTGGAAGGTCACGCCGCCCAAAGCATCGCCGCAGCGGAGTTGCCGGATTTCAATGCGGCGTTCGGGTCGCAAACACGCGCGGCGTTTGCCGACATTCCGAAGAACTGAGGATCGAAGTCATAGATGTTCTCGATGAATCCACCCTGCCTCATATTGGTTTTCCCGGGCGCCGCTGGATCCGGATCATAATAGGCATCTGTGTCCCAACGGTCTGCAGGCACATCGGTTACCGCATCCACGCCATTTTGCAGGATTTCCCAGAATTTTTCGGGGGTGTTGGCCGCGCCCGGAAAGCGGCATCCCATGCCGATCACCGCCACAGGTTCACGCCTGGCGTACTCGATGGAATCGAGCTTCGCCTGCATTTCCTCGACCGCACGAAGTGCTCGCTTGAGAGGGGAGATTTCCGTCGGTTGGTCTTCTTTCATTTATTCTTCCTTTCGACTTCTTAGTATTTGAGACTTTCGAGTTTCTTGAGCAGCAGCGCCTCTGCCTCGCTTTCGGACAACTGGTCCAGCTCGGTATCCGAGATTATGCTGCCTCTTGAACCGTTATTGCTCTTATTGTTTCGTTGTTGCAATTCTATATCCAGCAGCCTGATAAACAGCTCTCGCCTGGAAGCTGACATGCCTCCAAGGCGTGACTGAATTTCCGCAAATGTGCCCGCCTGATCCGGGTTAATATCTTTGGAATCGAACAGGCGCAGGCGTGACCCTACATCTTCCTCTGTAAGATGCTCGATTTCGTCGAGGCAGCTCACGATTTTCGACTTTTAGTGCACTTTTGAGCCCGTCTTGTCAGCATCGACGGACAGCGACGCAGATGGAGAAACTGAACCTTTGGTGCCGGTTTCTGTAATCCAGTAACGCTGTCTCTGAAACGGGTAGGTTGGCAAGCTGACCCGATGTCGGATGTATCCACGCTCGAAGCCAGCCCAGTCGATTGCCATTCCGCCGACGTACAGGTTTGCCAGGCTCGCCAGCAGTTGATCCCAGCCACCGTCTTCCGGCTTCTGGCTCGCGAGGCATT
>CAMYNC010000202.1 GCA_947259685.1 uncultured Desulfuromonadales bacterium | reverse complement strand
TTTTTGTCAAGCGTGAAGAGCTGACCCGATATGCTTCACACAAAGTTACTTCGGCCATGCATGCACCTGCCGGGCAAAGTCCTTAAAATCACCCAAATGTTCGGTGACAATTTTGTAGACAATCAGCCAGTCGATCTTTTGATATTCATGAACAGAGACATTACGAAAACCAACAGCTTTTTTCATGCGCACACTGGTGGCGTCCGAAATAACCTTCAAGTGGTGCAATCGATCAAAGCACTCGGCCATGGAAGTCGGGGGAGGCGTATTCAAGTCGGCAATAACATGGGTGGCAATATCCACGCAGATCTGGACGGCCCGGGTCAGATTCAGGGTGATGATATCCTGGATATCCAGATCCGCCTCCAGAACTTCGACGCTCGCAGGGGTTTTGGATTCGATGCGGGACAGGCAGCGCTGCAGAGAGTCCAGTTTGGCCAGCATTATTGTTGAAGCCATCGCCTGCTCCTCTGTTCAAGTATCCGTCGGTAGTAGGGCATCATGTCCGCCTGGTTGTACCACAGCCGTTTCAGCAGCCTGGAATAAAGATCATGGTCGGCATTTTTCACGATTTTCCCGGTGCCAAGCGCCTGCTCCAGAATAAGCCCGGAAACCGCCTGAAGATCGATGAGGTCCACCTCCCTTTCAAGGGCGCATGAAAGCGCGACGGCAAGTTGCCCACGGCTTTCGGCCGAGAGTTTTTCCTGCGCAGCGACAGCAATATCCACATCGCTCTGCTCTGTCATTCGGCCCTTGGCCGCAGAACCGAACAGAGTCGTGAACACCACTTGCGGGAAACCCTTCAGCACCTCGGTGATTTTCTTTTCCAGAAGCTCAGGCCCTCCCCTCTGCCCTCTCCCCTCTGCCCTCTCACTTCGCTCAGCCTGCAGTTCCTCCTTCAGTGAAACCAGCTTCCGTTTCAAGTGGCGATCCTGCTCAAGGGTGGCTTCATAACGTCGACAGGCCTGAGACACTCCCGACTCGCCAAGTCCGAAATACCTGCCGATCTCCCGCAGAGTTGTCCCGGAGAGTTTGTGGCAAAGATAGATTGCAGCCTTTCGAACCTCCTTGGCGTCTCCGGCAAAAGCGGAATCGACTGCGGCGACAATCCGGTCGATGGATGGGTTCCAGCTCCCGATAAGCACAGGAGAGGGGTTTGATTCTTGCTGTTCGCGTGAAAAATGTTTTTCCGCCACGTCCCTGATAAAAGCGTCACTCCCCAAAAATGTCGCACCGACGGTTACCGCCAGGTGATTTTGTGCCTCCTGACCGAGCCGCTCCTCGACAAACTTTCGATACAGAGTATGCGCTGTTAGCTTGTTTGGGGTGAACAGGTTGAGCACCAGATCGGTTTTGAGCCAATGCGGTGGAACGATTTCACCAATGTAGGCGCGATAACTTGACCAGAAAAATTCCTCGGGGCGAGAAACGATCCCGGCGCGTAGCGGATTCAAGTGAATATAGGCAGAGAGCTCAGTGGCGTAAGCATCTACCTCTACCAGTATGGATTTGTAACGTCCCTGGAAAAGGTGCCCTGAGCGTTTTCTCTTGGTATTGAAGTAGGTTGTGTAAGCACCGTTGATGTGACCCATGATGCGGGAAAGATTCCCCAAAGGGGTTTCGATCAGCAGGTGGTAATGATTGGACATCAAGCAGTAGGCATGAATCTTGGCGCCATAGCTCTCAGAAGCGGACTCCAAATAAGCCAGAAATCGTTGCCGATCGCTAGGAGTTTTATAGATATCCTTGCGTTCATTCCCGCGTGAGGTCACGTGATAAAAAGCGCCCGGATATTGAATGCGCAAGGGGCGTGCCATGGGAATCCTCTTTTTCGGTTTAAGATAATTCCCAGACTAGCATTTTTGCCAACCCTGTCAAGTGTGAAGGGCTGACCCCTTAAGGCAAGCTCTGATAGCCGCTGATTAGAATAAAACACATAAAACCAGAATTCTTTCGGGCCTTTGACTTTAAGCCTTTGCTCCAGCCTTTGATTTTAAATCATGCCTTTTCAGCGCAAATCAGCGTCCAATGTGGTTTTAGTGTTTCCTGCTGAGGAGATTCACAGGAATGCAGGGCTGCTTCCTCAACTCCGCCAGCTCGACACTAAAGTTTGTTGCATGCACGGGCCAACTGCCGCCAAGGGATAACTGAGCAATCTGACCTCTCCTGTTGCTCTATCCCGCCATAGATCAACATTGCCGGCCCTGCTGCCTCACCGGCCAGTTCCTGCCAGCGCTTAATCGGTTTCAAGAAATCGGCAGCAACCGTTTGCCCTGCCTTCACTTCAACGGGCAGGATCCGACGCCCTTCGTCAACGAGAAGATCAACTTCATGACCGGAGCGGTCACGCCAGAAGTAGAGGTTCGATTCAAGACCAGTATGTAGACGTGCCTTCAGGAATTCGCTGACCACAAAAGATTCGAATAAAGGTCCGTACAGGGGATGTAACAGCAATTGTGCCGGATCATGAATCCCAAGCAACCAGACCGCTAACCCGGTATCCAGGAAATAGAGCTTGGGCGTTTTGACCAGGCGCTTATTGAAATTCTGATAATGAGGCTGTAGCAGATAAATAATATAGCTGGCTTCCAGCACCGAGATCCACGCCTTGGCTGTGTTGTGCGTGATGCCGCAATCACCGGCCAGGCTAGACAAATTGACAAGCTGTCCGGTGCGACCGGCGCACAAGCGCAGGAACCGTTGAAATGTCGACAGGTCACGCACATTGATCATCTGGCGGACATCGCGCTCGATGTAGGTGCGCACGTAATTGCCACACCAGGGCCCCGGATCGTAACCGCGATCATACAGCGGCGGGTAACATCCCTTCCACAGCAATTCAGACAGGCTACCAGGCACCTGGTCAGAACCATCCAGTGCGTTAAGCGAAAATGGAAGCAACGACAACAGGGCCACGCGTCCTGCAAGCGTTTGGCTGATACCGGACCTGAGACCGAATTGCTGAGAACCGGTCAGAACAAACAAGCCGGAACGCCGATCACGGTCGGCAATCCCCTGCAGGTAAGAGAACAGATCAGGGCATCGCTGAACTTCGTCGAAAATGGCCCCGTCAGGATACTGGCCTAGAAAACCTCGCGGATCGTCTTGGGCGAACTGTCGCGTATCAAGATCTTCCAGCAGCACATAAGGTTTATCAGGACACGCATGACGAACCAGAGTCGTTTTCCCTGATTGGCGAGGACCAGTCACTGCAACACTCGGATACTGTCGCAACAGGACTTGGAATGTCTTTTCGGCGGTTCTTTTGATGAACATAAAAGGGAGGTTAGCGAAACTTCGGCTAATTGTCAATCATATTGACAATTAGCCCTACCCCAAGAAAAGGTCAGAATTATCACCAGAATATATTTTAGCCTGTGATTTAAATCATGCCTTTTCAGCGCCAATCAGTGTCCAATTGGGCTTTGGTTTCCATTGTCAACAAAGCATTTTGCCATTTTTGTCACGTGTGAATGGCTGACCCCGTTGCTTCTCTTTGCTCCCGCCTTTGACTTTAAATCATGCCCTTTCAGCGTAAATAAGCGTCCAATAATGTTTGGTTTGACTGGTTTCATCCTACATATCCTGTATTTCCCTGTTGAAAGAGCCTTGTCGGGTTTCTCGGCGTTCTCTGCGGCTCAGCGTGATAAGGTCTTTAAGGCTTTCTCCCGCCCGTTCGCTCCTCTCCCTCGAGTCGGAGAGGGCATAGAGAGGATCTTTGGACAAAACTCCAAACCAATTGTATTCACAGGGATATGCAGGAGATGCAGGAGATACAGGATTGAAGTCAGAACCCCCCTGGAATTTGGTCTTTATCCTGGCCATCCTGCCCATCCCTGTAAGAATGCCTTTCGGTGTCTGCCAGATAGACTCATCCACTTGACTGAAGCGCACAACCAGGCTTTCCTATTCGAAGTTTGGTTTAACTTCAAGGGTTTGGCTTAACTGGTTTCATCCTGTATCTCCCTGTTGAAAGAGATGTAAATCAGCGTCCCATTTCCATTGCTAACCAGGGATTTGACAGTCCTTGTCAAGTGGAAATCCTGGCCCTTTAGGCATTCCCAGCTTGCGCATCCTCATCGACCTCACTATAATGTCAATGACATTACACGTTGCGGAGGTTTATATGTCCCAGATTACTGCACGACTCCCAGACACACTTGTTTCGGCTCTCGACAAGGCAGCTCAAACCCTTCACCGCTCTCGGGCAGATGTGATTCGTCAGGCAATTGAAGCCTACCTGGAAGATTTTGTTGATCTTTCGGTTGCCATCGAAAGGCTTCAGGATCCTACCGATGAAACACTCGATTGGGAGGATGCAAAACGTGCCCTACTCTCTGAAGATTAAGAAAAGTGCGTTCAAAGAGCTGCAAAGTCTCGACAAAAAGGAACGAATCCGAATTGTCTCAGCAATCGACCAACTCACGGAGAACCCACACATCGGCAAAGTTCTTAAAGGAGAACTTACGGGCCTCCGTCGAATTCGAAGTGGCAACTACCGTGTCATCTACGAAATCAAAGAAAGAGAAGTGCTGATCCTGGTCCTGCGTATCGCACACCGCAAACAGGTCTATCGGTAGTGACCTCTTGTCTTGGGCTGCAAACTTTCGGTCGCCTGAACTTTTAAAATAATAAAACTTTTGGGGCCACAGAGAAAATCAGAGAGTTAAACCAAAAGCATCGGGGTCTTGTTCATTGGGTTTAGGCCTTGTCCGTGTCTATCGGCTTTCATCGGCGGCAAAAAAAAATCTTTAAATCCTGCCCTTTCAGCGTAAATCAGCGTCCCATTGGGTTCAGCTTTCCATTGCCTACCAGGAATTTTGCCGTTTTTGTCAAGCCTGAAGGGCTGACCCCTGTTTACCAGCGTTCATCCTCGGCTAGAGCTGGTTTACATTCACGCAGCCAGGACTTCTTTGAGAATTTCAGGATGTTTGATGGCGATCATAATCAAGGATTTTGCTGCGCCTGATGGTTGGCGACGGCCCTGCTCCCACTCTTGTAAGGTGCGCGGTGAAACACCGAGAAGTTTCGCAAATTCCTGCTGAGAAAGGCCGACCTTATGTCTGGCTTCTGCGACAGGTGACACTTCAACGGTAGATACCCGACCTGTCTTACCTGACTTGATATCCCGAATAGCCTGGAGTAATTCATCGCCAATGTTGCGCTCAGCATCCCGCTTGAGAAGCTCTTTTTCATCGATCGGCATCTTCCATCTCCTTTTTCAGTGCTTTGAGGATATGCCCCGGAATGCTATCTACTGCACCCTTTGCATAAATCAGCAGCAGCCAAATTTCACCTGAAATGACGCATATTCTTCATCGTCCAGATAATCGTAAACCTGTTTTGAAAAAAGCGGCGATTCAATGAAGGTCAGAGCACAATCATTATACGTCATTGCCGTACCATGTCAACAATGGAAACAGACTGGAAACTACGTGGCTTTTTCTCAATGCTCCCCCTCCTGAATAAAAAATTACGCTACCCTCCGTTCGCTTCGCTCATTTGAGAACGCGGAGAGCACAGAGAAATCTGTCCTCAGTGGTGAAAAAGGTCTCTTACTGCTAGATACAATCCATTAATAAGTACCCGCCCCCATTCGGAAGACCATCCAACCTTGTTTTTCCACAAAACCTGTCAAGAGTGAAGGGCTGACCCCTTAA